>JAFUPX010000015.1 GCA_017472575.1 Clostridia bacterium | reverse complement strand
TGATTTTGCCGTTTGTGGTTGTAACGGTTAAAAGTTTTTCGTCGTTATTACAGAAGATGGAGGAGTCTAAAATCTCTAAAGAATACTCTGTTCCGGCGGCAGCGGACGAGGGCTTTTCAAATGTAAGAGTGAGAAGGGTAGTTTCGTCATCAGTAGCTGTAAATCCGCTGATATAATTGTTGCCTTGAGTGTGTTCTCCGACCTTGGCGAGAGAGAAATTACCGGTAGAATTATTATATGAATGGTTTGCCTCGCTTAAGTTTATGCAATTTGAAGTGGCGCTCAATAGTTCAAGCTCTCCGTAATTTATATAAAGCTGAAGACCGACAACCTTGCTGAAATTCTGAACCTTGATATCAATAGATATTTCTCCGGTATCGCCTTGAGTTATTTCACCTGAGCATATTGTTAAGGTGGGAGGTACCTCGTCCGCACTTACAGAAAACACAGTAACTGCCGAACAAACGGTAATAACAACGGCTAATATCAAAGCAAGCTTGCTTTTTAATGCTTTAAACATAATAGAAAACTCCCATCATAGGTTTATATATAGTTACAATATACCATAACAACATAAATTTTACAAGTGTAAGTTTACAAGGAAGAAATGGTATTTTTATGTATTTTAGAAATTTTTTTACAAATGAATAAATCTGCTTGCAAATGGTAAAGGTTTGTGGTAATATTACAATTAGAAAATTATAAGTGGCTCTGTAGCCTTTTTTTACAGAACAGCTTGTTAAAATTAAGTATGTTTTAAAAGGAGAAGACTTATGAAAAAGCATATTTTAAAATTAGGCGCTATGCTGATGTCGATAGTACTTCTGCTTTCAAGCTCATGGCTTGTAAGTACGTCGGCTAATACTGAAAACAAGGATATGTCTATTACAGTTTCAACTGTTACGATAACTGATAAACAGGAAAACTTGCAGGACATAGCAGTCAACATAGTATTGGCAAACACCAAGGGGCTTGCTTCTGCAAGTATGTGGTTGAGCTATGATAACTCCATTTTTTATATAAAGAGCATAAATGATGGAGGAATATTAGGGTCTCCAAACAATGCGCCGCAATACACAGCACAGCCGTATATGCTTAGTTGGTGGAATATGGTTAATACAAATTATACTACTAACGGAACTCTTTCAACGGTTGTTTTTGCTGTTAAAGACGGAGCTGTGTTAGAACATGGCAAAGAATATGTTTTTGGCTTGGAAATAGAAGAACTTTATGATGCAGACGATAATGATGTTACCGGATGTATTGCAAACTCAGGCTCTGTTACAATTTCTCACGACCTTGATGAAACAAAAACAAAGGGTGCCACTTGCTTGGAAGACGGCGGCGTATGGTGTAACGGTTGTGGAGAATATATAGTAACTTCTGATGATTACAAGAAAAAAGAGCATAACTGGGTTAAGAATGATACTCTAAGCAAAAAGGAAACTTGCGAAGAAGACGGTTATGATTATTATGAATGTGATGCGGGCTGTAATGACCATAAGACAGTTCCGATAGACAATATTAGCGGTCATGATTACAGCATTCTTTCCAATGATACATCAAAGACATATTCCGCTACTTATTATGCTAAAGGTAACGAACATTGGATATGTTCGATTGACAGTAACCACACCAAGGATGAGGAAATAGATAAGCTTATAGACAATGTGGCTCCTTCCGGTAAAATTTCTATTGGTACCGAGAATTGGTGGGATAAGCTTTTAGAGACAATTTCTTTCGGAATTTACAAAAAAGAAATAACCTTCACCATAAGCGATGTAAAGGATAATCCTGATGCAGACGGCGATGGAACAGGTGTTGGAACGGTTTCGTATTATGTTTCCAATACTGCTTTAACTGAGGCTCAGGTAAAGGAACTTGCTGATTCCGATTGGACTGATTATTCTTCTCCTGTTGCTTTGAACGGCGATAAAAACTATGTTGTATATGCAAAGATAACAGATAAAAGTATTGATAATAACGGCGGCGCAAATGTAACATATATTAGCACTAACGGATTGGTTATAGATACTGCTGTTCCGGTTATCTCGGTTGACGGTGACGGCAAAGATGATACCTACTGTGCTGATACAACCGTAAAGATTTCGGACGATAATCTTTCGGCAGTATATGTAAATGAAGATAACAAAGGTGCTGTGACTTCTGTTACTTTAACCGAAGCCGGCGAGTATAAAATTGAGGCTGAGGATAAGGCAGGCAACAAGGCAACAAAAACCGTTACGATTGCCGGTGAGCATGATATGCAACTGGTTGAAAATCACGAGAAAAATAAGCCTACAAGCTATGCCGAAGCGGGTAACGAGCATAAGCAATGCTCTATCTGCGGTTATGAGGAAGATTATCCGATTGATAAGCTTATAGATAATGTTGCTCCTACAGGAACAATAACCGTTAAAGAAAACAATTGGAAAGAGTTTTTCCACAGCATATCCTTTGGTTTGTTCTATAAGGAAAATCTTGATGTTACAATTACAGCCGAGGACCCTGCTGATAACAGCGGAAAAGGTACGGGCGTTAAATCTATAGAGTATATAGTTTCTGAAAAGGCTATGACCTTAGCAGAGGTTCAGGCTGCTACTAATTGGAGCACATATTCTGCTTTCTCGCTTGAAGACAGTAAGGATTATGTGATTTATGCAAAGATAGCAGACGGCAGTATTGATAACAATGGCGGAGCTAATGTGACATATATAAGCTCGAAAGGATTTGTTATTGATAAGAATGCTCCTGTAGTTAAAATCGGTGATACTGTTGCTGAGAACAATAAGACCTACTACGGTGATACAACTGTTACCGTTGATGAAAGCAATGTAGAGGCTGTAACCGACAAAGGAACACCTGTTACTTTAACAGACGGCAAGTTTACAATCATTGCCGATAATGCTTCTCATATCATTAATGTAATTGATAAAGCTAAAAATGAAACAACTGTTCAATTTAATGTTAATAAGAATTACACAGTAACTTTTGTTGCGGATGGTAAAACAGTTGCGACAAAAACAATCGGTCACGGTCAAACCTTGACAGATATCCCCGCTGTACCGACTAAAACCGGATACGACGATAAGAAATGGGATACAACAGACTTTACAAATATAGCAGGCAATATGACTGTTAATGCTGTTTATACTCCCAACAAGTATACGGCAACTCTTAACGGCGGAACGGGATACACTTTAACTTCCGACAATACAACAGGCGAAGTTTATTATGATGGAACCTATACATTCACATTAAAAATTGCAGACGGTTATTCTAAGACCGATGCGTTTGCTGTTAAGGTTAACGGAACACCCGTTACAGGCAATAACGATGTTTACAGTGTTAGGGTTACAGGTAATGTAAATGTAACCGTTGAGGGTGTTGAAGATATTACCGCTCCTAAGGTTAAAATTGAGGTTGCAACTAATAAATGGGCTGAATTCCTCAACAGTATAACCTTTAAGTACTTCTTTAAGGCAACTCAAACTGTAACAATAACTGCAACTGATGTAGGTTCAGGCGTTAAGTCAACAGGATATTATCTTGCTACAGAGGAAATGACCAAGGCTGAACTCGATAATGTTACATTTACTTCTTACAGCAATACATTTAACATTGACCCCAACAATGCATACATTATATATGCTGTTTCTGAGGACAATGACGGCAACAAGACCTATGTAAGCTCAGAAGGTATTGTTCTTGATAATATTGCACCGGCTGTAAGCGGAATTGAAAACGATAAGATTTATTGCGATCTGCCCACTATATCTATATCAGGTGAGCCTTACGGTGTAACCGTAACTATGAACGGTCAGGAAGTAGCTGTATATGAAGTATCTTCCGGAAATTATGTAGCCGATTCTGTTACAGGCGAAAATATGGATGTTGTTGTAACCGATAAGGCTGGCAACGCAACTACAATTTCCAATGTAACAATTTACGATACGGGTCATGTGGTCAGCGATTGGACGGTAGTAAAAGAAGCTACAGAAACTGAAAATGGAGAGAAAACCGGAAGGTGCGACCATTGCGGCCAGAGCTTTACAATTATCACAGGTAAAAGAGTAAGTAAGCTCGAAACACCGAAGAATGCGGAACTTTCCGCAGCTGTTGAGGGTGTTGACGGTATAACGTTTGATGAAAACACTAACCTTTTTGTAAATGACTTAACAGAAATTGCCGTTGATGAGCATAAGGCTGATATAGAAAAGGCTATCAAGGATATTAAGGGCAACCGAGAGATTGCCGGAATATTGACATTCGACCTAAATCTTTCTCTAACTGATAAAGATAGCGGTGAGCATGTAACAGACAATTCCGGAAGCTCGTTAAGTGACGGAAAGTTTAAGGTTACAATAGATATACCTGAAAACCTTACCTCTAATTATAAGAGTCTTCAGCTTATTCTCCGTGATATGAGCAATTTTGGAAAAGCAGTTGAGGTTCCCTTTACTATTGAAAATGGCAAAGCGGTATTTGTAACAGATATTACAGCCGCAGAGCTTATCTTCACAGGCGTTAAGGTTGTTACTGAAACACCAAAGGATAATACTCCTGCCGGAGAAAATGACAATAAGAATGATACTACAACCAAGAGCCCTGCTACAGCAGACGCAATTCAGGCTTCTTTAATACTTGTATTTGCAGTTCTTGCTCTTGCGGCAGTATTCTTTCTTAAAAAGCGTAAGCTTTCCAAATAATTAATTTAATCACCGCTTGAATTTTCAAGCGGTGATTTTTTGCCCGTTTGCAAAATGAACGGAGATGTGATAAAATAAATTATTATTTTTATCATTAAGGAAAGGAAATTCCTTTATATATGAATATAGGAAATTTAAAGATTAGCGGTTTTGCCGCGCTTGCGCCCATGGCTGGTGTTGCGGATAGGGCAATGCGTGAAATATGCCGCGAATTCGGTGCGGCTTATACCGTTGGCGAGCTTACAAGCGCAAAGGGGATAAGTCTCGGAGATAAAAAATCCGCATCACTTCTCTGCTGCGGAGAGGAAGAGCGGCCTTACGGCTCTCAGATTTTCGGCTCAGACCCTGAAACTATGGCTTTAGCCGCAAAAAGTGCGCTAAGCTTTAAACCGGATTTTATTGAAATCAATATGGGCTGTCCTGCTCCCAAAGTTGCGGGAAACGGCGGCGGCAGTGCGCTGATGCGTGATATTCCTCTTGCGGGAGAGATAGTTAAAGCAGTAGTGAAAGAATGCTCGGTGCCTGTAACGGTTAAGATGCGCACAGGCTGGGACAGTGACAGCATTAACGCGCCTGAATTAGCTAAGGTTTGCGAAGCTGAGGGTGCTTCTCTGATAACTGTTCACGGCAGAACAAGAAAACAGATGTATTCTCCCGGAGTGGACTATAAAACCATAGCGGCGGTTAAAAAGGCAGTTAAAATTCCTGTTGTAGGCAACGGCGATGTAGCTGACGGCAGGTCTGCAAAATATATGTATGAGGCTACCGGCTGTGATTTTGTAGCAGTAGGCAGAGCGGCACAGGGAAATCCTTTTGTTTTTGCTGAGATAAACGCGGCTTTGAGCGGAAAAGAATATGCTTTACCCTCCCTTGAACAGCGCCTTAATGTAATGCTGAGACAAATTGAGCTTATGCATAAATATAAAGACCCTCACAATGCAATACTTGAGTCACGCAAGCATACGGCGTGGTATATGAGAGGTCTTGAGGGTGCGGCGGCAATCCGAAGAATGTGCGGAGAGATAAAAACTATGGAAGATATATACAATATCTGCGAAATAGCACTTGAACGCAATAAAGATTTGTGATATTATAATTAGGTATTGAAAGGAAGAGAGTTATGTCAGGACATTCCAAATGGAACAACATTAAAAGAAAAAAGGAAAAGACCGATGCCGCAAAGGCTAAGATTTTTACCAAAATAGGAAGAGAGATTGCCGTTGTAGTTAAGGCTGGCGGTGCTAATCCTAATGAAAACAGCAAATTAAAGGATGTTATTGCAAAAGCCAAGGCGGCAAATGTGCCTAACGATAACATTGAAAGAATAATTAAAAAAGCCGCGGGAGACGGCGAGGCTAATAACTACGAGGAGCTTATATACGAGGGCTACGGTCCTTCGGGAATCGCAGTTATTGTTGAAACCTTGACCGACAACCGCAACAGAACTGCCGGTGAAATGCGTCATTACTTTGATAAATGCGGCGGTAATTTGGGTCAGTCCGGCTCGGTTATGTTTATGTTTGACCGCAAGGGAATAATCGAAATAGAGGGCGAGGGCAAGGACGAGGATACCGTTATGGAGGATGCCCTCGAAGCAGGCGCTGAGGACTTCAATTTTGACGGTGATGTTTTCGAAATTTCCACCGAGCCTAATGATTTAGGTACAGTCCGCGATGCGCTTGAGGAAAAGGGTTATACCTTCCTCTCTGCAGAGGTGCAGTATGTTCCGCAGACTACTTCCGCTATTGACGATGAGGAATTGGTTACGAAAATGGAAAAGCTTATAGATATGCTTGAAGAAAATGATGATGTTCAGAATATCTGGCATAACTGGGAAATTCCTGATGAAATAGTGTGAGATATTTTCGGTGCTTTCGTATTTTTACGAAAGCACTTTTTTAATAATAAGTTAATAATTTTTTCAGCTTTATAAGTTATACTAACTTCAAAAGTTGATATCTTGCCAAGTTTGTGCTATAATATAAAGTATGCGAAATACGAATATCTTTTTTATGCTTGAGAAAGGGATGTTTTAATGACCTTACAAAGGGTAAAAGATAATGTAAGCTCTTTTTTAAAAACAAGTATTCCGGAATTTTTCCGCAGAAATTTTGAAATAACCTCAACCAAGGTCTCAAGAATAACCGGAACGGTGCTTTGCGGAGTGCTTTTGCTGATAGTTATTCTCGATGTAAATGCCTATACCTCGCAGCAATTCCGTTCCAAATGGCTTTTGCTTGCGGCGGCGCTTGTGTGTCCGTTTGTTATCGGAATTTGTGCGGCTTACAGACTTCATATCAAAAACGCTGTCATTGAGAAGATAGTATATCTCGCCGGTTTTTTCGTTTTGCCTGTTATAACCATCACTATGACGGAGTGCTTAAATGATGTTTTTATTTATGATATGACATACTTAGGCTTCCTCGGCAATTATCTGGTTGTACTGATAATGTATTTTATAGTTATGGCGCTTTCAGGCAGTCTGCGAGTATCTGTTTTGGTTGTAAACCCGATTTTGTTCGGTCTCGCTGTTGCGCACAGCTATATTATGGATTTCCGCGGAACTCCGTTTTTGCCGATGGACTTTTTGAGCATAACAACTGCTGCAGGTGTTGCAAACACTTATACTTACACCCTTACCTATAAGGTTATGACGGCTCTGCTCATATTTATTTTCTTAATAGTTATCGGAATAAAAGCAAAATATCCGGCATTTAATCTTTTAACAAAGGTTATTTCCAGAACCTTTATGGGTACTTTCGCGGCGGTGCTTCTCATTCTGTTTTACGGTACAAGCGTATTTGCAGATATGGGTGTTAAGCCTGACTTCTGGAATCAGACCAGAGGCTATCATAACTACGGCTTTGTATGGAATTTTTTCTGTAATACAAAGTATTTGTATATGTCAGAGCCGAACGGATATGACCCCGAAAAGGTTGAGGGCTATGTGGGCGATAAAGAGGAGGAGCAGGAAGAGGTTCCCGTAACTCCTGCGGAAAATTCGCCTAATATTATCTGCATAATGAACGAGTCGCTTTCAGACCTTTCGGTTCTTGGAAATCTTCAAACCAATGAGGACTATATGCCCTTTATGCGGAGTCTTACCGAAAATACAATAAAGGGTAATTTGTATGTTCCTGTTATAGGAGCCGGTACATCAAATACCGAGTTTGAATTTTTAACCGGTCATACTACCGCTTTCCTCCCTTCGGGAAGTAATGCTTATATGCTCTATATAAATGACCCGATTGCTTCTCTTGTTTCAACCTTGGAGGGTCAGGGATATTCCTCTTATGCTATGCATCCGTATTTTGCTGCAGGTTGGAAACGCACTACTGTTTACGAAAATCTCGGATTTAATAAATATACCTTCCTTGAGGATATAATGGATGTTTCTCTTATGACTGAGTATCAGGAAAACGGAAACGATCCGAATTATCTTCAGCAGCTGGTTGAGCAGGCATATCCGGGAAGAAATATGCTGATACGCCAGTATGTAAGCGATTCCTATAATTATAAGGTGCTTATTGAGGACTATGAAAACAGAGATAAATCTGTTCCGTATTTTGCCTTTAATGTAACAATGCAGAACCATGGGGGATATACTACAAGCTGTGTAAACTTTGAGGAAAGCATTTATGCTACCTCAACCTCAAAGGCTTACACTAAAGCTAATAAGTATCTTTCACTTGTAAAGGCAAGTGATAATGCCTTTAAGGAGCTAATTGAATATTTCTCGAATGTTGATGAGCCAACGGTTATCTGTATGTTCGGAGACCACCAGCCCTCGGTTGAAACTGCATTTATTTCTGAGGTTATGGGAGTAAGCAACCTTTCAAATCTTACATCGGAGCAAAATCAGGCTCGCCATATAACCCCATTCTTTATTTGGGCGAATTATGATATCCCTGAGCAGACAGTGGAAAAGATGAGTGCCAATTATCTTTCCTCATATGTTTTACAGACAGCGGGAGTAAAATTAACAGAGTATAACAAGTATCTCTTAAAGCTTTATGAGACTTTACCGGTTATTGACACTGTGGGATATATTGACAGCGAGAATAACTACTATAAGTGGAGTGACGCTTCAGACTATACAAACCTGCTTGATGAATACGAAAAGGTTCAGTATAACAATATTTTTGATCAGGCTAACCGAAAGAACGATGTATTCTATCTCGAAGGATATGTACCTGAAACCGAGACCGAAAGTACGGCAGATTCTTCTTCGGAGGAAACGCAATGAGAAATACTACTCTTTGTCATATCGAAAAAGACGGCTGCTATTTAATGCTCCACAGAATAAAAAAGGAAAATGATCTAAACCGAGATAAATGGGTAGGTATCGGAGGAAAATTTGAGGATAAGGAAAGTCCGGAGGAGGCAAATGCCAGAGAAACCCTTGAAGAAACGGGACTTACCTTAAAGAAAGCCCGATATTGCGGAATAGTAACCTTTGTATCGGATAAATGGGAAACAGAATATATGCACATTTTTTATTCTGATTCATTTTCAGGGGAGATAAAACAGTGTGACGAGGGCGAGCTTTGTTGGATTGATAAAAAAGAGCTTTACAACTTGCCCATTTGGGAGGGGGATAAGATATTTCTGCGGTTACTTGAGCAGGAAACTCCCTTTTTCTCCTTAAAGCTTGAATATGAGGGAGAAAAATTAGTAAATGCTGTTTTAAACGGAGAAAAAATAATTTAAAAAATGCGGCGAAAGTTCTTCGCCGCATTTTTAGAGAGGAATAATAATGAAAATTTGTATTTTCGGAGCATCAAGTGCTGAAATAGATAGTTCTTACATAACGGAAACTGAGATTTTAGCAGAGAATTTAGCAAAAAGAGGTCACAGTATGGTTTTCGGCGGAGGCGCAAAGGGTCTTATGGGAGCAGCCGCACGCGGATTTTACAGAGGAAAGGGCGAAATTATCGGAGTTGTACCCTCCTTTTTTAATGTAGACGGCGTACTGTTTGATAAATGTGATGAAATGATTTATACCGATACTATGCGCGAGCGCAAGGGTATTATGGAGGATATGGCTGATGCATTTATTATTCTGCCGGGAGGTATGGGTACATACGATGAATTTTTTGAAACCCTCACGCTAAAGCAATTAGGTAGGCACGCAAAGCCTATTGTTGTTTATAATATAAACGGTTTTTACGACAGCCTTAACGCTATGATGAAAAAAGGCACAGAGGAAAAGTTTATGACCGAAAAATGCTTCGGACTGTATAAATCCTTTGATACACCGGAGCAAACGGCGGAATATCTCGAAAACTATATACCTGAGTATAACTTTATAGAGGATGTTAAGTTTATCGGAGAGGAAATAAAGTGATGAACAACGCGGAAAAAATAAAGGAATATCTCAATGATGAAATGCTTGATGCTTTAGCCCAGAACGGACGTCCATTTCAGGAGCTTATGATGCGGTATAACTGCGCCATGCTCGAAATAAAGACCAAGCTAGATGTTTTAAATAATGAGTTTTCACTTGAAAATGACCGTAATCCCTTTGAAGCGATAAATTGCAGGATTAAAACACCTCAGAGCATTGTAAACAAAATGAAGCGTAAGGGAATAGAGATAACGGTTGAAAACATAGAGAAAAACCTCAATGATGTAGCAGGGATAAGGGTTATATGTTCATTTATAGACGATATTTACACCCTTTGTGAAAAGCTTTGCCTTCAGGACGATATAACCGTTGTGGAAATAAAGGATTATATAACTAAGCCTAAGCCCAATGGGTACAGAAGTCTGCATTTAATACTTGAAATTCCGATTTTTCTTTCAAAAGAGAAAAAGCCGATGAGGGTAGAGGTGCAGTTCAGAACTATTGCGATGGATTTTTGGGCGAGCCTTGAGCACAAGCTGAAATATAAAAAGAATATAGGAAATGCTGAGGAAATTTCCGCAGAATTGAAGCAATGCGCCGAGGATATTAACATACTTGATATGAAAATGCAGAAAATCCATAATAAAATATTTAACCTTTCTTAACAAATAAAACTGAATAAAGCAATATAATATATAAAAAGAAATGAAAGTGAAGTGGATTTTACGAATTTCAGATATCGGCTGATGCAGTTTTTAAGCGGACGCTACGGAACAGACAGTCTTTTTTACGCGATTTTTGCTGTTTGCGTTTGTTTGGCAGTAATTAATATCTTTTTACAGTCCATTATATTGCAGCTGGTGATTTACGCAGTTATGGTTTACGGCTTTTACAGGGCATTTTCCCGTAATATATCCGCCAGAGCCGCTGAGAACAGAAAATTTAATGAGTTTATAAACAGATTTAAAAATCAGAGCGATATAAGAAAACAGCGCAAGGCTGACAGCTTTCACATTTACAAAAAATGCCGTCGCTGCGGTGCTGTTTTAAGATTGCCGCGCCGTGTGGGAAAGCACAAAACAGTCTGTCCCAAATGCGGAAATGAATTTTCGGTTCACGTTAGAAAATAATATTGACATAAAGCTCCCCTTTCTTTATAATAAAATTGTAGTTAAATACTGCAAATTTACTTTAAGGGGTTTTAAATATGACAACAAGAGCTACTTTAAAACAAACAGCAAAGGACAGTTTAAGAGGCAAATACGGTATAGCTATAGGTACTACCTTTGTAGCTGTTATCATTCTTGCCGTACTTCAGGTTATTCCTGTTGTGGGCAGTATCGGCTCAATTATTCTCACAGGTGCTATTGAGGTCGGTCTTGCTATTGTATTTCTTGAAATAATCCGCAACTGGCAGTGTGAGTTCGGCGATATGTTCAAGGGCTTCAATAATTTCGGTACTAACTGTGTTGCGGGTATACTCGTAGCAATTTACACAGCCCTCTGGTCATTGCTTTTTGTAATTCCCGGAATAGTTAAGGCTTATTCCTATTCAATGACTTATTACATTCTCGCTGATCATCCGGAGATGACAGCTAATCAGGCTATTGCCGAGAGCCAAAAAATGATGAACGGACACAAAGCGAGACTTTTTGTTCTTGAGCTTAGCTTTATTCCTTGGTTGTTTCTCGTATCAATTACCATTGGTTTAGCGGCATTTTATGTTGTTCCTTATATGCAGGCAACTATGGCTGCTTTCTATGAGGACTTAAAAATGCAGAGTGAACCCATCGCAGAGCCTCAGCAGGGCGAAGCAACAGTTTTATAATTAATTAAACTGAAAAAGCTGTCCGTTTAAGGCGGACAGCTTTTATTATTTGACAAATCACATAATATATTGTAATATATATCTAATCTTAATTTAAAGGAGTTGGTTTTGTAATGGACGACAGTCCTGCGGGCAGTATTATCTTATTTATTATTTTAGTAATTTG
>JAFUPX010000014.1 GCA_017472575.1 Clostridia bacterium | reverse complement strand
CTCCTGCCCTCTCGGGTTCGAGCCTTCTTTTATCTTACAAAAATAATAAGCCACCCGTTTGGGTGGCTTGTTATGTTGGCAGGGGTAGAAGGACTAGAACCCTCAATAACGGTTTTGGAGACCGGCATGTTACCATTACATCATACCCCTATATTTTTTGCGGCGTGTTTGCCGCAAAGCAGCTCTTAAAGAGCAAATGGTGGGCCTTCAGGGACTCGAACCCCGGACCAACCGGTTATGAGCCGGTTGCTCTAACCAACTGAGCTAAAGGCCCATTTGCTTACAACAGCACTAATTATTATAGCGGCTTTTAAACAAAAAGTCAATACCCTACTGCGCCTTTTTTATCTAAATTTAAGCGCCAAAGCCGCTATAATCAGCTTTTTATTAAAATCTATAAACTCCACGAACTGATGGGCGGGTTACACAAGAAAAGGGATAGCTCTTTTTAAACTCTGCGGCACATTTTTTGGCTTTTTTTCTATCAGTAAAAATGCCAAAAACAGCGCTTCCGCTACCCGTCATAGCGGCCTCAACTGCTCCTGCATCGCGAAGAGCGTTTACGAGCACCGACACCTCTTTAATGCTTGTGCTTTCCTCAAAAACATTGATAAGCTTGCCCTTAAGTGCCTCAAAATTGCCTGCAGAAATTGCCTCAACGACCTTTTCAAGTCGAAGGCAAACGAGGTCAGATGCGTTGTCGTAATCCTCGTAGGCCTGCTTGGTTGAAACGCCATCGTAACCCTTTACAAGCACGATATAGCAGTCATTTAGATCGTCAAGCTTAGTAAGAATCTCGCCTATGCCCCTGCAAAGCCTTGTTCCGCCGCAGACACAAAACGGAACATCGGCGCCAACCTTAGCGCCAAGAAGACTAAGCTTGTCCTCAGAGATGCCTGTTTTATAAAGCCTATTTAAAGCAACAAGCACGGCCGCAGCATCGGCACTTCCACCGCCAAGACCTGCCTGACTTGGAATACGTTTTTTAATATAAATAGATGCTCCTGCACTCTCATTAAGGTCAGCTGCCTCAAAGAAAACCTTAGCCGCCTTATAAGCGACATTAGATTTCTCAGGAATATCGCATTTGGGGCAGAACACACGGACTTTACCATCTCCCCTTCGGTGAACGGTAACCGTATCGTGCAGTTCAATGCTCTGCATAATACTTTCGATAAGATGATAACCATCTTTTCTTATTCCGATTATATCAAGGCAAAGGTTAATTTTTGCGCAGGCTTTTAAACGGATACTTCCAAACATGGTGTACTCCTTAAAATAGTCTTTTTATAAGTATACCACAATAAAATTAATATTTCTACATTTTACACAAAAAAACAGGTGGCGATTTTCGCCACCTGTTTTTTATTTAAGAAGTTTTAGTTCTCCTCTGCTCTTTTCTTTCTGTCAGCAATTACGACTGCTGCGAGAAGAGCCAAGCCGCTTACTACAGCGATAGGAGCCATCGAGCTTACATCAACAGATGAAGCGGTCTGGGGCTCGGTAACCTCAATAACCTCAAACTCAGAGGTCATAAGGCTGCTGTAATACTCGGGATCTACTTCGGTGATCTTATTGCCGGTCTGGCTAGCCCAAACAGCGTCAATGAAGCGGTAGTTGCCCTGGCAGAATGCAAAGTCATCAACTGCAATCTTGGTTCCGCCGATTGAAGCATAGTAGTCGGTGTTGAAGTACATACCAAAGTAGTCTACAGCATTGAGGTCATAAAGTGCGCCGTCAATCTCTGTAGAATAATCAACATCGAAGAAGAAATTCTCGAGAGGAATTACGACCATTCCTTCAAATCCGGGAGCAAATTCGAGGTATCCGTTTACATGATGTACCTTTCCGTCAACAACGGTGTAGTAATATGTATTAGGATCATACCAGAAGTACTCTTGCTCGCTTTCAAGAATCTCGAGATCCATACCAACAGTCATGGGAGCCTCTTTAGGAACGCTTAGCCAGAAGGTAACGCCTGTGGAGTTCATAAGGTTGGTCCACTCTTCGTCAGGCATATCTTCCCAATATGCATGGCTCTTGAACATTGCAGAAGATGCACCGTCGCCGATCTCGATTTCAATATAGGAATCGATGATATCGGTTCTGTCGATAAGCTTGAGCTCAAGGTTCTCTACCGAGTAGATACCCTCTTCCTTGGTGATGCTGGTACAATCGTTAGCCATGCTTCTAGGAAGCTCAGTCTCGTCCTTACGCATTGTGAGAACATTGTCGTAGATCGAATACTCGTTAACGCCCTGAGTCTTGAGCATATATGCAAGGAAGTCATCGAGTTTCTGATAGAGATAGAAGTCATCTACATAAATGCTTCCCTCTGAGAGAGCAGGATACTCTCCGGTGTCAAATGAAAGTGTAAACTCAGCAAGTGTATCGATATCATAGAGCATACCATCAACGAATGTTGAGTAGGTTGCGTCATAGTTAAAGTTATCGAAAGGAAGAACAACTACGCCGTCAAATCCGGGTTTAAGCTCTATCGGGCCATAATTCTTTGATGCAACGCCATCAGTTACGGTATAGTAGTAATCTTCATTAAAGTAGTAGTTCTCTGTTCCGCTTTCAAGAGCGCTAACGTCAAAGCCAACCTTATTGCTGAATCTTTCAGGAACATAAACATAGAAGGACATACCCATTGAAGTAATAACATTGTCGACAAGTTCCTGAGGAAGCTCTCTCTTATTGAGCGCATCGTTTACGAAGGTTATGCTTGCCATATTTGATACGCTAATACCAACTGCAGCACTGGACTCATAGTGCTTTTTAAGGTTTACGCTTGTTGCAACAACATTTGTAATTGCATTTAGTCCAGCATTTACAGCACTGCCGCTACAATCGTTAGCCATAACACCAGGGATTTCAGGAACAGTTACCTTATTGTATCCATCAGCAACGATTCCGTTTTCGGAATTGGGAGCATGCTTTTTGGCAAAGAGGTTAGCATCTTCAACAACAACAGTGTCAGCGATGTAAATCTTATTATTCATCCAGTCAGATTTCTCTTTGGGTCTTAAGAATATCTGAATACTGGTCCAGCTTTTCTGAATTGTATCTGGTGTAATAGTAACATTCTTATAGAATGTTTCAAACGGAAGCATAAGCCATCCGTCAAATGACTCGGTAAATACAATTGAATTTGAAGATGAAGAATACTTCTTCCAAGTTCCTGTAGTCTTATCTATGAGATAATATGCGCCGCCGGGCATACCCTTCTGGCCTTCACAGTTCATATAGAAAGACATTGTCTGAGCGCCTGCAGAACCTGTAATCTTAATACGGGTTGCAAGACCCCAACTGTTGTTAATCCAAATACATCTCGGGAAACCTGATGCAACTTTATAGGTGTTAATTTGTGAAAGGTTAAAGTTTGTTTCATTGGCGGGATCATTCTTTATACTGAGGTCAATAAATCTTTCACCGTCGAGCTCAACGATAGGAGCAAAGATTGATGTTTTAGTACCGCCGTTACCATCGTCTTCCTCTATAGCAACCTGCGCGTGAGTACCAACCCAGTATTCAGTGTATCTGTCGCTGCCCTCATATCTTGACATAGGCATATACTGACTTGAGCCATCGCCATTGTCATAGGGGTTGGGAAGCTTAACAGTTGTAACCTCAAGTATGGCGGTTTGAGCACCGGTCAACTTGTTTACACCATAGATCTCATATACTGTTGCAGGATCAAGACCATCAAATACGCCAAATTCAGTCCATGTTTTACCGCCATCATGGGTGTATCTAAGACCGGGGATAGCTTCGATTACGATCTGTGCATCAGTCTTGCTTACAAGAACGGGAGTTGAAAGGGGAGGATTTTCCATATCGGTAGTTACAACAAGGGCATAACTAACAACGGCACCGTTAATGTATCTACCATAAATTGAATACTCTGTATCCGCCTTAAGATTTTCAAACTTACCGGATCTGGTTGCCTTATCCCAATCGGGATTTCCGTCTTTATCAAGGTCAATTGCATACTCCATATTAGGAGTTGTAACTACTGAAACAGAATAGCAGTCCTTTTCAAGAAGCTCCGGTGTATTAGGACGAGCGTTTTCCTTAATAAAGTCATTAACGTTTGAAAGGAATACGCTATCTCCGACATATAAGCTTCTGCCGGTCCAGTCACTATATTTTGCTGCGTGAGTATCGTTACACTGATCAAGATGGTGAAGAAATACCTGAGGGCCGGTAAACATAGCTTTAAGGTTTGTACGATAGATATCAATATCCTCAGCATAAGCCTCAAGAGGAATTATTACCCAACCATTAAGCTCGCCTGTTACCTTAATACCATTAGAATACTCAAGCTGAGAAATTTCTCCGGTTTTAGCATCAATAAACGTAAATGCAGTAGCATTACGGTTACTACGAGTCTGTGAAGGACAGCTGAGATACATATCAAAAGCAGATGCCTGACCCTCTTCTCCGCCCTTTACAGCTATACGATAAGCAAATGCCTGAATATTTTCATAAGGAATCTCATCAGGAATTCCTTTAATTCCACCATAATATTTTTCGCCATTAACAGTCATATTGGTAGTGAGATAGCCGTTTGCCTCTCCACCCGGTGTGATTTTTATAAATCTCTCTCCGTCAATTGACTCAATAAACAATACACCTTCGCCCTCAGAGCCAACATTTAAGAGTGTATTTCTATCTACTGCGAAGTTAGCAGACCACCAACTACTACTGTTAAGTGCTTTGGCCATATACTCACCGTTTTCATTGGTGGCTGTGTCAGCAGGAGTAGGAACCTTTAAGAAGTAGCTTGCGCCATCACCCTTACCGGTTGAATATTTGGTACCAGGGGTTACAACAGTAAGGGGCTCAGAGGTTTCAGTTCCCTCAAAAATCATAGTAGTAAGGTTATATTCACCGCCGGGGGCGATACCTGCTATTTTACCATACTCATGCCATGTAACACCGCCATCTATTGAATAGAAATGATCCGCGGGAGCATTCTTAACAGTAATGGTAGTTTCTGTTACTTCGATATCAGCAAGTGTTGGGGCTACAAGAGTTGTGCTCGCAAGTCTGGTCCTGACTTCAAGCTCATTACATCTTGTTCTATTAAGATATCTTGAATGAATTACATATGCTGTATCAACTGTGAGGCCGGAGAATTTACCGGTTGTCTGCCACTTGGTCTTCTCTGTAACTGCCTCACCTTTAAGAGTGATTGCATACTCAACGCCTTCTACAGCATTGATGGTAATAGATTGTCTATCTCTTGTAACAAGCTGAGTTGTTTCAGGAATAGTATAAGCTTTTTCAAGAGCAACATAATCTGTATAGAAAAGAGCTGTTCCTACAGAGAGAGTTCTGCCGGTCCAATCACTGCCTTTATCAGAACCAAGAAGAGTAAACTCAAGATTCTTATAAATGGCCCTTACAGCATCAGGAGTCAAAACTTCTCTCTTACTGTTTTTGATATTATCAAAAGGAATTACGATCCAGCCATCAAGGGCTCCATCTACAACAAATCCGCCACTATAGGTGATGGTAGAAACAGAACCGTCGGTTGCATCAAGGAAGGTATAATCTCCGTTTTGAATATTGTTGTTTACAAAATTTACAAGCTTAAACTTGGAAACAGTTCCCTCTGTTCCACCGTCAACCTTGACCTTAATAGCAAATCCGAGAAATAGCTCGTACTTAACCATTTCATCAGGAATACCATAGGTAGCGGTACCATAAGTAAGAGCAGTTGCTCCGATGGTTGCAACGCCCTCTGTTGCGTCAGTGGGAGCAATAACAACATACTTCATTCCATTAATCTGCTCAACAGGGAGAGCCGAAACAGAACCGGAGGAACTACCGTAACTTCCGGTAAGCTTAGTTATACCCTCGGGAATAGTGAGAGCATAGTATGCACCCTCATCCTTAACGCTTGCATAAGGATAACGAGCGGTAGAAATTACAGAATATTTAAGATCCGATGAACCAATAAGACGTGTAGTAACCCTATAACCTGTGTTGGCATTAAGGTCGGTAAAGATACCGGTTGTATTCCACTCAGCGCCGCCGATTGAATACTCCTGACCCTCAATAACTTCAACCTTAATGGTATCAATAGTTACCTCGATGGCCTCAGGATATCTGACACCATTAGTAACAAAGCTTGCCGATGAAACACCTGTTTTTCCGACATATCTTGCATAAATGGTATATCTCATACCATCCTTAAGATCAGTAAAAGTATTCTTTGTGCTCCAGTTAGCTCCGTCAATAGAGAACTCAACGCCGTCTACAGCCTTAACGGTAATGCTGTTTTCGGTAACGCTCTCTAAAGCGGGAGCCTCGGGAGAACCGTGAACCTTTCTGAAGGACTCAAGGCTCTCAACGAACATTGCATTTCCTACATAAAGGGTCTTATTAAGATAGTCATCGGTTGTAAAGGAAATTTTAATGCCCTTATAACCGGTGTTATTAGGATTGTAGCTATCTGCATTTTTTGCAAAATCAACATAGTTCTCTTTAAGAGCCTTATTGTTGCCATCTACAAGTCCTGCAAATGAAACATAAAGCCAACCATCTACTAATCCCGAAAGCTCAATACCGTTATCACTATAAGATACATCACTTACAGTTCCGGTTTTAGCATCTATAAACAGAATGCCACTTTTTGCAGTATAAGCAACCTCGGTTCCTCTCTTATTAGTAAGAGCAAGGTCGATTACAAGCTTATCAGCTGCAGTTGCTGCGCCTTTGAGGCGGATAGCAAAGCCATTTGCCTTAATGGAAGACGGAATACCGTTAAACAAAGCGGTTCCGCTGGTGTATGTATTTGCAGGCGCATTTCTAAAGACAACATAGTCATCTTCAGCAGAAGGAGTAAGCACAAAGAACTTTTCCTCACCGCCGGTAATAAAAATGTTACCCTTAACGTCGCTTGCATATCCATCATTTGCGTCGTTTCTTCCAAGTGTGGATGAAGAAACAACCCAAGCACCTGCACCCTGCTGGTGACTATCACCGTAGCCAACAGACTCAAGGTCGGGAACCTTTAATGCATAGCTTGCGCTGTCTCCAAGGCCTGATGAATAATCCTCGCTAGCAAGGGGCAGCACACTGACCTGCGCTATAACCATTGCGGCTACGAGAATCATTGACACGATCTTTTTCGAAAGTTTCATTTTCTCTTTTCCTTTCTTATATGAAATTTTCTTTCGTTACAATATTAAATTGATACGGCATAATCAAAACTTACTATACACCCAGTATCCTTAATATATAATAAGGATACCATAAATCAAGGCATTTGTAAACAAATTAAAACAGGTTTTTTAATTTTCGTCATAACATACAATACTAAAAAACCCGTTTTGTGCATTATGTGAAATGAATGGCTGTTTTACTACATTTTACGTTCGGAAATAAGCCCATCCTGAAGCTCTCCGAGGTACTCAAACGCCTTTCCCGCACCGACAACGACACATTTTTCGGGATCGTCGGGATAAACCGTCTTGATTTTTGTTCTTTCTTCTATAAGATTCGCAAGCCCGTAAATCATGGCTCCGCCGCCCGTAAGATATATTCCCTGCTCTGAGATATCAGCAACAAGCTCGGGCGGAGTCTTGTCAAGGGTTGCGATAATAGCGTCAACTATGATCTTAAAGTTCTCATCAAAATATTCCCTAACCTCTTTAGGATCAAGCTTAATCATTTCGGGCATACCGGTCATAGCGTTCTTACCCTTTACCTCAATCAGCTCGCCGTTTTCGATAGCATTGCGAAGGCTTATCTTCACACGCTCTGCCATTCTTGTTCCGATTATAAGGTTGTAGTTTGTTTTAACTGCTTTAACTATAGTTTCGTCAAAGGTATTGCCAGCGATTTTAAGCGAAATCGACTCGGCAATTCCGCCCAAGGTTATGACGGCGATATCAGCAGTTCCTCCGCCGATATCCAGAATCATATTCCCGCCCGGGCGAAGCACGTCAAGCCCAGCGCCTATTGCGGCAGCCATAGGCTCCTCAATAGTGATGACGCTTTTAGCACCTGCGGCATCGGCAGCCTCAACAACAGCCTGACGCTCGACCTCTGTAACCTCAGATGGAATACAGATGGCAACGCGGGGCCTTAAAATTCTGTTCTTGCAGGTTTTCTCAACAAAGTATTTTATCATTTTCTGGCAGCTTCTTATCTCGGCGATAACTCCTTTCTCAAGAGGGCGCACCGCAACGATGTGCGAGGGAGTTCTGCCTATCATAGTCTGGGCTTCCTTTCCGACAGCCAGAACCTTTCCGGTATTTTTATTAAATGCGATAACCGAAGGCTCGCTAAGTAAGATTTCTCCACCCGCGTAAACCTGAACGGTCGCAGTTCCCAAGTCAATTCCAATATCGAGGGGCATAACAGACATCCTTTCATTTTTTCTACCTATATTTTACTACAAAAAGCAGATTTTTTCAATTATTTTTCTATATTTTATGCAAAAAAACCCCGCCTTTTTCGGCGGGATTTAATATTTTTTTATTTAATATAGATTTCCTTTAAAAGAGCGGTAATTTCGGCAAGCGACTCCATGATGAGATCGGGCTTGTGAGGGCCGTTTATAGCCTCGTCGAGCGTTCCCTCTCCCGTGAGTACAAGAATAGAGGTCGCATCCGAATTTTCGGTTACTGCAATATCGGTATAGAGTCTATCGCCGACAAATGCAATCTCCTCTTCCTTAAGACCCGTTCTGTCAACTATGAACTTAAGGGTATGTGGCGAGGGCTTGCCAAAGAATTCGGGAAATCTTCCGGTTGACGACTCAACAAGTCTTGCGATAGAGCCGCAGTCGGGGATAAATTTGCCGCCTTCCATCGGGCAGTTTAAGTCGGCATTTACGCCGATATAGTCAACACCGTCGCGAACAAACTGGCAGAAGCGACTGAGTCTGTCGTAAGCGAGGGTGGTGTCAAAGCCGAGCACCATAAGATTCGGGTTTTCCTCGTCGATGGTGATTCCGCGAGCCTTAAAATTTTCAATAAGGGCGGGAGTTCCTAAAACGAAAACTCTGGGATCTTCATAGTTTGCTTTTATGTAGCGGATAACCACCTCGTTTGAGATACAAACATCGTCGTCCCCTACCCCAGCAACGCCGAGCTTTGCAAGCTTCTGAGCATACATCTTAGAGTTTCTCGAGGAGTTGTTTGTGAAAAAGCAATAATCTTTTCCTACTGCTTTAACCGTTTCAAGAAATTCGGGTGTAAACGGAAAAAGCTGGTTTCCGAGATAGATTGTGCCGTCCATATCAAGAACAAAGCATTTGATTTTTTTGAGCATTTCTTTTTTGTAAGAAATGTCCTGAGCCTTTACTGTCATAATTTTTACCTCCAACATATTAAATCGGCGATGGCATTACCGAATATTAAACACTCAAGCCCTTAAGGCTTTCCTTATACGCCTTTTCTTCATACATAAAGTAAAGCGGCAGGGCTTCTATGCCCTTTTTCTCATAAATTCTCTTTTCGAGCATTGCTCTGAAATGCGGGTTTCTCACAAGCAGCGGACCAGAAAGCTCGGTTGCAAAAAGACCTTTATCGCAGATGCCCTCATCGTTTCTGTCGGGGGCATTTCCCGCTCCCTTTACCACTCTGAAAAGCGGATTTGTAACAATACTTGTTCTGCTCTGCTTATTCATAAAGCCGACGATTTTTTCAGGTACCAAGCGGCAGTCGCAAACGGTGTCAACAACCACCCTGCGAGCCACCTCTACAGTTTCAAAATCATAAAAGTCAAGAGCCTCAAAAACAGTGCCGTCTATGGCGGTTATGCTTTTGCCAAGAAGCTCAAAGCTGTTTCCGCAGAAAAGGCAAAGTCCGCCGTTTTGGATATAAGAGCTAAGCTCGGCTTTATACTGCATAAGCTCGCTGAGAACTCTTTTCTGGCTGCGCTCGGTTGCCGCGCCCATATAAACAAAGTCATACTCCGAGAAATCAGGGGCTTGTCCCAGCTCTAAATAGGTTACCACGCAGGCATTGCCCGTTTCCTCTATGTGCTTTTTAAGGCAGCGGATATTTGCATCGCTTCCATAAAGATTTGTAAGGTTACGATACAGGGAAAGAATTTTTACAGTCATAATTTCACCTCGTTTAAGGTTAAAAAGGAAGCACAAACTCCTCGGGAGGAAGCACCTCTACATTTGAGAGGAGCTTATCTCTGTCAGAGAAGCAGGTTATTGCAATTATGTTGCCGTTGCCCAGCGCAAATCTGTTTGGCAGGTCGGCGGTGTCGTAAACGATTTCGATTTTTTTGCTGTCAATATCGGTGTACGAAAAGCGATTTGCAAGGTCGTAGCAGTATCTACCCGCAAGAATGATTTTTTCGACCGAGGGGGAACTTAACTTTTCAAAGTCAATATCCCACAGCCAAGAGATCTCGCCGGTAAAATACTTGCGGCTTATGGCATCAACAATTATAACAACTGTGCAGGGCTTATTACTGCTTGTTGCAAGTGCGATAGACTGATTATAGCTTACCGAATTTTCGTGCTTTGAGGTAAGCAGAACGCCCTTGCGCTCGCCCGAGGAAAAACAGGTAAGTCTGCCGTTTTTGTGAATGTAGTTGCTGATTGCCTCGGCGGCTTTTTTCTTATCAGCACCGACAAGTGCGGACACTGTAAAGGCGGCAAGGCTGTTGTAAACATTGTAAACACTCTTTAAAAAGAGGTTTATGGTATACTCGCCGTTTATGACCGCCCTGCCCTCTTTTAAGTCAAGGCTTGTTATGCTATACTGCGGCGCATTTCTCTTATGGCCGCAAGCCTTGCACTCATACGAGCCGATATGAGCATAGTGGTAATAGTCATATTCCATAGGCTCTTTACAGTTAGGGCAATGTGCGCCGTCGTTATAGATGCTATTGTTTTGTTCCGTTGAAAACTCGGTTTTTTCCATACCGAACCAGACGGTGTTTTTATGTCCTTTAGCAAAGAGGGAAACCAGCGGGTCGTCAGCATTTAAAACAAGGGTGGTGTCCTCTGACTTAATGCTATCTTTAAGGGCATCGAAAACCATTTCGGGATGACCGTTTCTCGATAACTGATCTCTATAAAGATTGGTTATTACATAGTGAGTTGGGGCAAAGTGTGAGAAGGTATATCTCGCAAAGCGCTCGTCACTTTCGATTAAAAGCACCTGTGCCTTGACCTTTCCCGAAAGGTCACAGTTATTCAGAACAAGGGTTGTAACGCCCTCGATCTGATTTGAGCCTTCCTTATTATATGCAACGCTATAGCCGCACTCTTGAAGCATATGCGCCATCAGCTCAACGCTCGAGGTTTTTCCGTTACTGCCGGTTACGGCGATAACATATTCAGGATACTTAATTCGGCTTAAAACGTTAGGACAGATTTTAAGCGCTATTTTGCCGGGGAGGCTACTGCCCTTGCCCAGCATTTTACCAACCTTGGTAAGCAGTTTACAAGCAATAATTACAATGGCTTTTATCACACAAACGCCGCCTTTAACTTATTTACTTAAAAGAGAAGCCATCTTCTCGGTATCCGCCTTATTATCGATATCGTATTTTTCCTGATTTAAGAACCTGGAAAGCAATGAGAGCTTTACTACCGAAACATCCGATGCCGAAAAAAGCGGCTGGCACTTTTTATCGTCAACAACAATAACGCTGTCGATCTTAACATTATAGAGCTTTGCCTCTGAGATCGCCTTTCGGAGAATCTCTACATCCTTCTTGGCTTTTTTGATAAGATTTTCAGTCTTTATGCGGTTTGTTTTCTTATCAACAATCACGAAATTTTCATCGTGCTCATTACCGTAAAGTTCGCCTTTTTTATCAAAATAGCAAATGCTCAAAATACCGAAAGAGCCTATCATCAGATAGTCAAAGGTATGTTCGTTTATCTTAGCACCCTCAAGCACCTTGTAGTCTCTGAGGTAAGAAAAGCGCTTTAAAGTAGTCTTGACCTTGCTCATTTATTTATTCCTCCTGTGGCTATGCAGCCATCGTCCTTTACATTCTCGATTTTTACAGTGCAAAAGCTGCCGACAGGCAGGCTGCAATTCTCAACAAAAACCGGCAGATAGTCCTTTGTGTAGCCAAAGGCGCAGTTGTTTTTAACTCTGCTCTCTACAAGCACATCGACCGTTTTTCCTATCTGATTTTCTAAGATTTTCTGCCTTATTTTCTCGGTTTCAGAGAGCATTATATGAGCACGTTTTTTCTTTGTTTCGCCGTCAATATGATCAGAAAATTCTGCCGCCCGCGTTCCCTTTCTTATAGAATAGGGAAAGACGTGAACCTTTAAAAATTCAATGCTTTTTACAAACTCGAGGCTCGCTTTAAAGTCCTCATCGCTCTCACCCGCAAAGCCTACCATAACATCGGTTGTAATCGAGGCGTTTTCAAAGGCGGCGCGAATCTTATTTACTATCTCTTTATACTCATCGCAGTTATAGTGCCTGTTCATTCGTTTGAGGGTTTTATCGCATCCGCTCTGGAGTGACAGGTGAAACTGCGGACAGAATTTTTCGATTTTTGAGAGCCTTTTAAGGTCCTCATCAGAGATGATTTCAGGCTCCAGACTGCCGAGCCTTACTCTCTTGACATCGTCTATATCAGCAACCGCCTCGACTGCGTCAGTCAAGGTCTTACCAAACTGCTTTCCGTAAGAGGAAAGGTCGATGCCCACAAGCACAATTTCGCTATAGCCGTTCTTTGAAAGGGTAGTTATTTCCTCTACTATATCGTCTATCGGTTTTGAGCAAATTCTGCCTCTTGCCTTGGGGATAATGCAGTAGCTGCAAAAGCGGTTACATCCGTCCTGAATTTTAACAAAGGCACGGGTGCGCTCTTCAAAGCGGGAAATGCGCATTGGCTCAATCTCGGCGGGGAGGCTTTGCTCACACACCGCCTCGCACCTTATTTTATCGGCAAAGCACTTTTCGCAAAGCTCGACTACTCTGCCCTTCTCAGCGTTCCCAAGAAGGATGTCCGCCGCCTTTACATCATAGGCTTTTTGAGGGAAAGCCTGCGGAAAGCAGCCAATGAGCGCAACAACGGCGTCGGGATTTTGCTTGCGAAAATGGCCTGCCATTTTTTTACTTTTACTATCGCTTGTAGCGGTTACTGTACATGAATTTACTATATAAACATCGGCAGGCTCGGTATGCGCAACTATCTGGTGTCCGCGCTCTGAAAAGCGTTCACAGAGAAATTGCGACTCATATTGATTTACTTTACAGCCCAGGGTATAAACAGCAACTCTCAAGCTTTTCACCGACCTTAATTTAAAAATTCGACTTGCATTTAAAAAGGGTATAATATATAATTAATAAGAAAATACATATAATAATTATATCATTTTTCAAAGTTTTTGCAATAGCAAAGCGCAGGAAAGGAGTCTTTTGTATGAAAAAATTAAACATTTCGCTTTCAAGCATCAGCAACGTTAAAGAATTTGTTGAAATTGTAACTATGAGCGATTACGAAATTGACCTTGTATCAGGCAGATACACAGTTGACGCAAAATCGATTATGGGAATATTCAGCCTTGACCTTGCAAAACCCATCGAACTTGTTGCCCACACCGACAATGCCGACGAGCTGTTTGAAAAGCTTGAAAAATTTGCTGTATAAGCCACAAAAACCGCCCTCATTGCTGAGGGCGGTTTTAATTTAAAAAGGCGTTCCCCGCAGGGAGCGCCTTTTTGTTTTATGCGTTTGAAAATTACATACCGGTAAGACCGCTGCGCTCGATACCTTCCATAAACTTTCTCTGTAAGAAGAGATAAGCTATCATAGGAGGAATCATTGAGAAGCAGGTACCCGCCATAACAACGCCGCTATGGAAGAGGGTTCCATCGGCGCCGCCGGAGTCACCAGCGCCTTCCAAAAGCTGACTCTGCATACTCTCAATAAGTGTCTTGAGAGATGCAACGATCTGCGGAAGAAGCATGGAGTCATACTCCTTGAGGTAAAGGCCGGGCTCATAGTAGTCGTTCCAGTGCCATACAAGTGAGAGCACGATACAAACGATGGTTGTTGATCCTGCGGAAGGAAGAGCGATCTTAAAGAAGGTCTTTAAGGGGCCGCATCCGTCAATACTTGCGGCTTCTTCGAGTGACTTGGGGATTCCGAGGAAGTACTGTCTGTAAAGGAATACAAACAGGCCGCCCTTAAGACCAAAGCCGAAGAAGCAGGGAACGATAAGCGGAATATAGGTTCCGAGAACGCCAAATGTCGAATATGTAATGTACATAGGAATAATGATAACCTGAATGGGCATCAGAATCGACAAAACAACGATTGCGAAGAAAACTCCGCTAAGAGGGAACTTATATCTTGCAAAGCCGTATGCGATATACGAGCAGGAAACAACGTGACCCAAGGTAGCCAGAACAGTTACGATAAGCGAGTTGGGAAGTGTGTGCTCAAGGCGCATAGAGGCAATAGCAACCTCATAACTTCTGAGTGTGAAATTCTTGGGTATCCATTTTACAGTTGCATTGATAATATCGTTATAGCTCTTAAACGAGTTAATAACCATGTGCATAAAGGGATACAAGAAAACAAACGCCATAAGGATTAACATTACATATATAAAGAGGTCAACACCCTTGATGGGGGACTTTTTATATATTCTTAGAAAATCATCCTTGGTTGGAAGCTTAATTTTTGTTTTTTCCATCTCTATCCCTCCTTAATTATCCTTTACCTTATTGATGAAGGGTCTCATAACAAGGAATATTACAGCAATAAGGGCAATTATCCAGACAAAGAATATCCAGGCCATTGCCGCAGCATACTCGTACTCAAAGTCACCAGAGAAGCTGGTGCGCTCAATGAGCCTCAGCAGCCAGTTCTGCGAGTCGGTAAAGCTGTCAACAACTGTAAATACCATGTTGAGAAGCATCATCGGGGTAATCATAGGAAGGGTGATGAGCCAAAACATTTCCCACTCGGTTGCAGCGTCAACGCGAGCAGCCTCATAAAGCGACGAGGGAACGCCCTGCAGACCTGCAAGATAAATAACAATGGGAACGCCGCACTTCCAGAGAATTGTACTGATGAGGTTTAAGAACACCGAAATGGCATTTGTAAGCTCCTCGCCAAGATAGATAGCAACCTGCCTGGGAAGAAGAACTTCTTTAACTGTCTCCATAGCCTGCTGGTCGACCCCTTGGTTCATAAGCTGAGACATTGCAAAGCCTGAGCCAAGAATAACAGGAAGGAAGAAAATAGCCCTGAACAGTGTTCTGCCCTTGAATTTTCTGTTAAGCATAACAGCAATTAAAAGGGAGAAAACATTTACAAACGGAACTGTCTGAAGCATATTCTTTATATTGTTAAAAAGAGAGTTCAGATATTCTGTATCTCCGGTAAGCGCATTCTTGTAATGCTCAAGACCGGCAAATTCGATTGTATAATCGGTGTAGTTTATAATGTTGGAAAAACTCATCTCAAGAGAGCGGTAAATCGGGAAAATAAACAAAGCAGCTGCTCCGATAAGCCAAGGAAGAATGAACAAATAGCCATTCATATTTTCTTTACGCTTTAAGTTCCAAAAAGACTTTTTTGGAGCTGCAGCATTAATATCTAATTTTTTAGCCATTGTCTTTCTCCTTTCTACCCGACTATGTTTCCGTCAGCGCCGACTACGGCGTAGTCGACAGCCTTAACGGTTACATTATCAACGGTTACTTGCTCTTGGTTATAGTTGACATAAATCTTATTTCCGTTGGAATAGGTTACACGAACAACGCCCGAAGCAATCTGCTCGTGACCGATAATGGTGCTGTTTCCTGTGAAGGCAAGCTTGGTATTAAACTCGACTGCGATAGCCGAAACATCGTCAATCCAAGTTTCAAGCTCGGTTGAGAAGGCATTATCAACCTTTGAATCCTTAAACTCCTCCGACATTTCTTCGGTAAGCAGGAAGGTAGGCTCTGCGCCGAACTCAATCCACCTAAGCTTTTCTACATCATAATCTATAGCCATATTTCCGGGTGTATCCATACTATAAGGAATATATCCGTGAACTACCATCTCATAGAACGGAACATCTCTATCGAGAACCTCAATTCCGGAGCCTACTAAGGGAAGGTCATAGAGATAGTCAGCAACATTCAGGGTGTAAACATTACCACGCTGAATAGCAACCTTCATTCCCTTTTCCTCGGTAGCAGACAGCATTGCATTATAAATCGCAACGGTGTCGTAACGAGTGAGCTCAACTCTCTTCTGGAAGTCATCAAATACATACCAGCCAACCTTATCAAAACCTATACCGTAGACATCGTTTTTAGCAAGATACGGCAAAGTCTTCTCTGTAAGGGTTAAGTACTCCTTGTATGCGTTTCTTACATACTGGTTACCGTCAGTATTTGTAACAGGGATTTTTGCTTCATTATAAACAGCATCACTCTGCTCTGAGAAGTACTGAGAATCAGTTGAAGCATAAACAAGGTCATCAAGCAGATAGCTCTCTATTCCCTGCTCGGTAAGGAAGTTAGAAAGCTCCTTAACACTTCCTATACCGCCGGCAATTTTTCCGCTACTGGGATAAACATTATATCCCGAGCTCTGCCAGCCAAGAATCATAATTCTGAGGTTCTTCTTAACGTCATCAGAGAGACCTGCAACCATATTCTCAATATCGCCGCACTTGGTCATAACCTTAAGATACTCTGAAATCATTGTTTCAACCTTAGTTGACATAATCATCTGAAGGTTAACATTAACACCTGCTTTTTCTGCAGACTCTGTTTTAACAATCTTGCCTGTAGAAGCAAGGTAGCTCTGAAGCTTTACTGCCATATCCGAATAAGTAACCTGCTTTTCAGCATCAGCAGAAATGAGCGCGTAGTGAACAGAGAAATCCCTTGCAGAAATATTCTTTTCTGTTGCGGTAACAGCCTCTCCTGCGGGATTTAAGTAGGTGTAGGATTTACGGTAGTTAACTACAGCTTCAACGCGGTTAACCTTATAAACAGAGCTGGGGTTGAAGGTAATATAACCGTTCATCTCACCCTCTGAAATGTATCCGACAAAGCCCTGATCACCCTTGGAAATACCAAAGAACGGCATCATGGAATTTTTGATACCCTGCTGATTATTTGACTCGATTTTATCAAGGTCAAAATCTCTGGGGAAATAGGTATCAATGGTAAGGGGAGTCTGTCTGTCCTTAACAGGCTTAACATCATAGATACCGCCCGATGCGTCAGGCATAAGGACAAAAGCATTTTCCACAGTATCAGCAACAGCGCCGAATGAAGGAAGAACCGAAAGGCTCATTATACCATACTCAGCGGTTTCCTTAACCTTATCTCTGGGAACGCGGACATTAAGACCGCTCTCATCTACCCAGAACTCAACTGTAACGCCAATTCCATAGCTATCTAAAAATGCTTCGATAGCAAAACCATTTTCAAGCTTATAGTGCTTTACAGTTACCGCAAACTCATCAACAAGGCTGGTTTTGAGGTTGATTTCTGCAAAGTTTGTATAACCGATTTCAAAGAGCTTTTTAAATCTGGTTCTGACAGCTTCACTGTTTTCGGTAGCACCCTCATCTGCCTTATGGATATAGTCCTCATCTGTAATAAGGCTCTTCCATTCCTTACCTGTTTTGGTGTTTAAAACCTTAAGGGTGTAATCCGAGGTTCTGTAATAGAGCTGGAAGTCACCTGCCTCGCCAACGAGAGCATATTCTTCTCCCGTATCCTCAAGTTCTCCGTCAAGATACTTGGCGACGGCAACAGCTTTGTGTGCATTTTCTTCGATTATATCGCGGTCAACGGTAATCTTAGGCGAGAACAGGAAGACGGCAACAACTGCAAGCACAAGCACCAAAGCTACAGCAACAGCAATTAGTTTCTTTTTGTTTTTCATATTTTCGCCACCTCCCTATCGCATAAAGAACTTGATTTCAGCAACAAGTTCCTGAACGAATTTAATAATCTGCGCACCGAGACCGAAGGCAAGCAATACCGTTATGGCGATAAGAGCCATAGCAACTATTGAAAGCAGGGTAAATCCAAGCGCATGAGAGAATTTAAGACCGTTTGACTGCATAAAGCCGACAAACAGAAGCACAACTACCCAAGCGATAATTGCGATATTCATACCGGTAAAGAATGCAAGCTCGGAGATCGAGAAAACATGAGAAATTGCAATCATAACCGGTGTGAAAACGATATACGGAGCAAGGCTGTATACCGAAATTGTAATGGTTTCGCCAATAGTAGATTCGCCACCGCAGATGGTCATAACAGCGTAGCTCGCGATTGCCCACAAAAGAATGGGGACAACAATAACGCCGATTTCGACAACTGCATTTGCATTTGCTGCCGAGGTTGCAGACATTGTAAAGTTTACGGTATAAACATACAAAATCTTCATAGCAACGGCCGCCGCAAGAACAGCCAAAATAGCCAGTTTTGAAATTTTCTTTCTGTTCTTCTTGATTAGATAGAATGTATCAACAGGATGGAACAGAGTTAAAACGAAATATTTAAGCCATTTCATATTCTCTATCCCTCCAATTCATCCCAGAATTCTTTTTTGATCTTTCTAACGTACTTATTAACCTGCTTCATTGCAATAACAAGAAGAATAATTGCAACGATTATTGCACCAATAATTGGGTAGAACCACTGCTGCATAAACTCATAACGAAGCTTTTCAAAGGCTTTACCGTAATTCTCTCTGTCTTCACTCTGTTTGAAGTCATCAAGAACCTCGGAATAGAGGCCCTTCTTCATATTGATCTTACCGATGAACTCTCTGGCAAGGTTATAGCTTGCATTATCCTTTTTGATCTGCTCCCAGAGCTCAAGTGACTGGTCATACTTACCGTCAGCATAAGCAACAACAGCCTTCTGAACGGTTGAGATAAACTCAGTAGGCTCAAAGATCTGAATTTTAGCATCTGCAGCATCGAGGGTTACAAGTCTGCCATTTCCGGCATAAACAATGGATGAAGGTATATTGAAATATCCTGCTGTAGAGCCTTCGCCGCCGAAGATGCAGAGAAGGTTACCATCCTGATCGTACTGATAGAGACATCTTGTATTTTCCTCAATTACAGTTATGATTTCATTCTCATCAACGCAGATATCCTTAAATGCGGGTTCCTTCTGTTTACCTGCGTCGTTATAGATAACCTCACCATAGCTTCTCTTGGGATATGTGTTTGTACCAACGGTGTTGATAACGCTGATTCTGGTGTTATCTTCAGCAGAGGTAGCATAGATCTTACCGCCGTTTGCAACGCAGAAGTTATAGTATGCATCAGGCTCAACTGTGTTCATCTGATCCTTCTGTGCATCTGTTGCAAATGTCATAACAATAAAGTTAATGAGGTTAAATCCAACCTTATTGGCGCCGATATAGCCTTTGAAGTTATTAGCGGCGTCAATTGACATAAACTGTTTACCCTGAACAACATAGAGATAATTGTTAACGGGGTTTAAAGCGACCTTTGAGGGAGAGAAGTATGTAACATTGTAAAGAAGCTCGGATTCGGGCATTACAAAGTCCTCAACCCACTCGCCCAAAGGGTCTAAGTGAACAATCTTCTGAGCAGCCGAGTCGGCAATATACATATCGCCCTCGTTTGTTACGAAAACGCCCTCAGGAGCAGAAAGTCTGTTTCCTCCGGTGTACTCAGCTACATATTCAAAATTGTTTGTAAGTCTTACAATTCGTTTATTACCGGTGTCAGCAATATAATAGTCACCGCTATCGCTCAAAAAGAGGTCCTGCGGGTTATTAAGCTTGTTTGACACCTCTGAGCCCTCAAAGCCTGTTATAACCTGCTCGCAGGTGTAAGGCTTGGGCATTGCCATTCTTGTTTTACCGTCCGGCGCAAGAATATATCCGTTATCCCAATAGTTAAAGGCAGAAGCCTGAGATACCAGAAGTACTGCAAGCACGGCTGCAACAATGGCACAGCGTAAAAACTTTTTCATCTGACCTTCTCCTATTCTTATTTGATTCCGGTGTGAG
>JAFUPX010000013.1 GCA_017472575.1 Clostridia bacterium | reverse complement strand
TCAACGCGGTGTACCTGCCGGAACCTATGATGTCACAGTTACAAACTTCGAAATCTTTAATGAGGCATTTAGCAACTTAAGTCCGGAAAACGATATAAAAACCGCGGTTACTGTGTCTGTTCAGCAGGTAAATGATGCAATCAATGAATGTATTGACTTAATCAATGCGATTGGTACCGTAACCGGAGATTATACAAGCTATGTTGCTATACAAAAGGCAAAAGAAGCTTTTAAAAAACTATCAAATGCCGAACAGGAATTGGTAAGCAATTACTCGGTATTACAAGCGGCAGAGAGGGAATATGCCATACGGCATGAGGAGTTGCTCCAACAGGAGCATGATAAGGCATTAGCTGAACAATTGCTGGCATTGCATAATAAATGGCAGCCATTGGCTGATAACTCAGGCTCTGTAATTGAAAGTGATTTATCGAATATCCTTACATATAACGGGTTTTTAGAGGCGCAAAAGCCTTTTGACCCCACTACTCAGGATATTCCCGAGGATTGGGCTCCAAATTATACAGCTGATTTGCAGAATTATGAGGCAGCGCTTAGCGATAAGGCTAACGAATTAAAAGCTGCACTTGAAGAATACAATGGTCAAACATTGTATATCCGTTCTAAGTTATTAACTGAAAAAGCAGATCTGGAAGCGGCATTAGCGAGTATTAAATCAGCACAAACCGCATTGCTTACCTATAAAATGCAACTGAAAAATACACCTCAGGCTGTAAAGGATTATCTAACCAATAATGATGCGGCAATTTCCTTTAAGGAGGAAAATTTAAAGCTGGATGAAACAGGCGAGGTACCTAAAATGCTGTTGGCGGCAATTGGCGATTATGATTCCTTAAGTGACCTTGCCAAAGCACAGCTTACAAATGAATATGCTCACGTTAATGCATTATATGATGCATACGTTAAGCTGGAGGCTGCCGCTGATCCGGATAATGAGCTGGCAGTTCTTATGGCAGGCGAGTACCGCAAAAAATGGGCTGAAATACTGCTCAAAACCTCTGATGAGGTAACCGATTCCGATTTAACCGCAATTAATGAAGCACTAAGTGAATATAACGAGCTGCCGTATGCGGTTAAGGGCAGATTAACTTCCCAGTTCCAAACCTTGTGCAATTTGCTCTTTACGCTGACAAATATTACAGTGTCATTAGATGAACAGGGCGAAATTATTTATATTACACAGGACGGCACCTCTCAGACACAGGAAGAATACAACAGCAGTCAGGCGGAAGATATAACGGAACAGTCCCAAATAAATTCAACTGTCAGTGAAACGGAACAAACCGAAGAAGCAGCTCAGGCAAAAGTGAAGATTGCTAACCTTAAGGTAAATAGAACAGTGTATATTCTCTTGATTTTCATTGCTTTTGAAGTTTTGGTGCTTGCCGGTACGGTTACATTAGTTTTATTGGCAAAACGGAATAAGGAAAGAGGTGAAGTGCTTAATGTATAAGGTTAAATATGCTCTAAAGCGGATTTTCCCCTTTATATTGGTTTTAACAATTAGTTTATGTTCGGTGTTTACTATTCAAAGCTCGGCGCAAACGCTAAAGGAAGACATCAATCCAACCTTTAAGGAGCTTATTTTGGACGGTGTTGCCCCCGAAGGAACCTATTATGAGCCTGAGGCTGAGTTTTATCAGGATCCGCAGGCAGGCGAGTATTCTATTAACACTAATGCAGACGTACTTTGGTGGCAAGAGGACGGTGCGGCGCTGTTATACAATAAATACAGTATGGATTACGGTGATTTAAGTACACTTACTGTGGAAACTACGGTTACTTCTCTTGAATCTACCGGCTCAGCATCTGCAATACACGAAAGTGCCTCGGCAGGAGTTATTATCCGCCAAAACGAGGATAACGATTCACCGTATATTTTCCTCCATGTTCGAAGGGACTATATCTGGATTGTATACCGTACAGATGCCGGTGTTGACTGTAATGCAACCACCAATAGAATTGAAAATCCTGAATATCCTATAAAATTAAAGATGGTAAAATCAGGAAATGCGGTTGCCTGCTATGCTCAGAACGGACGGCAGAAAAACTACACGAGAATTGCCACCGTTAATTTAAAGATGGATCCTGTGGTATTAGCCGGTGTAGCAGTACACTCCTGTACTAAGAATAACACAGTTAAGGGTACCTTTGACCAAGTTAAAATCACAGTAGAGGGTCCGGATGGTGATGATTATGTCTACAATGAACCCGGAAAATCGGAGGACGATTCCTCAGAAGAGGAAGATATCAGCAACACTCCTTATCCGGACGCACCCGCAGGAGATACCGTTTTACTTAGGGAGACCTTTACCGACGGCAGTATGATAAATAAACCTGAATCTACCACTAATCCGGTTTGGGGAGATGAAAATTCGGATGCTGCCTTGGCAAATCTGGTTTACGAAACCGATAAAGACGGCAAAACCAACGTTAGCTGGCGAAGAAATTTCTCTTCAGGTTATATGACTATCGGTAAAAAATCATGGACGGACTATTCCTTATCGGTGGATATGAAATTCGGTGAGAATACCAATCTTGATTTAAGAAACCAAGTGGATTTCTATGTGCGATATCATCCGGTGGATATGTACGGAAATTTCTATTATAAGGTTTCATTAGAGCAGAATAAATACATTCGTATTTATAAAATGTTTATTACATACAATCAACAAATTGCTCAGTTTACTCTTCCGGACGGTTACGTAAGCGAGGATTGGGTTACCTGGACAATTGATGCTTTTGATAACACCATAACAGTTTACCGCACCGAAACCGATACAGCTACAGGCGAGCAAAAAACGGTGAAAAAGCTTTCGGTTACCGATAACAAAATAGGCACACTGGAAGTTCCCCGTCCTTATGTTATTTCGGCGGGCAAGGTCGGTATCGGTTCACAGGAAGCCGACGTTTATCTTGATAATATCACTGTCCGTAAATTAGAGGACCTCTATGGCGGCAGTTATGATAATAAGATATGCGGTAACTGGAATGAAGCCGTACCTGAATATCTTGACGATTGGACGGTTGGAAAATAAAATCTATAAAAATTTTAAATGCCGCTTATGCGGCAGAAAGGAAAATGTATATGAGAAAAAGTAAATTCTTAGCATTCGTTTCCGTAATTAGTTGTATAGCTCTGTTGAGCAGTATTGCTCTTATTCCTACACCGGCAGCAGCCGATACAACCGAAGACCTTGTACTGTACTCCAATGATTTCCAGACCAGTGCAGGAGTAACAAGCAACAGTTATGTAAATACTGCACTTCAATATGAAAGCAGCAGTATATTTAAAAACGGTTATAACAGCAACAATCAATATTTAAAGGTTAATTCAGCTGCCAGTGGATGGCAGAAAGCTTTTACCGAATTGCCGAGCACCGCTTTTGACTGTGGAGATAGCCTTACTACAGATGATATTTTAGTTACAAAGCAGACCTTCCGTTTTAACCTGGCGCAAAGTAACAGAATAAATGCAAGCGGAGCCTATGCGGCGGTATACTGTTATTGGTACAAAAATGACAACAGTTATCAGCAGATTGCCATAGGTAAAAAAACTTCACCTACTGAAACCGACCTTGGTACTATTGGTGTTTGGATGCAGCATGATTATGAGGGCTACAGCAAATATTACACAGCCAAAGACACTCCGGTTCCCTCAACTACAAGAGCTACAACCTATGCAAGTTCAGAAATATTTAAAGGTTCCACTATCAACTATACTTCAGCTACAATTGACGCATGGTATACCTGTACGATCACATTTGAAAGCGCAACAAAGGTTAAAATAACACTGCAAAGAGATGGTGACACTACAGTTTATACCGATTCC
>JAFUPX010000012.1 GCA_017472575.1 Clostridia bacterium | reverse complement strand
ATTATGAAACCTTTTATAAACCCAATAATTCCTACAGATAAAACTGGAAAAACCAGCGACCCGTATTTGTTGCGCCAAGGCGAATGGTATTACCATTGCTATACTGCCGGCGGTGGAATTTATATTGCAAAAACAAAGGAATTTTCAGAGCTTGAAAAAGCAGAAAGCGCAAGGGTGTATTCCTGCAAAAGCGGAGAAGATTTTTCTGAATGGTACGCTCCTGAATTACACCTGATAAACGGTACTTGGTATATTTACGGTTCGCCAAAGTATAAGGGTACGCATATTATGGCAGTTTTGGAGAACAAAAATCCTGACCCGATGACCGAGTTTTCACTTGTTGGACTGGTAGAGGGCTTAGGTTCGAACTGGAATCTTGACGGAACCGTCACCGAATATGACGGTAAAAATTGGTTTATTTGGTCGGGTGGCGCAGCTCTTTTTATTGCGGAACTGATTTCTCCGAATAAAGTTTCAGGTATACCTGTAAAAATAAAGGAGACTGAGTTTGAATTTGAAAGAAGAGATAATACTATTTGCGAGGGTCCTGCGGTTTTAAAAAGAGGAGAAAAAATACATCTTATATATTCAGTAAATAACAGTATGAGTGATGAATATTGTTTAGGAAGAATTACATTCAGCGGTAAGGGCGACATCCTTGATATGAGCAATTGGGAAAAATGCGAAACTGCTGTTTTTGAAAAAACAGAGGATATATTCGGTCCGGGACATTGTTCGTTTACTACTGTCTTGGAAAACGGGAAGTGGGAGGATTATATAATCTACCACGCAAACCTTGAGTCGGGAAGCGGTTGGTACGGAAGAAGCGTATGGGCTCAAAAGGTAGAGTGGGATGAAAACGATACACCGATTTTCGGCGTTCCTCATAGATGAATACATCCATTTCTACAATCATCAGCGTATTCAAATTAAAACAAAACTGACACCACTTGAAAAGCGATGTCAGTTTTGTTTTAATTTTAGCTACCATAGAGGTGATTTTGTACTGTCCACACAATTTGGGGCAGTACAATTTCTCAGGGACTTTTTTAGTTAAATTCCGTCGCTCAATTTGCAGTGATGCTCGTAGTTTTCTATTATACCTGCCATGCGGTGAAGCTCAGCTGCCGTATGGATATAATCATTATGCTCATGCAGGGAAATTTGCATATTAACAGGCAGAGAAAGAAAATATTTTCTTGTACTGCTGCTTGAATTTATCAGGTCATGTAAATTACTGTATCTCATATTTTCACCTCGGAAATTAGTATTTCCTTAAAATCGGCTAAATTTTCTTGTGTTTTATATCTAAAATATAAAGAAAATTGGAGAAATTTCCATGCCAACAGGTGAAAATTTAAAACTTCAAATCAAGCGGAAAAATTTGTTTTTAAGGGTTTCGAAAGGGCGATTTCACAAAAGTCGCAGTCATATAAATTATCATATTGATGTAACGGCTCAGAAAAACCGTCCTTTCGAAGTAAAGGCTGTTATTTTTAGTCCAGCTTTAAGAAAAGCTCTAATATTCTTTTAACGCAAGCCTCAAGGTCGGCACGTGTAAGGTTGCCGTTGGTTAAGGCTTCCTTAAGCTCATCGGGATAGCCGATATGCATTTTCATATCGTTTCCTGCCTTAACCTCTTTAACAGGGTCATTTTTTACTCCCCAGTCGGTAGTAATCATACCATTAAAGCCCCATTCGTTTCGGAGAATTCCGGTGATAAGGTCATAGCTTTCGGAGGTATGACAGCCGTTTAATAGGTTGTAAGAGGTCATTATAGTCCAAGGGTCTGCCTCTTTAACACAAATTTCAAAGCCTTTGAGATAAATTTCTCTGAGCGCACGCTCGGAAACTCTCGAATCGCAGGCAGTGCGGTTAACTTCTTTATTGTTTGCCGCAAAATGCTTTGCCGAAACTGCTATTTTTTGTGACTGCACACCCTTTGTAAGAGCAACGGCGGCTTTTCCTGCTACAAACGGGTCTTCGGAGAAATATTCAAAATTTCTGCCGCATAAGGGGTTTGTGTGAATGTTAAGCGCCGGAGTAAGCCATACTCCGATATTATTTTCCTTTACTTCTTTTGCGGCACACTCACCGACTTTATATATAATTTCGGGATTCCATGTGCAGGCGAGGAGCGTTCCGCTGGGATAAGCCGTTGTACGGACTTCGCGGTTGGGAATAAGTCTCAGTCCTGCAGGGCCGTCAGCTGTGGGAACAGCAGGTATGCCGCGTTTCTCATTTGCACCGAAGCAACCGGTGTCTGCAACACCTGTAGAGGGATGACCTCCTACTAAATCTACAAGCTCCTCATCTGTAAGCTGGGCAATAAATTCATCAAGTGTGATTTCGTCGCCCACCAGCTCAAAGCTTGTTTCCTTTTCGGGAGCTTTGGCGGTATTTGGAGTATTAACACCGAAGGTAAAGCTTTCTTCTTTTAAGGGCAGAGCCTCAAAGCTGCCGTCAGCTAACATTCGCTTTTCCAGCTTGCAGGGCGGGCAAAGAGAGGATAATTTTTCAGTTACGGTATCCTCATTTACAGTGTATGTATACTGCTTTGCGCAGTCTCTTACACTGTTTCCAATATAAATCTCATAATCGCCCTTTTCGAGTACATAGGCGCTCTTTTCTATCTTGCCGAGGTCATCAAAGCTCGCCATATCGTTTACCTTAAAGCTTATGGCAACGGTTTCAAATTCTTCGGGATTTAATAGCTTTGTTTTCTTATAGCCTATAAGCTGTTTTGCAGGCTTGCCGAGCTTACCCTGAGGAGCGGAGAAATATACCTGAACAACTTCTTTTCCGGCATAGCTTCCTGTATTCTTAACAGTTGCGCTGACAGTTATAAGTCCTTTTTCTTCACCTGCTAATACATTTGAAATTTCAAAGTTGGTGTAGGAAAGTCCAAAACCGAAGGGATATCTTACATTATCCTTAGCGCCGGGTATGGTTTCAAAATATCTGTAGCCGACATAGATATCATCGGTATAGTTCATATAGTCAAGCGATTCCTCAAAGGTATCCTTAGTGGGGTAGAAGTCATAGGATTTAACAAAGGTATCTGTAAGCTTACCAGAGGGTGTAACATCTCCGCAAAGGATATCCGCAACAGCACTTCCGCCCTCCATTCCGCCAAACCAGCTTACCAGTATTGCGGAAATCTTCGGGTTTTCAGCTATGTATTCAACATCTGTAACACCTGTGATGTTTAAAACAACTATAACCTTTTCGAATTTAGCACAAACATCATCAATAAGCTTTTTTTCGGTATTCGAAAGATAATAGTCGCCGGCAATGGCTCGGCGGTCAAGCCCCTCGGAGGAAATTCTGCCTATTGTTATTATTGCGGTATCTGCCTCGGAGGCGGCAGCATTAATATCTTCTGCAGAAAGCTCAGGCTCAGCAACCTGAAAAAGCTGATAAAGCTCGTAGTTTCTATTAATGCGTTCATCACCCATAGGCATTTGCTGTACTGCCTGATATTCGTCGTCATACTTTCCTTTATGCTCGGAATCTCCTGTTACGCGCAGATGTTCTTTTCTCACGTGCTCCTCATAAAAGCCCTTGTTGCCTGTATATAGACGAACCTTTCTTTCTTTTGCTTTTTCCTCAAAGCCGTCAAAAATATTCTTTTTATATGGAGCGTGTATTTCTCCGCTTCCGCCGCCGCCTTCATAGACGGCAACACTGCATTTGCCGAAAAGCGCAATTTTTTCTCCCTTTTTAAGGGGTAATGCACCGTTTTCGTTCTTGAGTAAAACCATTCCCTCACTTGCCGCCTGTTTTGAAACAAGAGCGTGCTCTGCTGAGGCTGTAACGCGTCTGCCGTCCGCTCCTATGGGAAGACAGGGCTGAAATTTAAATCTTGTATATTTTTTCATAAAGTATCACTCCTTTATACTTGCATAATAAGTCATTTTATGCTATAATTCAAGACAATTAGCCCATAATTCAGGACATTTTCTGCTGAAAGGTGATAAAATGAAGCTTACATATCAGCATTGGGAAAACAAAATAAATCTGGAAAAAAGAGATTCTGTAGATTTTGAACCGCATTTGCATAAGGCGGTTGAGATAATCAGTCTTTTAAGCGGCAGTGCGTTTTGCAGTGTAGACGGAGAAACCTTTGAAATAAAGCAGGGTGATACAGTAGTTGCTTTTCCTAATCAAATACACAGCTATTGGGCTAGCCAGAATATAACAAGTTATGTACTTATACTTGATGCCTCGATTTTTCCTGAATTCAAAAAGATATTTAAGCAAAAGCCGGTTTGTCCGATTATCGGGAGAGAACAGACAGAAAAAAACGGCTTCTTCAATGTGATGGAAACCGTTTTTAAAGAATATAATTCTTGCTCACCTGCTGTACAAAAGGGTTGGTTAACTGTTGCTTTAGGCAAGCTGTTTGAGGTTTGTGAGTTTGTTTCGTGTGATAAGGTTCATACCGACATTGTAGGAGATATTCTTTCTTACTGTGAAAACAATTACCACGAAAAGCTAAGCCTTGGAACTGCCGCGAAAGCACTGCATATAAGCGAGAGCAGACTTTCGCATATTTTTTCTGAAAAATTTAAGATGAGCTTTCCGTCGTATATAAATATGCTCCGTATTAACGAGGCTTGTATTAAACTCGCCGAAACAGATTTAAGCATAACTGAAATCGCAGACCTTTGCGGTTTTTCAACTATTCGCACCTTTAACAGAGCTTTTTTAAAGCAGGTGGGAGTATCTCCTGTGAAATATCGCAGAGAGGTTTAATATATAAAGAAAGCTTGCGGTACTTTTATAGAGTACCGCAAACACATCCTGATAAATTATAGCTTATGTAGCTATACTAGAGATTCCTCCCGAAAATGGTAATCCGAAGCTTACGGATAATGCCTTGTCCACACGGTCCATAGAGCCTTGGTCAAGACTTCCCATCTTTTCCTTAAGTCTTCTTTTGTCTATCGTTCGTACCTGTTCTAAAAGAACAATAGAATCCTTTGAAAGTCCGCAGTGGTCGGCATCAACCATAATGTGAGTAGGAAGGCTTGTTTTATCCCTCTGGCTGGTTATCGCCGCCGCTATAACGGTTGGACTGTATCGGTTGCCGATATCGTTTTGTATTATGAGTACGGGACGTACTCCGCCCTGCTCAGACCCTACAACAGGGCTTAAATCGGCATAGTAAATTTCTCCTCGCTTGATAGTCATTTATATTCACGCTCCGAAAGAGTTTCTTGTAATAATATTCTTGCCTGATTTTTCTAAAAATAATCAGACAATTTCATTATTATAATATGAAGCGTGGCGGTAGGGTGTTAAATTTTAATAAACAGCGATGAGGTTATCAAAATATTATAGACTTACAAACATTTTTCTCCCATGTATGTTATCACAAACATTAGTCACTTCTACAGTTAATTCAACAGCTAACTCTTTTATTGTTTTATTTTCCATGTTTTATTCCTCTCTGCGATATATTTGACAGTGCCAAATGCGATATGATATAAATCCTATGTACCCGCAGGGTATATCGCACACTAAAAGTGTATATCGCAAATACCGTCAGGAATTTATATCGCTGATGTGCACAAAAAGTGCACAGCATTCTATATGCGCAGTGCGAGGAAATAAGTCTACAGGCGTATACTCTTTTAGTATATAGCCTTTTTGGTTTAAAATTGCCGCATCTCTGGCTAAGGTTGCAGGGTCGCAGGAAATATATACAATTCTTTCAGGAGAAAAGTCTTGCGAAACAGTTATGAGAAGCTCCTCACTGCAGCCCTTTCTCGGAGGGTCAACAATAACAACATCGGGCTTGTATTTTTCTTTTGCCAACTGAGCCGCCGCTGTTTTAGCATCAGCACAGATAAATCTTGCGTTTGTTATATGATTGTTTTCGGCATTGAATTTTGCATCCTCCACCGCTTGCGGAACAATTTCCACTCCAACAATACTTTTTGCCGCGTCTGCCATAGAAAGACCTATCGTTCCGGCTCCGCAGTAAAGGTCGAGAATATTTTTGCCGAGAGGGTCGGCTAATTCTCTTGCTTTAAGATAAAGCTTTTCTGCCATTACTCTGTTAACCTGATAAAAGGATAGGGGAGAAAGGCGCACTTTTATTCCGCATAGAATATCGGTTATATATTTTTCTCCGTACAAAACCTTACATTCTTCACCTAAAATGACATTTGTATCGTCCTTGTTTATGTTTATCTGAACGCTTTTTAAGTTTTCCTTGCAAATGTCTTTAAGAATTTCTATCAGCTTATCGGATTGCGGCAGTGAGTCGCCGTTTATTACAGCGGTAAACATTATTTCACCTGTTTTTTCGGCAATACGCAGATATATATGGCGTAATAAACCGCTGTGAGTCTGCTCATTGTATACAGATATACTGTTATCCGAAATCCATTGCTCGGTTCTATTAACTATTTTATCGAAGATTTCAGGCTGTAAAAGACAGGTGCCACATTCTATTATACGGTGGGAATGCTTTGCAAAAAAGCCTGCCTTTCCCTCCAATGATACAGGATATTGAGCCTTGTTGCGGTATCGCTCTGTTTTTTCGGCAGGAATTATAGGATTTGGCAAAAGTTCAATACCGCCTATTCGCTTTATGGCGGAATAAACCTTGTTTTGCTTTGCTTCACATTCGGCTTTGTAGTCAATATGTCTGGTAACACAGCCGCCGCAACGGTTGAAAACAGCGCAATCCTGATTAATTCTTGAGGCAGAGGGGGTTATAAGCCTTTCGAGCTTGCCAAAGCAGTAGCTCTTTTTAACCTTTAAAATTTTAACCTCTGCTATGTCTCCCACAGCCGTTAATGGAACGAAAACTGCCATTCCATCGTATTTTCCGACACCGCTGCCGTCAACAGTTAAATCTGTTATTTCTAAAGTTATAATATCATTCTTTTTCATATTTCTCTCCATTTCCTGTTAAGTATACCATATATTTTGTATCTGTTAAAGACTTTTTTCGACCTACTTCTCTTGACCGTTATTTTATAATGTGTTATACTAATTGTCGCAACAATGAAAAATGAATGATCTGTCGGCTGAGCCGACACCGAAATTTTTCACTCTTCATTATTCACCATTAATTTAAACAAAGGGGTGATGCCGGTGGAAAATACAAAAACTATAACAACAAACAAAAAAGCCTTTCACGAATATTTTGTTATTGAAAGCTTTGAAGCCGGAATCGCTCTTTCCGGAACCGAGGTTAAATCAATACGCGCCGGAGGCGTTAATTTAAAGGATGCGTGGTGCGGTATTGATGACGGTGAAATGTACATTAAGCAGATGCATATTTCTCCTTATGAGCAGGGTAATATTTTTAATAAACCTCCTATGAGGGACAGAAAGCTCCTGCTTCATAAAAGGGAAATAATGCGGCTTATGGGTCTTGTTAAGCAGCAGGGCTTGGCGCTTGTTCCGCTTTCTCTTTATTTCAAAGGCTCTCTTGTTAAGGTGCAGGTGGGTCTTTGCAGAGGTAAAAAGCTTCACGATAAGCGCGAAACCGCCGCTAAAAGGGATGCCAACCGTGCTATTGACAGGGCAATAAAAGAACAGAACAGGTAGTGAAAATTTATGAATTATCAAGTGTTGGATATTAAAATTGATTACAAAAAAATAAATGTAGATAACGGCGGCTATCAGCCTACAATGTCGCTTTATCTTCCGTCAAACTCTAATGAGATAGATTTAAATCGTAAGAGACCGACGGTTGTAATCTGTCCCGGAGGCGGATATGCCTTTACATCTGACCGCGAGGCGGAGCCTGTGGCTTTAAAGTTTGTATCGGCAGATTATAATGCTGTTATAGTGAGATACAGCGTGGATAAGGCAAAATTTCCGGCGGCTTTGCTTGAACTTTCCTATGCAGTAGCAAAAATTAGGGAAAATGCGGAAGAATGGAATGTTGATACTGAAAAAATTGTAGTCTGTGGATTTTCCGCTGGCGGACATTTAGCCGCAAGCTTTTCAACCCTTTGGAATAAAGATTTTGTTAAAGAGTATTTCGGTTACAAAAACGGGGAGAATAAGCCTAACGGTATGATTCTATGCTATCCGGTTATAACCTCGGGAGAAAAAGCTCACAGAGGCTCGTTTGAATATCTGCTTGGAGAAAAGGTAACAGATAAGGCTTTAATGGAATTGGTATCGGTTGAAAAACAGGTTAGTGAGGATACTCCGCCTGCGTTTATATGGCATACCTTTGAGGATGGCTGTGTTCCGGTTGAAAATTCACTTTTAATCGCAAATGCTCTTGCTCAAAAGAAAATTTCAACAGAGCTTCATATCTTTCCGCATGGTGGACACGGACTTTCTCTTGTAAACAGTGCGGTTTGCAGTAACTACGGCGGCGATTTTGCAGAATGCGGTGCATGGGCTGATATGGCTATCCGCTGGATAAAAAATTTATAAAAAACCGCCGAAAGGCGGTCTATATACGGGGGCGTAAAGGTTTCGACAGGGATCTTGCACCTACGGCAGCGAGCAGCGGTGCGGAACCGCTTAAAAATCCGCATAAAAAATTAACTAACAACAATAAAGTTGCTTTAGCAGCTTAATTTAAGCTGCTCATCCAACCCCGAAATACCGCGGTCGGGCAAGGGTGTCATTTTAGCGGTGAACGTGAATACGGGAACGCTCCTACCCGTATCATGAATCAGGAGCTACCAAGCGCCGCAGTTTGACATTTAACGGCGGCGTGAGGGAATGTAAATAAATGTCTGCGCTCGGAGATACCTTGGGGAATGGGTTTTTGGACGCGGATTCGATTTCCGCCGCCTCCACCAGAAAGAAACGATAATTTATCGAATGATAGATTGTCGTTTCTTTTCTTTTATCTATTGTAAAATATTCTATATTACCCCAAAATGCATTTTATTACTAATCGAAAGAATTGTTTTTTAATTTAAAAGTTCGTTATAATTAAAATTAAGCAGAGGGGGGATTTATATGAAAGCAATAATTAACGGAAAAATTATTTTAAAGGATAGAATTGTTGAAGACGGTGTATTGCTGTTTTCAGAGAAAATAGAGGGCATTGTTTCTGCTGATAATGTGCCGGATAGTGCCAAGGTTATTGATGCAAGGGGCGGCTTTGTTTCACCGGGACTTATTGATTTGCATATCCACGGCTATCTAGGCAAGGATGTTTGCGACGGTGAGGAGGAAAGTATCCGCACAATCTCAAAGGGACTTCTTGCCAACGGTGTTACAGGATATCTTCCCACTACTATGACGGTTGATATGAAGGTTATCCGCAAGGCACTGGAGGTTTGCCGTTCTTTAAAAGAGGAAAGTAAGGCTTGGGAGGGCAGTACAATTCTCGGCTGTCACGCTGAGGGACCTTTTATAAGCAAGAGCAAAAAAGGCGCTCAGGACCCGAAATACATATTAAAGCCCGATGCAAGGTTTGTTAAGGAATATGCCGATATTATAAGCATAATCACCTTAGCACCAGAAACTGATACCGAGGATTTTGCCGCAATCAGAGAAATTTGCCGAGATACGGATGTTGTGGTATCAATGGGGCATACCTCTGCGGATTATGAAACCGCTATGGCAGGAACAAAGGCAGGTGTAAAGCATGTAACCCACCTTTTCAATGCTATGACACCCCTTGCCCACCGCGCACCCGGTGTTGTTACCGCCGCAATGAATGCTGATGTAAGCTGTGAGCTTATTGTGGATACTTTCCATGTTGATAAAAGCCTTTATGATTTGCTCTGGAAGCTAAAGGGCAGAAAGCTCTGCTTTATTACCGACTGTCTGCCTGCAGGCGGACTTCCTGAGGGTGAATACACGCTCGGCGGTCAGAAAATTATATACCGCGGAATAGTATGCCGACTTGAGGACGGCACCGTAGCCGGAAGTATACTTCACCTTAACAAGGGTGTTTGGAATGTGTATACAAATTCTTTCATTCCGCTTTATGAATGTGTAAACTGTGCATCCTTAAACCCTGCAACAACTCTCGGACTTAATAAAACAAAGGGTTCTATCGAGGTAGGAAAGGACGCGGATATCATAATAACCGACAGCGAATTCAATGTTGAAAAAACCATTATCGGAGGAGAATTAAAATATGAAGCTTAAGGTAAACGCAAAACTTGACCCACAGTTTACACCGCTTTCCCTTATCTGCCGCGATATGCGCGAGGCAACAAAAGATAACGGACAGGATATCGTTATCGCTGTTGAGCGCAACAAGGGCTATACTACTACCTACAAGACAAGAGTTTATCCCGACGGCACAGGTCACGATGAGGAAAATTTCCGCTTTATCGAGAGAATGGCAAAGGCTTTGCTATGGGTTGCAGGAGGCTATAAAATTATCATTGCCGGAAGTGAGCTTATAGGAAATAAAATTAAAGAGGCTTATACAAACGGCGGACTACGCGATTTTGACGTTCATTTTATGGAGCGTGTATATGAAAAAGCCTTTGAGGTTGAGGTTTGCTCTTTAGAAAACGCTCCCGAAGATAAATCAGCCGCCGCTCCTATAGGACGGCACTTGGACGGCTGCCGCATCGGCTTTGATGCCGGTGGGTCAGACCGCAAGGTCAGTGCTGTTATTGACGGTGAGAGCATTTACTCTGAGGAGGTAGTATGGTTTCCTAAAACCACCTCCGACCCTGATTACCATTATCAGGGTATTTTGGAGGCTATGAAAACCGCCGCCTTACATATGCCGAGGGTTGATGCTATAGGTGTTTCCAGCGCAGGAGTTTATGTAGATAACCGTATAATGGTTGCATCTCTTTTCCTTAAAGTAAGCGATGAGGATTTCGATAAAAAGGTTAAGAATATGTATCTCGATGTTGCAAAGGAAATCGGAGAAAATATTCCTATAGAGGTTGCTAACGACGGTGATGTTACTGCTCTTGCCGGTGCTATGGATTTGAATGATAATTCTGTTTTAGGTGTTGCGATGGGTACCTCCGAGGCAGGCGGATATGTTGACCCTCAGGGCAATATCACAGGCTGGCTTAATGAGCTTGCTTTTGTTCCGGTTGACTACTGTACCCACGCTATGGTAGATGAATGGTCGGGAGACTATGGCTGCGGAGTTAAATACTTCTCGCAGGACGGAGTTATAAAGCTTGCACCTGCCGCAGGTATCGAGCTTGACAAAAGTCTATCTCCTGCTGAAAAGCTCAAGGTTGTTCAGGAACTTATTGAGGATGGCGACAGCAGAGCGGCAGAAATATACGATACTATCGGTGCGTATTTCGGTTATGCAATTGCCTTTTATACGGAATTCTATGATATTAAGCATGTTCTGATTATGGGGCGCGTTACATCGGGAGAGGGCGGTGTTATTCTGCTCGACCGCGCCAAAGAGGTTCTTGAAAAAGAGTTCCCTGAGTTGGCGAAGAAAATCGAGCTTCACATTCCTGATGAAAGCTCGCGCAGAGTAGGGCAGTCGGTTGCGGCTGCAAGTTTGCCCGAAATTAAATAATATAAAAATCCGTAGAAAACAGTTTGTTTTCTGCGGATTTTGTGCTATTATGAATTAAGAGGTGAAGTTAATGGAAATGGTATTACTTACAGCCTTAGGTGTTGGCGGAGCAACGGTGCTCGGCTCGGCTATAGGCTTTCTCTTTAAAAAGCTTTCGCATAAATTTAGTGATATTATTTTAAGCTTTGCGGCGGGTATAATGCTTGCGGCGGCGGTTTTTGGTCTTATTTTACCGTCGGTTGAATACGGCGGAAAATTTGGGTTACTTATAACTGTTTCCGGTATTTTTGCGGGCGCACTTGCGCTTAACCTTATAGATAAGCTGGTTCCTCATTTGCACAAAATTGTGGGAGCAGATATAGAGGAGCATAAGGGTAACGCAAATATAAGCAAGGTTTTGCTGTTTGTAACCGCTATTGCAATACATAATCTGCCTGAGGGTATTGCCGCAGGTGTCGGCTTCGGTTCAGGAAACACCACTGATGCGCTTCTTATAGCCGGAGGCATAGCCCTGCAGAATATCCCTGAGGGTATGGTTATAATCGCGCCTATGTTAGCCGCCGGAATATCACCGAAAAGGACCTTTATCTGCGCTCTTTTTACAGGGCTTGTTGAGGTTTTAGGAACACTTATCGGATATTTTGCGGTAAGCATTGCTTCGGCAGTTCTTCCCTTTGCACTCGCTTTTGCAGGCGGTACAATGCTTTATGTTATAAGTGACGAAATGATACCCGAAACCCATGCTCACGGCAGCGAACGGGGAGCCACCTATGCACTGCTTATAGGCTTTTGTGTAATGCTGGTTTCAGATGTATTGCTTGGATGATTTATAAAGCTCATTTGAAAGCTTAGCTAACTGCTCCATTGTAAGCTGTTCACTGCGGACAGTTTCTGAAAGTCCTACAGCTTTTAATGCGGCTTTAAGAGCTTCCTTATCTATTCCTAAGGTGTTAGAAACGGTGTTTACAAGGGTCTTGCGCCGTTGGGCAAAGCAGGCTTTAATAAGGCTGAAAAACTTTTTCTCGTTATTAACAGAAACGGGAGGAGTGTTTCTCACTGTCAGTTTTATAACCGCTGAATCAACATTGGGGGCGGGGTAGAAGCTATTTCTTCCAACATGGAAAAGTATTTCCGCTTGCGCATAGTAGCTTACAGCTACCGTAACTGCTCCCGACTCTCTTGTGCCCACCTTAGCACATAGGCGCTGTGCCGCCTCCTTTTGCACCATAACTGTTATACTCTCTACCGGAAGTTTGCTTTCAAGCAGGTGCATAATTAACGGTGAGGTTATATAATAAGGCAAATTTGCGCAGATACAAACTCTTTTACAGTCATTAAATTTCTGTTTGATTATTTCGCTTAAATCGAGCTTCATCTCATCCCCGAAAATAACCTCAATATTGTTAAAATCCTTTAAGGTTACGGGGAGAACGGTTCTGAGCCGCTCATCAAGCTCTATTGCAACTACTCTTTTAGCTCTTTTGCCAAGCTCTGCTGTAAGCACACCTATACCGGGACCTATTTCAATAACTCCCGTATCGCTATCGCAAACGCTTTCCGCCATTCTCGGGCATACAGTTTCATCTGTTAAAAAATTCTGCCCTAAGGATTTTTTAAAGGAAAATCCGTTTTTAAGCAAAATCTGTTCTATAGTTTTAAAATCTGCAAGATTCATTTTTCCACCTCGTAAACATTATACTTTATATGTAAAGCTCTTTCAAGAAAATTTTAGTTGAGAAAATAAGAAGTATATTGTATAATAAAGAAAAATATAATTTGGATGTGAATTTAAATTGGATAACAGATATTATGAAAATGTAATAAAGGAAATGCAGCCGTTTCTTGACGAGCAGAGCTTTGTAAAAAAAGAGGACGGCAGCTTTGCTAACGGTAAAAAGGCGTTTAAGGTTGAGTATGACGAAGCAAAGCAGATGTATATACTTAATATAGCGGATATTGAAGAAGGAAAAGCAGGAGAATATTCCGAAGCTAATTCATGGCTTTTTGATGACAGTCAGAACGCTAAGGATGCGGCATCTGTCGGAGTTGACTTTGTAGGAACGCTCAGAAGCAGTCTCGGAATAAAGATAAAAAGAGCAAATATAACGGACATTGAGCTTCCTTCAATGAATAAAAGCGGAAGTATAACCGTAAGCGGATTTACCAAAAAATTGCTTGATATTTTCCCGTCCTTAAAGGAAAACTATAAAGAGCATATCGCAGCTTACGGAAATTTTCTTTATCTGAATTTCTTCGGAGAGTATGTTGTTCCGCAAGTTAAGGCTGTGTTGCTTTCGGGTAATAAAAAACAAATAAAGAAAATTTATGACCTTTTTGAGGATATCTATGTTCACGGTGACAAGGATACGGTAAACAGCGAAATAGCAATTCTGTGCGCCGCTTGCTATAATGATGATGAAGCGTATGATGCTGTAAAGCAAATGCTGGCAGAGGATTCGCACTTTCTTATGTCTGTTCAGAATTTCCGCCCCGCGCTTGCTAAAAATAAAAAGCTGAGAGCGGCATTGATAAAATAATTTTTAATTTATATTAGGGGGATTAATTATGGGGTTTTTAATCATTTTAGCAGTTGTAGTTATTCTTTTATTTTCCTGCTTGAGAATAGTTCCTCAGGCTACGGAATATGTTATTGAGTTTTTGGGTAAATATAAAACCACATGGTCTGCCGGACTTCACTTTAAAATACCCGTACTTGAAAGAGTTTCAAACAAGATAACACTTAAGGAGCAGGTGCTTGATTCTCCTCCTCAGCCTGTTATAACTAAGGATAATGTTACTATGCAGATTGACACGGTGGTTTACTTCCGCGTGTTTGACGCTAAGCTTTATACCTACGGTGTGGTAAACCCGATAAATGCGCTTGCGAATTTAACAGCCACTACGCTTCGTAATATAGTAGGTGAGCTCGAATTGGACGGAACTCTTACCTCAAGAGATATGATAAATGAAAAAATGACCGCCATTCTTGACGAGGCTACAGACCAATGGGGTATGAAGGTAAACCGTGTTGAGCTTAAAAACATTATTCCTCCCACTGAAATTCAGAATGCAATGGAAAAGCAGATGAAGGCTGAGCGAGACCGCCGAGAAACCTTGCTTCAGGCAGAGGGTCATAAAGCAGCCGCGATAACCAGAGCGGAGGGCGATAAGCAGGCAGCAATCCTTGCCGCCGAGGGTGACAGGGACGCCCGCATTGCCAGAGCAGAGGGTGAAGCCAAGGCTATTTACCTTTCAAAGAAGGCTGAGGCGGACGGACTAAAGGCTCTTATGGAGGTTGGAGTAAGCGCAGGAGTTCTTGAATTAAAGAAATACGAAGCGCTGGTTAAAATGTCTAACGGAACGGCATCAAAGCTGATTATTCCTACCGATGCGGTTTCCGCTGTAACAAATAACGCTGTATTTTCTGAAACAACAGGTCTTGGAGATACAACACCTCCTGCAAAACCTAAAAAAGCAGTACCTAAAAAGGACGAATGCTGTGAATAAAAAATAAAACCGTGTCGAAAGACACGGTTTATTTTATCTCTTTTTCCAGGTAGATGGGTTAAGCGCTATAATAAGCGGGAATATTTCAAGTCTTCCAAGCAGCATTGCAAAGGAAAGAATGAGCTTTGAAAATGCCGAGAAGTCCGCAAAGCTTGAAGCAGGACCTACCGCACCTAAGCCAGGACCTACATTGTTAAAGCAGGCAAGCATTGCTGTAAGGGTTGTTTCAATATCAAATGGTTCAATGCAGAGAAGTAAAAAGATGCTCAACGCACATATTGAATACATCGCAAGATATGCTCCAACACCGTATAGCGTTTGATTATCAAGAGCTTTGCCCTCAAACTTTACTGTATCCACTGAATGAGGATGGATAAGTCTTCTTATTTCCTTTCTAATCATTTTAAACAGAATAACTATTCTTGAAATTTTAAAGCCGCCCGCTGTTGAACCGGCACAGCCGCCGCTTATCATAAGCAGCATTAATATACCCTTTGAAAGAACGGGCCAGTTGTTGAAATCGGTTGTTGCGTATCCGGTAGTGGTAATGATAGAGGATACCTGAAATGCCGCCTGACGCAGGGCTTCCTCTATATTTTTATACATCGGATATATATTAAAGGAAATAGCACTTACTGAAAACAGTACAATACATATATATGCCCACAGCTCCGAACTTTTAATTGCAGAGCGGAAACGGCGGATAAGAATTAAATAATAAAGGTTAAAGTTAACACCAAATATAAGCATAAATATGGCAATAACCCATTGAATATAGGGGCTGTATCCGCCGATACTGTCAGCCTTTATGCCAAAGCCGCCTGTGCCTGCGGTACCGAAAGAATGAAGTAAGCTTTCAAATACCGACATACCTCCTGCACAAAGCATAACCACCTCAACAAGGGTGAGAACAATGTAAATAATATAAAGGATTTTCGCTGTGTCCCTTATTCTCGGTACAAGCTTTCCAACTATCGGCCCCGGCATTTCTGCTCGCATAAGGTGAATCGAGCGGTCAGAAACATTCGGGATAAAAGCCATAACAAAAACCAGAACTCCCATTCCGCCTATCCAATGAGTAAAGCTTCGCCAAAATAAAAGACCGTTACTCAGTTTTTCAACATCCGTAAGGATAGAGGCACCGGTTGTTGTAAAGCCGCTTACCGTTTCAAAAAAAGCGTCAAAAAAGAAAGGGATTTCTCTGCTTAGTACAAACGGAAGCGCGCCTATCAAGGAGAGTAGTATCCATGTTAGTGAAACTATAACAAAGCCTTCCTTTGCATAGATAAGGTGGTTTTTGGGCTTGAAAATTAAGGATAGGATAAATCCTGCCGTAACAGAAATTACGGCGGCTAAAAGGAACGAAAAGACACAGCTCTCCCTGTAAATAAGAGAAACAACCGCAGGCAGCATAAGAAGCAGTGAATTCACCTGAAGTATTTTTCCTGTTGTATAAAAAATCATTCTGTAATTCATAATCTTTAAACCTGCTATTTTAAAATATCAGTAACATCATTAAGGATATGACCTGAGGCGAAAATAATAACATTATCTAATGCCTGGATAGTATCTTCACCTGAGGGAATAATCGTTTTTCTGCCGCGGATTATTCCTGCGATAAGTATATTATCCTTTGTTTTCATTTTCTTTAACGGAATACCGATAAGCGAGCAGTCAGAGCTGATGTTGAATTCAAGAGCCTCGGCACTGCCGTCCATAAGGCGGTAAAGAGTTTCCATATTGCTGCCTATGGAGTTGTGAAGTGCTCTGGCATATCTTACAATAACATCCGATATGATTTTTTTAGGGGAGATTATGCAGTCAAGCCCCAGTCTGTCCGCTGTGGCGGTAAACTCATCTCGGTTTATCTTGCAAATAACCTTTGGAACATTTTGGGATGAGGCAAAATATGAAATAAGGATATTTTGTTCGTCCATACCTGTGAGGGAAACAAACGCATCAACACTGCGGATACCTTCCTCTAAGAGAAGCTCCTGCTGAGCGCCGTCCCCATTTATTATAACGGCATCGGGAAGAAGCTCTGAGAAATGCTGACATCTATCAGGATTTTTTTCGATTATCTTAACCGAGTTTCCGCTGTTTAAAAGCATTTTTGCGAGGTAGTAGGCGGTTGTGCTGGCACCTAAAATCATAACACTGCGTGCCTGCTTTTGCATAATTTTTAATTCTTTTAAAAGGCGTTGTATTTCTGCGGGAGTAGCCGCAATACCGATTTTATCTCCGCCTTTAAGTATAAAATTACCATCCGGTATAACAACCTTGTCACCCCTCTGAACAACACAGATAAGAAAGCTTGCCTTAAATTTTTTTCTCATTTCCGAAAGAGCGATACCGTCAAGCGGAGAATCAGGCTTTAGCTTTAATTCAACCATTTCAAAGTTTCTTTTTGAAAAGGTTTCTACCTTTGCGGCACTTGGTAATTTTAGTATGTTATAAAGCTCGTGAGCTGCCGTAAGCTCAGGATTAATTGAAAGGGAAATTCCCAAATGCCGACACATAAAGCCGAAGCTTCGGTCGTTATACTCAGGGTTTCTTATTCTTGCTATAGTGTGCTTTGCGCCAATTTTTCGGGCAATAAAACAGCAGAGCATATTAAGCTCGTCCGAACCGGTTGTTGCGATAACAAGCTCCGCCTTTTGAACGTTAGCTTCACTTAAAGTATCGCAATCGGTTCCGTTGCCGCAAACTCCCATAACATCATATATATTTGTGAGCTGTTCTATTACCGCAGGGTCATTATCAACACCTATAACATCATGATTTTCATTTACAAGGCTTGAAAGAACTGTGGTTCCTATTTTGCCGCAGCCTACAACAATTATGTTCATTTCTTCAGTCCTTTTTAATATGATATTACATATTATACTACATACTTTCTAATATTTCCATATATTTTTAAAATTGAGGGACTGTATTTTTAAAAAAATATATTGACAAATTATTTCCTTTTATGGTAAAATAAGCATAAATTAAAGTACGCTTTAATTTGCGATAGAAATTACAAATTGAAAAAGGAGGAAAAGGATGTCGAATATAAGGTCTGTAGAGGAAACCGAGAATTTAAGAAAAAGCGTGCTTCATGCGGCAGCGAAGCTCTTTTTAACCCAAGGCTATTCAAGTACGTCTGTGCGGGAAATCTCAGAGCTTTCGGGAATATCATCAAATGCAATTTTTTATGAAATGAAAAATAAAGAGGAAATATTATGCGAGCTGGTTAAATATGTTTTAGAGGGTCAGTTTGAAGCCGCAAAGAAAATGGTAAACGGCAAAACCGAGGATAAAATCTTATTTTATGCCGCAGAAACTACTTTGCAGCTATATATAGCCGAAAGCAGTGAGCATATGCGCGAGCTATATAATTCCTCGTATTCTATGTCGAATACCTCTGATGTTATTCAGCACACTATTACAGGTAAATTGGAGCATATTTTTAAAGAGCATCTGCCTGACCTTGAAACTAAGGATTTTTACGAGCTGGAGATTGCGTCGGGCGGTATTATGCGGGGGTTTATGACAATTCCCTGCGATATGTATTTTACAATGGAGCGCAAGGTGCGCAGATTTATCGAAACAACCTTTCTTGTGTACCGTGTACCGCAATCAAAAATAGACGAGGCAATAGAATTTGTTTCGCAGTTTGATTATCCGGCACTCGCGCAGAACACAATAGACAATATGCTTGCATATTTAGAAAGCAGAACATAAATAAATTTTGGAGGTAAATTATGAAAACAAATTTTAAACTTTCAGCCAGACTGATGAGTATAGTGCTATGCTTAGCGCTTGTACTGTCTTTTATTCCGCTTTCCGCTTTATCGGTTTCTGCGGAAGATGCCGTGTACGGACTGTGCACCTACGAAAACAACGAATACAAATTCTATTCGTGCGACAATACTGGTGTATCTACAGACAAAGAGGTTGACCCTGAGACCATAACCGACCTTTTTGTAGATGTATCTTATTTCGATAATTTTATAGTAGAGGACAGAACCGTTCTTAACTCGGTAAAGTTTTTAAGCGGAGTCAAGGAAATATATGATTATGCATTTTATGGCTTTACAAATCTTGTCTCGGTTGATTTCGGTGATACAGTAGAGTATATTGGAAATAAAGCTTTCTACCAAGCAGCTGTTACCGCTGTTACTCTGCCGGCAAGCCTTACCTATTTTGCTTCTAATGCTTTATATGAGTGCCGAAAGCTTGGAACAATAGTAAATTCATCAAGTATGGATGTTACTGTTAACTTTAACGGTGAAGTTACTATTCCTGCGGGCGATACATGGAACAGATCTGCCGAAATATCCTCAACTAAATTTTATATACCCTGCTCAACCGAGTTTTCCGTTCAGCTGACCACTGCGGGAACAAGCGGCACGGTAAAATGGGAAGAAAGTGATGGATCGCCTCTTCCTGACGGCTTTGAAATAAGCGAAGACGGTGTTCTTTCGGGAACTGCTCCTGTAACAGAAAAAGGCGAAACACTATATTTTGATGTTACCAGCGACAACGGTGAGGATATAAAAAGAAACGCTGTGGATCTAACTTTTTATATTCCTGAAAAATATAATACGGTATTGGCGGACAGCGGCGTAAAGCTTACCTCCGGCAAAACGGGCGAGGGTGCCGCAACCGAGCGTAAGGACTATGTTATAACCCTTGAACCGAGTAATCCTGATAATATTATATTTGTAGAGTCGGTGAAAACTAGCGACGATAACGATTTGACATATTCCTTCCAAAACGGTAAGTTTATAATCCCGCATTATGAGTTAGACGATTTAGGTGAGAATACGGAAATAACAGTATGCACTTTGGAATTAGAGCCTGCAGAGAAAGTGTTGAGCTCTGCCGAGACACTTACTTTACCTCTTGATACTACACTCACGCTCAACTCAACAGGCTTGTCATTTTATACCGAAGATGAATTCTTTTTCTTCACTAAGGTGTATAAAACCGAGCTTAAGGCTGGAGAAACGCTTGACATAGCTTTCTATAACAGCAATGAATACTGCGATACCTATTTTGAACTTTATACTATGGAAAACGGAGAGTTAGAAGAAGCTGATTATCAGGATAAGGATAATGCCGGAGCTCCCGATGAATATGGATATGCCTATGGAGAGCAAGGAAGCTTTACTGCCGAGAAAGACGGTACGCACTATCTTTTCCTGATGACATACGCCGACAGCCGCGATATTCCCTGTACGCTGAAAATAGAAAAGAGCGCTATTGCTTTTATCAGTGGCAGTCTTGATTTTACCGATGATGAAACTAAAGCAAGCGGCGATAAATACAGCTGGGATAAAACCTCCAAAACCCTTACCCTAAAGGATGGCTTTGCCATAAATTCTGAAGATGACTGCGCAATAATACTTCCTGACGGCTCCAAGGTGATAATCGAGGGCAAGGCTTTAATACAGGGCGGTTATGACGGCATCTGTGCAAATGACGGCGAAAATCTCGATATTGAGCTTAAGGCGGGTGCCGAGCTTACGGTGGATGTATCTGATAACGGAATTGATCTCGGTGGCGGCAAGCTTACCATAACGGGTAATGCCGACAGCGACGGAAAGCTCCCGAAGCTTAATATTGAATCATACGATTCAGCGATAGTTGCGGGCAGCGCAACTTATGATGATGAAGCCCAAAAATACAACGCTGTAAACGGTGAAATAGAGATTAGGAACTGCGAGCTTGACCTCTTTTCAGATGACTCAACAATAGTAGCAAATGACGGCAGTATTTCCCTTATCGGCTGTACGGGAACGGTAGAATCTAATGAAAATGATGATGAATCGGCTATTCTGATAAAAAATGTTGAATATTACTATAACGGATATTTTGAAGGCACTGATGTATACAACAAGGATTACACCGTAACCCTTACTGACTGTACGCTTAGGCTTTTGGCAGATGATGAAACGGTATACTCATATCACGGCGGAATTACCTTTAAGGATTGTGACCTTTATATTTATTCCGATGAAGAAGAGGGTGTTCATGCTACAGGTGTCGGTGATATAACCGTATCGGGCGGAAGGCTTATCGTAATATCCTCTGAAAACTGCCTTGAAAGTGATAGCGGTATGGTTAATCTTAGCAATGTAAATCTTATGCTTGAATCTACAGATGAGGCTGGCGAATATGCAATTATCCGTAACGACGGTGAGGATATAGACCTTTCAAAATTCAGTATTCCGGGCAAATTTAAACTTTTAGACTATGACGGAAATGTTCTGTATGAGGGCGAATGGAAACCCGAACTTCTGGACACTAACGGATGGCTTACCGTAGACGGTGAAATGCCGTATGCTCTTATTTCAGTTCTTGAGGAGGGCAAAAAAGAGGACATTACCGCCGATTTGGTTACAGGAATTAAGGCTGAATACACCAAGGGCGATAAGATAAGTTTTGCGGTAGCCGCTGTACCCGAGTATCCTGTTCAGGATACAGTTGGATTTGCGCCTTATAAGTGGGAAATAGAGGGCACCGGACTTTCGGGCAAATGGAGCAAAACAGAGGATTTCTCGGCTTATATTGCCACAGCCGACCTTGCTGTCGGCACATATACCCTTAAGGTAATCTATGCAAAATCTGTATTCGATATAGATAATGCTTGGACAGCAAAGCAGAAAGATAATAATGAACTCGAAGATACTGTAACGGTTGAAAAGACCTTTACCGTAAAGGCGTCTTCTACAGGCGGCAATACAGATAATGCCAAAGATTCCGGCAACCTTGTTTCACCTAAGACAGGCGATAACGGCAATATTTGGTTGTTGGTTGCAGGTCTGCTTATAAGCGGTATGGGAATTTTCATTGCAAAGCGCAGAAAAAATATAATTGATTAAAAATAATTGAGGCAGTTGCAATAGAACTGCCTCAATTATTTTATATTATTACAGGTTGAATTTGTTTTCCGTTTAATGCATATTCAACCGTTTTAGGTATAAGGGAAAAATCACTGATAAGGGAGTTGTTTTTACTGTGCGGGTCATCCTGACCGTAGGGTGTGAAGAAAATATTGTTTGTATTGTGAAGAAGCCCTATGTTTTTGCAGGAGGCACCGAGAGCATCGTTAGTGGCAATGGCTAAAACAACCGGTTTATTATTCCGAAGATGCGCTTTAACAGCCATTGTCACTGGGGTATCGGTTATGCCGAGAGCGATTTTAGCTATGGTATTTCCTGTGCAGGGAGCGACAACTATTATGTCCAATAAATTTTTGGGTCCTATCGGCTCCGCATCTTTTATATCGTGAATTATTTCGCTTCCGCAAAGCGTGGTAACCTGATTTTTTAAATCCTCCGCTTTCCCAAAGCGGGTATCTGTTGTATAAACTATCTGGGACATTATGGGTTTTATTTTATATCCGGCGTCTGCTAACTCCTTTAAGGCTTCAAGAGATTTATCTATTGTGCAAAAGGAGCCGCAAAACGCATATCCAAGGGTTATATCTTTCATAGCGTTCTCCTTACCTCTATAGGTTATATAAGTTCTAAAATCGTTTGCGCAAGTATTTTTCCTGCGGTTTCAGGAGCGATTTTTCCGGGGAGACCGGGCGCGTTTATAGCCTTAATTCCGCATTCTTCTGCTGCCTGTAAATCAAATCCGCCCTTTGTGGATAAGTCGATAAGCAGCTTTGCCTTACAGCTTTTAAGGTTTTCGTTGCTTATGATATTAAGGTCAAGAGTGTTGAAGATAATATCGTAATCAAGGTTAGGGGTATTTATGTCTGAAGTCCTTATATATTTAAATCCGTGCGCTTCGAGGAGTGAAAAATCCGATGTCTTTCTTGCGCTTACCGTTACATCAGCCTCCATACCTTTAAGTCTGCCAGCCAGCATTTTTCCTACTCTGCCTGCACCTGCAACCAGAACTTTACTTTTCCAAAGAGAAAAATCGGTGTTTTCTATGGCGATTTTTATTGCACCCTCGGCTGTGGGAACGGCATTTAAAAGGGAATAGCTGTCAAGGTTTAAGTAGTCTGTACTCACCTTATGTTTAAAGCTGTAGGAGCAGGTGAGAACGGTCTGGTTTGGCGTTATTCTTTTTTCTATGTCCTCAAGATAAATTTTGCGGTTTGTAAGGGGAGCGAATACGGTTACACCGTCCTTAGTGGAGGGAACAGGTAAAACTATAACATCGCTTTTACTTAAATCCGCATTATCATTTTCATAAAGTCCTATACTGTTTACACTGTAGCCTTTATCTCTGAGCTCCTTTTCGGCAACCCTTAACCTGCGGTCGCCTCCTATAAGTGTTATCTGTTTCATCCGTTACCAACTTCTCCAAAAAATAATAAGCGCCTAATGCAGTTAATCTACACTACATTTTATGGCGCTTACTTTATTTAGTTACTAAAGATTTAAGTTTTTCGGGAGTGTTTAATTCAGGTGTTTTACAAACGGCTTTTCTTAATTTTTCAAGCGTTTCTCCTACCGCTTTTCCGGTTATACCCATTCGGATAAGCTCGTCTCCTGAGATTTTCAGGTGGGAGATTTTATACGGCTCCCCCGAATTTATTATTCTTTCAAGCTCCTTTAATTCAGCATTTATATCGGTTTTGAAAAGTTCTTGTTTTACACTGAGATAATCTCTGCAGATTTCTTCAGAGGAAATGTTGAGAATATCCTTTATGCTGTTTTGTGAAAAAGCACTTTGCAGTCCTAAACAATACTTCTTCTCGTCATTTGAAGCCTTAAGGGCGGTTAAGGTGTTTTTAATGTCACAGCCGCAAAGGGAAAGAAATGCAAAAAGCCGCAACTTCTCTTTGTTTTCAAGTTTTGCTATTACTTCAAGTTTATTGCATTTTTCAATACCGATAGATTTAAGACCTCCTGCTTTAATAAGCGGCTCTAAAGCGGACGGAGCTTTTCCGCAAAGGCATTTTTTAAGCTCGGTAAAAATCCTTTCTCTGCTTACGTTTTCTAAAAGCTTAGCCTTTTTTAAGGCGGCTTTAAAGGTTTCGTCTTCTGGATTAAAGCCTAAAACACCGGCAAATCTGAAAAGTCTTAAAATTCTTAAAGCATCCTCGGTAAATCTTGTTTCAGGGTCGCCCACTGCCCTTAAAACCCTATTTTCAAGGTCTTTTTGTCCGCCGAAAAGGTCAACAATACCTGTTTCGTGGGAATAGGCAATAGCGTTAACTGTGAAATCCCGTCTTGCAAGGTCTGCTTCAAGGCTTGAAACGAATTCCACCTTATCAGGGTGGCGGCAGTCCGAATATCCGCTTTCGGTGCGGTAGGTTGTGACCTCTATAGGTGTTTCTTCGCAAATAACAGTAACCGTTCCGTGGGAAATGCCTGTGGGTATGGTTTTTTGAAACATACCGATTATCTGCTGAGGAGCGGCATTTGTTGTAATATCAAAATCGTGCGGTATTTTGTCCAAAAGCATATCTCTTACACAACCGCCGACGATATACCCCTCAAACCCTGAGCGGTGAAGAGTATCCAAAACATATTCAATTTTTTGGGGTAAAATAAACATTGTTTTCACCAACTTACAAAAAAGGGTTTATTTTTTCTTTAAAAAGCAATATAATAAAAAGTAAGATAAGGGAGTGGATTTATGAAGCAACTGCGCCAAGAAGATAAAATTATAAAGGGTGTAAAAAATATCCATATGATAGGTATCGGGGGAAGCGGAATGTGTCCTCTTGCGGAGATACTTCATTCAAAAGGATATCATTTAACCGGCTCTGATAATAATGAGAGCGACCCCTTAAAGAGAATAAAAAATTTAGGAATTAAGGTCTATATGGGCCACAGCGCCGAAAATATAAAGGGCGCAGAGCTTATAGTTTATTCTGCGGCTATTTCAAAGGATAATCCCGAGCTTGTTGCCGCGGCAGAGCTCGGTATACCTACAATGGAGCGCTCGCACCTACTCGGTACACTTACAAGGTATTACGATAATGTTATAGGTGTAAGCGGAACTCACGGTAAAACTACCGTTACCTCTATGATAACACAAATTTTAATTTTAAACAAGATGGAGCCTAACGCAGTTATCGGGGGCAAGCTTCCGCTTATAAATTCAAACGGAATTACCGGAAACTCACAAACTCTTGTTTGCGAATCCTGCGAATTTGTAGATACTTTTTTGCAGATGTCACCTGATGTGGGAGTTCTTCTTAATATTGATAACGACCACCTCGATTATTTCAAAACTATGGAAAATCTCACGCTTTCCTTTCATAAGTTCCTCTCTATGACCAAGCTCAGCTATGTAAACGGGGATGACGAGCTTGCCTTAAAGGCGGCTGAGGGTATAAATGCCGAGGTTAAGACCTTTGGCTTTGAAAAGAAAAATGATTTCTATGCCGATAACATTAAAAACGGAAAATTCGGTTTTAGCTTTGATGTTATTAAAAACGGAGAAAAAGTAATTAATATTGAAATGCACATTCCCGGGCATCATAATGTTCTTAACGGACTTGCTGCTTTTGCGGTATGCTATGATATGGGGGTCAGCGCCGAGGGTATTAAGGACGCTATCGAGAAATTTACCGGTGCCGGCAGACGGTTTGAGTTTTTAGGTAATTTCGGCGGCTTTATGCTTGCCGACGATTATGCCCATCATCCAACCGAGATAGAGGCAACATTAACCGCCGCAAAGCACCTTGATTATAACCGAGTAATAGCGGTGTTCCAGCCCTTTACATTCTCACGTACCGCCCTTTTAAAGGACGAGTTTATAAAGGCTTTATCTATAGCAGATAAGGTTATTTTGACACCTATTATGGGCTCCCGTGAGGTTAATACTTATGGCATAAAATCAGAGGATTTAGCCGAAAAACTAAAGGATGCGGTTGTGGTTGACGGCTTCGATAACATAGCCGATGAAATTATAAAAACCGCAAAGGAAAATGACCTTGTAATAACTATGGGCGGCGGAGATATTTACAAAGCGGCTCATATTGTAACGGAGAAATTGGCGTGACAGAAAAGCTATACGATTTTGATTCTCATATAAAAGAGTTTTCCGCTGTTGTTTTAAAAAGCGGAGAGGATGAAAAGGGAAAATACGTAATTCTTGATAAAACTGCCTTTTTTCCTGAGGGCGGAGGTCAGGGAAGCGATAAGGGTACTATTAACGGTATGCCCGTTCTTGATGTTCAGGAAACGAATGGGGGAATCAGGCACTATACAGAAGTGTTATTCAATGACGGTGAACAGGTTCAGGGAGAAATAGACTGGGAGCGCCGTTTTCGCCATATGCAGAACCATTCGGGAGAGCATATAATTTCGGGAATTGCTCATTCTTTATACGGTCTTGAAAATGTCGGCTTTCATTTAGGACAAACCGAGGTAACTCTTGATTTTAACGGGTTCCTTACAAGAGAACAGCTGCTTAAAATCGAGGCTTTGGCTAACGAGGCAATATACAAAAATGTGCCTTTTATTGCAGAATACCCTGAAAAGGACAGGCTTAAATGTATGGAATACAGAAGTAAGCTTGACTTACAGGATAATGTGCGTATAGTAACAATACCCGACTATGATGCCTGTGCTTGCTGTGCGCCGCATGTTAAAACTGCGGCTGAAATCGGAATTATAAAAATTCTCGATTTTTATAAAATGCGGGGCGGAATAAGGGTATATATAAAATGCGGCAAGGACGCTCTTGCCGACTATAACGAAAAATACAGCAATGTATATAGGATATCGGAATTGCTTTGTGCAAAGCAGTCTGAGTCTTTTGATGCTGTAGAACGGTTGCAAAGAGAAGCTTCCGCTCTTAAGCACAAAATAAGCGAGCTAAAAAAAGCATTTATAGGTGCCAAAATATCTGCATTTAAGCCAGAAAGTGAAATAACGGCACTTTTTGAAGAAGAGCTTGATATAAAGGAGCTTCAGCTCTATGCGGACGGGCTTTATAAGTCCTTTGGCGGAATACGAGCGGTTTTCTCTGCGCAGACAAACGGATACGGCTTTGCGATTTGCTCAAAAGAGGACACACTTGCTTCATTTTTTGGAAAAATGAAGCAAAGTCTTAATATCCGAGGCGGAGGAAGAAACGGAATGGTTCAGGGAACCGTACTTAATACAAAGGAAGAAATAACAGAATTTTTTAACAGGAGTGAATTATGAACTGGACAGAAATAACGGTTAATGTTAAACTAAAGGATGTCGAAACTGCTTCGGCAATCGCTAATATGGCGGTGCCTTACGGAATATATATTGAGGATTATTCAGACCTTGAGCAAGGGGCGCTTGAAATAGCCCATATTGACCTTATTGACGAGGAGCTTGTCAAGAAAAACAGAGAAAAGGCTATAATACATATTTATATTTCCGAATGTGATAACGCGGCAGAGGCTCTTGAATTCTTAAAAGAAAGACTCAGGGCAGAGAATATAGAATTCGAATGCGGTGCAGTTGGGGTTGACGATAAGGATTGGAACGAAAACTGGAAAAAATATTTTAAAGCTTCCGAAATAGGAGAAAAGCTTACGATTGTTCCAAGCTGGGAAAAGTATGATAATGTTAATAACAGAACTCTGCTTCACATAGACCCCGGTGCCGCATTTGGAACAGGCACCCATGCTACTACCTCACTTTGTCTAGAACTGCTTGAAAAACATTCGGCAAGCGGCAAAGCAATGCTTGATATCGGGTGCGGAAGCGGTATACTTGCCATAGCTTCGGTGTTGCTCGGATGTGAAAGGGCAGTCGGAGTAGATATAGATGCGCAATCGGTTAAAACAGCTAAGGAAAATGCAGAAATAAATAATGTAGAAGAAAATTCTGAATTTATTGTAGGTGACCTTGCAGAAAAGGTCCAGGGGAAATATAATATTGTTTGCGCAAACATAGTTGCCGATGTTATAATACGGTTATTTGAAAATGTAGCAGACTATATGGCGGAGGATGCAATATTCATAACCTCCGGTATAATTGATATCAGGGCAAATGATGTTTTAAAAGCGGCAGAGAAATGCGGCTTTAAACTAACCGAAGAATGCACAAGGGATAATTGGTGCGCGTACACATTTAAAAAGATTTAACGGAGGAAATGTATGCTTGAATTTGAGCAGTTAAAACTAAGACTTGAGGGAAACCGTGAAGAGCTGTCCGATTTAAAGGACGCTCTCAGTTATACTGCCCTTAAAGCGGAGATAGAAGAGCTTGAGGCAAAGGCGGCGGCAGAAGGATTTTGGGATGATTTGGAGAACTCGCAAAAAATCCTCCAGAGAACCGGCAAGCTGAAAAATACTGTTGAAGCCTACGATAATCTTTGTTCCTCCTTTGAGGATTTGCTTGTGCTCATAGAAATGGGGGACGAGGAAGAGGATTTATCTTTAGTTGATGAAATAACAGCTTCGATTGATGAATTTGAAAGCAATATAGCCTCTTTAAGGCTCCAGACTCTCCTCACAGGCGAATATGATAAAAATAACGCACTTCTTACTTTCCACGCAGGAGCAGGAGGAACCGAGGCTATGGACTGGGTGCAGATGCTTGTTCGTATGTACACTCGCTGGACCGAGCGCCACGGTTTTAAGGTAAAGGTGCTTGACTTTCTTGACGGCGACGAGGCGGGCTTAAAAAGTGCAACAATGTTGGTTGAAGGCGAAAACGCTTACGGCTATTTAAGAGGTGAATCGGGAGTTCACAGATTAGTTCGTGTTTCTCCTTTTGATGCTTCGGGCAGAAGACATACCTCCTTTGCATCGTTAGAGGTTATGCCGGAAATTACGGATGATGCCGATATAGAAATAAGAGAAGAGGATGTTAAGATGGATGTTTTCCGTTCTTCAGGAGCGGGAGGTCAGCACATTAATAAAACCTCCTCGGCAGTCCGCCTTACCCATATTCCGACGGGAATTGTCGTTGCCTGTCAGAACGAGAGAAGCCAGTTTCAGAACAGGGAGCAGGCAATGAAGATGCTTAAATCAAAGCTCCTTGAAATTAAAGAAAGAGAGCATCTTGAGAAGATAGAGGATATAAAGGGCGTTCAAAAGGAAATTGCATGGGGTTCTCAGATTCGCTCTTATGTATTTATGCCCTATACACTTGCTAAAGACCATCGCACAGGTGCTGAGTCGGGAAACATCAACGCTGTTATGGACGGCGACCTTGACGGTTTTATTAACGCATACTTAAAAGCGTCCTCCAAGGGCGAGCTTGAAAACGGAGAGTAAAAAATGAAAAAATTTATTTATGCAGTAATTTCTATTTGTATTGTACTGTCAATCTTTGCGGGCTGTGAAAAGCTCCCCGCAAAAAGACAGCTTTTTAATGTTAAGCTTTCAAAATATGTAAAGCTCGGAGATTATGAGGGTATTCCGGTCGATACCTCGTCCGATACCTTTAAAGAGTTTTATAACGATGTGATTTCCTCAGATATAGAAAATAACAATTTTTATGTGAAGAAGACCGAGGGAACAGTTGCCGAGGGCGATACCGCCAATATAAACTATATCGGCAAAAAGGACGGCGTTGCCTTTGAGGGCGGAACTGCTGATAACTATGACCTTAAAATTGGCTCAAATACATTTATCGACGGCTTTGAAGAGGGACTTATAGGAGTTAATATCGGAGATACTGTTGACCTTAATTTGACATTCCCTGAAAGCTATCAGTCCGCCGACCTTGCAGGTCAGGCTGTTGTTTTTACCGTAACGGTCAACTATGTCACCACCTCAGACGGTATGGAGCCAAAGAATTATTATTCTCAGCTTGGCTATGATTCTTTAAAGGATTATGAGGAGGAGGTTAAGGAAAAAGCAATAGAAAACTATATAATGGATGCTGTTTCTGCTAACTCGGAAATCAAGGATTACCCTAAAGATGATATAAACACCATTTACACTAATATAAAAAGCAGCTATGAAACTCAGGTCTATAATAATTACGGAATAGGCTTTGATGAATACCTTACTCAGATAAATTATACTGAGGCTCAGTTTAAAGAAGAAATGGTTACAAATCAGGTTAAGCCTTTTTTGGACAGCCAGATGCTTATTTATGCCATTCTTGATAAAGAGGGAATGAAGGTTACCTCGGAGGATGTGAATGATGAGCTTGAGGAAGCACTTGAGGAAATACAGAAAAATAACCCTGATGTAACAGCCGAGCAGTTAAAGGAAGCCTACGGCGAATTTACCTTTGAATATACTGCGGTTAACGATAAGGTTTTGGATTTCCTTGCAGATAACGCAAAAATAAAATAATGAAAATATATAAAAGATGTATTTTGCAGGAGGATTACAGCATTTTACCGGAATGTTGTAAAAAAAGGATAAACAGCAAAAAAAACCATATTCAAAGTGCGGCGGCATATTTACTTTTGAGAGATGCGCTGAAAGAAAACGGAAAGGATATAAATAATATTTCTTTCCTTGAAACCGGAAAGCCCGTTATGCCGGACTGTTTTATAAGTATTGCTCATTCGGGAGAATTGGCGGTTTGCTGTATTTCGGAAAAGCAAACGGGAATAGATGCAGAAAGGCTTCGCGAAATAGAAAAAAGAAAAAAATACTATTTCTTTACAGAAAGCGAAAGTCAGTATGTGAACAGCGGTGATAATGCCGATTTGAACTTTTTAATAATCTGGACAATGAAAGAGGCTTATAAAAAGGCGGAGGATTGCAGTTGGTTAAAGCTTAAAGATATTTGCTTTGTTGGAGAAAACGGAAAACCTTTAAAAAATTATAACAGCTACAGCTTTAAAATAGAGTGTTCCGATGGGTACATCATAACCTTATGCGAAAAGATATCAGACTCGTAATTTTTTGCGAGTCTGAATTTTTTTGTAAAAAATTTCAAAATTAGGGGTTGACTAATACGGAATTTGCCTATATAATAATAAATTACTAATGATGATGGGGGATTGTGCGCCTATTTTGCCGGAAAGCCTTTTGATTTAACCTCGAAAAGTGTTGAATAAAGAGGGATAAAGGCAAGAGACGGAATATGCATTTCCCGTATCAAACAGTTTTTCTTGCGGTGTTAAAAGCCGTAAAATATATGGAGGAGTGATTATAAACCTATGGAGTCAACTTCAATGGTGAAACCTGTCCAATTAGGTAAAAACACTCGTATGACCTTTTCTAAAATCAATGAAGTCATCGATATGCCTAACCTTATTGAAATTCAAAAGGATTCATACAAATGGTTTGTTGAGGAGGGCCTTAAAGAAGTTTTCAGGGATATGGCGCCTATAACCGATTACAGCGGCAACCTTGAATTAAGCTTTACCGGCTACCGTCTTGATGAACAACCTAAATATGATGTTACCGAATGTAAATCGCGTGACACTACCTACGCGGCTCCACTTCGCGTTACTGCCCGTCTCATAAATAATGAAACAGGGGAAATAAAAGAAAGCGAAGTTTCTATGGGAGATTTCCCGCTGATGACCGAATCAGGAACCTTCGTAATAAACGGAGCCGAGCGTGCTATTGTTTCTCAGCTTGTCCGTTCTCCCGGAGTATATTTCGCAGAGAAGGCGGATGAAAAAACCGGAAAGAAGTTATTTTCCTCCACAATTATACCTAACCGCGGTGCGTGGCTTGAATATGAAACATCGGCAAACGATGTTCTTTATGTTCGTATAGATAAAAACAGAAAGCTGCCCCTTACTATACTTATCCGTGCTTTAGGTCTTGGTACCAATGAGCAGATAAGAGAAGTTTTCGGGGATGACGAGCGTCTTGCCGCAACTCTTGAGAGTGACGAAACAAAAACTGTTGAGGACGCTCTTGTTGAGGTTTACAAAAAACTGCGTCCAAGCGAGCCTGTTACTATTGACGGTGCAAAATCTTATGTTGAGCAGCTTTTCTTTGATGCTCACCGTTATGACCTCTCCAGAGTAGGTCGTTACAAGTATAATAAGAAGCTCGCTATCGGTGCGAGAATCAAGGGTCATGTTTTGTCCCGCCCTGTTGTAGACCCTGCAACTGGCGAAATAATTGCCGATGCTGAAACCTCCGTTACCAAGGAGCTTGCCGCTCTTATTGAGAAAAAGGGTGTAATGTCGGCATATATAAATGTAATGGACTTTGAGGGCAATGTTACCGAGGTAAAGATTCTTTCCAACGGTATGGTTGACATTAAGGACTTTGTTTCATTCTCTGACGAGGAGCTTGCCGAGCTGGACAGCCTTGGTATTAATGAAAAGGTTTCCTTTGCGGTTATAAATGATATTCTCGAAAATAATGAGACAAAGGAAGATATAAGAAATGCTATTTTAGAGCGTGCAGACGAGCTTATTCCTAAGCATATAACCGTTGATGATATCTATGCCAGCATAAGCTATATGCTCGGTCTTCCTAAGGAAGTAGGGACGATTGACGATATCGACCATTTAGGAAACCGCCGTATCCGTTCTGTAGGAGAGCTTTTGCAGAATCAGTTCAGAATCGGTCTTTCCCGAATGGAAAGAGTTGTCCGTGAGAAGATGACATTGCAGGCTCAGGATCCTGATAATATCACTCCTCAGTCTCTTATTAATATCCGCCCTGTTGTTGCGGCTATAAAGGAATTTTTCGGTTCTTCACCTCTTTCTCAGTTTATGGATCAGACAAACCCCCTCTCGGAGCTTACCCATAAGCGCCGTCTCTCAGCGCTCGGCCCAGGAGGACTTTCTCGTGACCGTGCTTCTTTCGAGGTTCGTGACGTTCACTATACGCATTACGGACGTATGTGCCCGATAGAGACTCCTGAAGGACCCAACATCGGTCTTATTTCCTATCTTGCAACCTTTGCAAAAATTAATAAGTACGGATTTATTGAGGCTCCTTTCCGCAAGGTTGACCCTGAAACCGGAAGAGTTCTTGACGAGGTAGTTTATATGACTGCTGACGAGGAGGACGAGTTTGTTGTTGCTCAGGCAAATGAACCGCTGGACGATAAGGGTTACTTTGCTAACAAGAAGGTTAATGCCCGTTACCGTGACGGCTTCCAGGAGGTTGAATCCTCTAAAGCCGACTTTATGGACGTATCGCCCAAGATGGTTGTTTCTGTAGCAACCGCTATGATTCCATTCCTTGAGAACGACGATACAAACCGAGCCTTGATGGGATCAAACATGCAGAAGCAGGCTGTGCCGCTTCTTAAGCCTGAAAACCCTGTTGTTGCAACCGGTATGGAGTACAAGGCAGCTGTTGACTCGGGCGTTATCGTTCTTGCAAAGCGTGCCGGAACGGTTACCTATGTAAGTGCCAATTATATTAAGGTTCGCGCTAAAAACGGCGAAATCGATGAATATAAGCTTATTAAGTTTATTCGTTCCAACCACGGAACATGTATAAATCAGAGACCTATTGTTGAGGTAGGTCAGAAAATTAAAGAAAATGAGGTTATTGCTGACGGTCCGGCAACAAGCAACGGAGAAATTTCTCTCGGAAGAAACGCTCTCATCGGCTTTATGACCTGGGAAGGTTATAACTATGAGGACGCGGTTCTTATCAATGAGCGCCTTGTAAGGGATGATGTTTATACATCTATCCATATAGAGGAGTATGAGCTTGAGTCGCGCGATACAAAGCTTGGACCCGAGGAAATAACAAGAGATATTCCTAATGTAGGAGAAGATGCTCTTAAAGACCTTGACGAGCGCGGAATTATCCGTATCGGTGCTGAGGTTTCCGCCGGAGATATACTTGTAGGTAAGGTAACACCCAAGGGCGAAACCGAGCTTACAGCTGAGGAAAGACTCCTCCGCGCTATCTTCGGTGAAAAGGCAAGAGAGGTTCGTGACACATCTCTTCGCGTTCCCCACGGTGAGTACGGAACCATTGTTGATGTTAAGGTATTTACAAGAGAAAATTCTTCGGAATTAAGCCCCGGAGTTAATGTTGTTGTCCGCTGCTATATTGCGCAGAAGCGTAAGATTTCAGTAGGAGACAAAATGGCAGGTCGCCACGGTAACAAGGGTGTTGTTTCCCGTATTTTACCCAGCGAGGATATGCCCTTCCTGCCGGACGGTACCCCTCTTGATATCGTTCTTAATCCGCTCGGCGTTCCTTCGCGTATGAATATCGGACAGGTACTCGAGGTTCACTTAGGTTATGCCGCAAAGGCTCTCGGCTGGAATATATGCACCCCTGTTTTTGACGGTGCGCACGAGGATGATATCAGACAGTGCTTCGCTCTTGCAGAGGAAGCTACCAAGGCTGATAATTACGAATATAAAAACAGCGCTAAGCTTGATTTCTCCCGTATTCCGCTTACAAGCGACGCAAAGACTCAGCTTTATGACGGTCGTACAGGAGAACCCTTTGATAATCTTGTAACCGTTGGTTATATGTATTATCTCAAGCTCCATCACCTTGTTGATGATAAGATTCATGCCCGTTCAACCGGACCTTATTCTCTCGTTACTCAGCAGCCGCTCGGCGGTAAAGCCCAGTTCGGCGGTCAGCGTTTCGGAGAAATGGAGGTTTGGGCTCTTGAGGCTTACGGTGCCGCTTATACACTTCAGGAAATCCTTACTGTTAAGTCGGACGATGTTGTAGGCCGTGTTAAGGCGTATGAGTCTATCGTTAAGGGACAGAATATTCCGAAACCCGGTGTTCCCGAATCCTTCAAGGTTCTTATTAAGGAACTTCAGTCCTTAGGACTTGATGTTAAGGTTCTTGATAAGTATAACGAGGAAATAGACTTAAAGCAGACCTTTGACGACGATGATGATATCGGTCTCGGCGCTCCGGTAATTCCGGAGGATTTCGAGAACGAAACAGTTGTTGACAGTCTCAACGGTTTCGGTCTTGAAGACGAAAACGGCGAAAAAATCGCCGAAGAAGCAAATGAAGAATACTTCGGAGATACCGAAGAAAACGATGAAATTTAACGGAGGGCAAATATGGCAGAAATTGAATTTGAATCAATAAAAATCGGACTTGCGTCTCCGGAACAAATCAGAAGCTGGTCTCACGGTGAGGTAACCAAGCCTGAGACTATTAACTACAGAACCTTAAAGCCGGAGCAGGGAGGTCTTTTCTGCGAGCGCATTTTCGGTCCCCAGAAGGATTGGGAATGTCATTGCGGAAAGTACAAGAGAATCCGCTACAAGGGTAAGGTTTGCGAGCGCTGCGGAGTTGAGGTAACTCGCTCTAAGGTTCGCCGCGAGCGTATGGGAACAATCGAGCTCGCCGCTCCTGTTTCCCATATCTGGTATTTTAAAACTATCCCCTCAAGAATGGGTCTCGCTCTCGATGTATCTCCCAAGGCTTTAGAGCAGGTATTGTACTTTTCACAGTATATCGTAACCGATCCGGGAACTACTCCTCTTGAGAAGAAACAGCTTCTCAATGAAAAGCAGTACCGTGATATGCGCGAAAAATACGAAAATGACTTTGAAGCAGGTATGGGCGCAGAGGCTATAAAGAAGCTTCTTTGTGAGATTGACCTTGATAAAACCTGTGCTGAGCTTCGCGAGGAGCTTGAAACTACTACAGGTCAGAAGCACGCTAAGATACTCAAGCGCCTTGAGGTATTTGAGGCATTCCGTCAGTCGGGCAACCGTCCTGAATGGATGATTCTTGATGTAATTCCGGTTATTCCTCCTGATTTAAGACCTATGGTTCAGCTTGACGGCGGACGCTTCGCTACAAGTGACCTTAATGACCTTTACAGAAGAGTTATCAACCGTAATAACCGTCTTAAGAGACTTCTTGAGTTAAAGGCTCCCGATATAATCGTACGCAACGAAAAGCGTATGCTTCAGGAGGCTGTTGATGCTCTTATCGACAACGGCCGCCGCGGTAAGCCGGTTACAGGCCCCAACAACAGAGCTCTTAAATCCCTTTCTGATATGCTTAAGGGTAAGCAGGGACGTTTCCGTCAGAATCTTCTCGGTAAGCGTGTTGACTATTCAGGCCGTTCGGTTATCGTTGTTGGTCCTGAGCTTAAGATGTATCAGTGCGGTCTTCCTAAGGAAATGGCTCTCGAACTCTTCAAGCCCTTCGTAATGAAGCGTCTTGTTGAAACTAAGGAAGCTACCAATATTAAAACCGCCCGTAAGATGGTTGAACGTGCTTCCGGAGAGATCTGGGACGCCCTTGAGACCGTTATTTACAAGCTTTTTCATAACAAAGGGTTTGAAAAGCTCGATTGCCATTTCCTTAGGAAGACCGCACTGATAGATTTTGAGTTCAGGACCGACAACGATAACCGAACGTCCTGAATAGTCTACACGCTTACCGAGAAGATTCTGACGGAAGCGTCCCTGCTTACCCTTGAGCATATCGGAAAGTGACT
>JAFUPX010000011.1 GCA_017472575.1 Clostridia bacterium | reverse complement strand
TTCTTCGACAGTCATTCCCTCTGTTCCCTTTACACCCATTGCAGCAGCAATATACTTATACTTATCGCCTGTTGCAGGAGCATTGTATTCCATAACTGTTGGAAGAATTATGGCATTCGCAACACCGTGAGGAGTGTCATACAAAGCGCCGAGCGGATGAGCCATAGAGTGAACTATGCCAAGACCTACATTCGAGAATCCCATTCCTGCTATATACTGACCGAGAGCCATACCCTCTCTGCCCTCTTTAGTGTTGTCAACAGCACCGCGGAGTGTACGGGAAATAATTTCGATAGCCTTTAAATGGAACATATCCGAAAGCTCCCAGGCTCCCTTTGTAATATAACCCTCAATTGCGTGAGTAAGAGCGTCCATACCTGTAGCGGCGGTAAGACCCTTGGGCATTGTAGACATCATATCGGGGTCAACAACAGCAACAACAGGAATATCGTGAACATCTACGCAAACCATTTTGCGGTTCTTTTCAGCATCAGTTATAACATAGTTAATTGTAACCTCAGCAGCGGTTCCGGCTGTTGTTGGAACAGCAATAATCGGAACGCAGGGGTTCTTTGTGGGAGCAACACCCTCTAAAGAGCGAACATCAGCAAAATCAGGGTTTGTGATGATAATACCGATAGCCTTAGCGGTATCCATAGAGGAGCCGCCGCCTATAGCGACAATGCAGTCAGCACCGCTTTCCTTGAACGCTTTAACACCGTTCTGAACATTTTCAATTGTGGGGTTGGGCTTAATATCAGAATAAACCGTGTATTCGATTCCGGCATTTTCAAGAAGGTCTGTTACCTTTTTGGAAACACCAAACTTAATAAGGTCGGGGTCCGATGCGACAAATACTTTTTTGAAGCCGCGTCCCTTAATTTCTTCCGGAATAGCGTTGATAGCTCCGGCGCCGTGATAAGAGGTTTCGTTGAGCACAAATTTATTCATATCATTCTCACCTTTCTTTTAGCATTTATAATGCAAATATATTATACAATATACGCCATATTTAATCAATGAGGAATTTGTTAAAAATTTATTTATCTTTTTTTATATAGCTTATATAAGAGAAAACGCATACTCTCTTGCACAGGTGTCTATACCCTTTGCTCCTCCGGATACAATTTCTGTTGTACTTACCGGCAAATATTTACTTAAATCATCTACCTTCAAATTTCTTGAGCCTATTACTGCAACTCTCATTTCAAATCCTCCATTTAATTTTAGTATACTTACAATAAGTATACTTTTACATTATAACATAAAATAATCTTAAAATATACTTAAATTTAGATTGTTTTGAGGTTATATTATGAGAAATAAAAACAATAAACATCTCGGAATCGAGATAGACCCCGAATTGCATTATAAACTACATTATATTTCAAAATATGAAGGTCGCTCTGCAAACGGTCAAATTCTTTACCTGATTAGAAAATGTATAAAAGAATTTGAAGCATCAGAGGGAGAAATTATTATTGAGAAAAAATAAAAACATTATATAAAAATTTCTTATAAAGATGAAAATACCCCAACAGATTCTTAAAGTCTGTTGGGGTATTTTTGTAACTGTTTTATCTTTAAAAATAATTTTTAATCGTTAAAGAAATCCTTAACCTTATCCATAAAGCTTTTACGCTTGTTGTAGTTGCTGTCCTCGGTCATACTGTCAAGCTCCTTGAGTTTTTCCTTCTGAGCCTTGGTTAAATTCTTCGGAACCTCAACAACAATTTTAACATATTGGTCGCCCTTGCCGGAATAATTAAGTCTCTGTATTCCTTTACCTTTAAGCTTAAATTCATCCCCCGGCTGAGTACCCTCGTGGATGGTGAATTTAACCTTGCCGTCGAGCGTGGGAACGGTTATTTCCGCTCCTAAAGCCGCCTGAGCAAAGGTTATCGGAATTTCACAGAAAACATCATAGCCCTCGCGTTCAAAAATCGGATGAGGTCTTACATTAACATTAATGCGCAAATCTCCGCTGGGACCGCCGTTAACTCCTGCGTCTCCGCCGCCTCGCAGATTTATAACCTGACCGTCATCAATACCGGCAGGAATATCTACATTTTGTTCAACGGTATGTCGAATTCTGCCCTTTCCTGCGCAGACATTACAGGGGTTATCAACAATCTTTCCCGAGCCGTGACAGTTGTTGCAGACGGTCTGCGTCTGCATAACGCCGAACGGAGTTCTTTGTGTTGACGCTACCTGACCGCTGCCGTGGCAAACGGGGCAGGTTTTCGGGCTGGTTCCTTTTTTCGCACCCGAGCCGCCGCATTCTTTACAATTCTCGATTTTTGTGACCTTAACGGTCTTTTTGCAGCCCTTTGCCGCTTCCTCAAAGGAAAGGTTGACGTTTGCCGCAGTATCGTTACCCCTGCGAGGAGCGTTAGGGTTACTTCTTCTGCCGCCACCGAAGCCGCCGCCGAAGAATGAGCTGAAAATATCTCCCAAATCGCCGAAATCGCCGGTAAATCCGCCGCCGTAGCCTCCGCCGCCTGCACCAAAATTGGGGTCAACTCCTGCATGACCGAACTGATCGTATCTGGCACGCTTTTCTTTATCGGAAAGCACCTCGTATGCCTCGTTAACCTCTTTAAAATTCTTTTCTGCCTGCTTATCTCCGGGGTTTAGATCCGGATGATATTTTTTAGCCGCTTTTCTGTATGCTTTTTTCAATTCATCATCGGATACAGATTTATCTACTCCGAGGACTTCATAATAATCTCTTTTATCGTCAGCCAAAATAATTTCCCCTACAAAACATCATAAGCCTTAGGCGATGATGTTTAAAGTAATAAGTAAAAAGTAATAGTGAATAAGCTCGATGTGCCGCAAAGCGGCATTTATACATCGTTTGCAAAGCAAACTCATTGCCTCTTCACTATTACCTTTTCACTGATAATAGTTTTGCTATGCAAAAATATTATTTATTGTCGTCAACATCGGTATAATCAGCCTCGTAAACATTAGGGTCTGCATTACCGTTATCAGGTGCCGCACCGCCCTGAGCCTGCTGTGCCTCGGCAGCTGCCTTGTAAACCTTTTCACTTACAGCGTAAAGCTCTTTCTGGAGCTCTTCCTGCTTAGCCTTTATCGCATCGATATCCTCGCCCTTAAGCGCTTCCTTAAGAGCATCCTTAGCAGCCTCGATTTTGGATTTTTCGTCAGCGGAAAGCTTATCACCAAGCTCAGTGATAGTTTTCTCTGTCTGATAAATCATCTGGTCTGCATTGTTACGAACATCAACAGCCTCACGGCGCTTTTTATCCTCAGCGGCATAAGCCTCAGCCTCTTTAACAGCCTTGTCGATATCCTCCTTGGACATATTCGTGTTGGAGGTTATTGTGATATTGTTTTCCTTGCCTGTTCCCAAATCCTTAGCGGAAACGTGAACAATACCGTTAGCGTCAATATCAAAGGTTACTTCAATCTGAGGAATTCCTCTAGGAGCAGGAGCGATACCGTCAAGATGGAATACACCGAGGGTCTTGTTATCCTTGGCAAATTCACGCTCACCCTGAAGAACATGAACCTCAACAGAGGTCTGTCCGTCCGCAGCGGTGGAGAAAATCTGGCTCTTCTTTGCAGGGATAGTTGTGTTGCGGTCAATAACCTTTGTGGAAACTCCGCCCATTGTCTCGATACCAAGAGAAAGAGGAGTTACATCGAGAAGCAGAAGTCCCTTAACATCTCCGCCAAGAACACCTGCCTGTAAGGATGCGCCTATAGCAACGCACTCATCAGGGTTGATTCCCTTAAACGGCTCACTGCCCATAAAGCTCTTAACAGCCTCCTGAACAGCGGGAATTCTTGAAGAACCGCCAACCATAAGAACCTTATGAATTTCGCTCTTATCAAGTCCTGAGTCGGAAAGTGCCTGACGGACAGGACCCATTGTAGCATCAACAAGGTCGCTTGTAAGCTCATTGAACTTAGCTCTTGTAAGGGTAGTTTCAAAGTGCTTAGGACCGGTCTGGTCAGCAGTAATAAAGGGGAGGTTGATATCGGTAGAGGTCATACCCGAAAGGTCGATTTTAGCCTTTTCGGCAGCCTCCTTAACACGCTGCATAGCCATTTTATCGCCGCTTAAATCAATGCCCTGTTCAGCCTTGAAGGTGCTTACGATATAGTCCATAACGCGCTTATAGAAGTCGTCTCCGCCAAGACGGTTGTTACCGGCTGTTGCGAGAACCTCCTGAACACCGTCACCCATTTCGATTATAGATACATCGAATGTACCGCCGCCAAGGTCATATACCATAACCTTCTGGTCATCTTCCTTATCAATACTGTATGCAAGAGCA
>JAFUPX010000010.1 GCA_017472575.1 Clostridia bacterium | reverse complement strand
TCTGTACTTCGGAAAAACCGCAACATTTGTTATATATCCTTCATCTAAAACTACATTAAAGCCTATATACCCCATAATATGGTCGGCATTTTCAGCAACAAAAAATTTTGTGCCTCTTTTAAAGGACTCAAGCAGTGCATCAGCCGACCACGGCTGAGAAAAACAAACCTCTTCAAGCTTAGCCAATCCGGCAATATGCCTTTGGGAAATGGGAGAAATGCTGAACTCGCTAAAAAAGCCCTGCTCAAAAAGCATATCTATGCCACGGAAAATTTCATCCCTGCAAGCTCGGTAAACCTCGATATCTCCACCGAAGGGGTCGTTAATCCCACCCGAAAGAATAGATAGCTTTTTATCACTTATCCCTGCCGCCAAAAGCTGTGCCATATGCGACTTCGACATACAGATTATTTTTTCTGCCCACAAAACATCCTCTTTTGTAAGCGAGGAAGAGATATGAGAGGAAATATCAATTTCTACTTCCGCCATAGCCTTTACAGCCGTTTCACACACAGGCGCTCCGTCCGCAAATAAGCCTTTGCTTTTAACCTCTATCCACGGTATGCCCTTAGAGGCAAGATACCCTGCTGCCATAGGACTGCGGCAGGTATTTCCCCTACAGACAAAAATTATATTCAATTAAAACTCAACCCTTTGCTTCAAGCCAATTTTTGCCGAAATGAGCTTCGGCTGTAAGAGGAACAGCAAGAGACGCGGCGGACTCCATTTCCTCCTGTAAAATTTTGCAAACTGTTTCAGCATCCTCTTTTTTACATTCAGCAATAAGCTCATCGTGTACCTGAAGAATAAGCTTTGCATCAGGCACTTGCCTTTCTAATCGCTCATAAACCTTTATCATCGCAATTTTTATTATATCCGCGGCAGTCCCCTGAATAGGAGCATTTCTCGCCGCTCTTTCTCCAAAGGCACGGAGCATTCCGTTTGAGGAAGAAAGCTCCGGCAGATAACGTCTTCTGCCAAACAAGGTGGTTACATATCCTGTTTTCTTTGCATCCTCTATTGTTTTATCCATATACTCTGAAACCTGCGGATAGGTTGCAAGATAGCCTTTAATATAACTGTCCGCCTCGGCGCGGGTTACCCCGATATCCTTAGAAAGTGAGAATGCGCCGATACCGTATACTATACCGAAGTTTACCGCCTTTGCCCTGCTTCTCATAACAGGAGTTACCATATCAACAGGCATATCGAAAACCTGAGAAGCGGTAAGAGTATGGATATCTGTGCCAGATTTAAAGGCATCAATCATATTCCTGTCATCCGAAACAGCGGCTAAAACTCTAAGCTCAATCTGGGAATAGTCCGCATCACACAGAACATAACCCTCTTTAGCCTTAAAAAATTTCCTTAGCTTCTTACCTTCCTCAGTTTTAACAGGTATATTCTGCAAATTCGGCTCTAAGGAGCTTATTCTGCCTGTTCTTGCTTCAGTTTGATTAAAGGTGGAGTGAATCCGTCCGTCCTCTGCAATGCAGGTGATAAGTCCGTCGCAATAGGTGGATTTAAGTTTAGAAAGCTGGCGGTATTCAAGCAAAAGCTCAACCGCAGGGTGCGCATATTTTAAGCCCTCCAAAACCTCGGCATTAGTGCTGTAGCCGCTTTTGGTTTTCTTTTTAGCAGGGAGACCCAGATTTTCAAACAGGGCAACACCTAACTGCTTAGGGGAATTGAGATTAAATTCATATCCTGTATACTCAAATATTTTTTTCTCAATAACCGTTATGCGCTCTCCAAGCTCTCTGCCCATATTGCTAAGCCCTTCGCTGTCAACCAGAAAGCCTAAGTTCTCCATACTTGCAAGAACCTTTGCTAAAGGAAGCTCTATTTTGCTGAGCAGCTCTCGCTGTCCGCTTTTAACAAGCGCTTCTTCTAATTTTTCACAGGTGCACGAAAAAATGCAGGCATTTTTTAAAAAATCATCGCTTTCGCCCTCTATTTCAGGTAAAGCGGCTCCGTATTCCTGAGCCAGTCTGTCAGGCAAATATGAGGATGAGGCAGGATTGCAGAGATATCCGGCAAGAAGAGCGTCAAAAATAACATTTTCAGCCTTTACCTGCTTTGAAATATTCTTGTAATCATAAACTCTTTTAGGAATTGCTCCATCTTGCAGAAGCTCTACCGTCTGCGCCTCGGTAATTCTGCTAACAGTATCTCCCGTAACAACAGCATATTCTTGGTTCTCCGAATAAATGTCTGCTATACCGGAGATTTTATCCTTTTTAAATTCACAGACAGTAATTTTCCTTGCGGTTTCTTTTGTTTCGCTTGCTTGAACTGCTATCGGCTCTGCTTTGAGACCCATTTTCTCCATTAATTTGAAAAACTCAAGTGAGGTCATCAGTCTTATGAGCCCTGCCCTGTCACCGTCAGTCTTTTTGCACTCTTCCAAGGTTACACCGACCGGAGCGGTACGGCAGATAGTTCCGAGCTTACGGCTCAAAAATGCGCTTTCTTTACCGTCCGCAAGTTTTTTGCGTACACCCTCTTTTACATCCAACGTGTCAATATTTTCAAAGATATAATCAATATTATGAAAACGCGTTACAAGGTCAAGTGCGGTTTTTTCTCCAACTCCTGCAACGCCCGGAATGTTATCCGAAGAATCCCCCATTAAAGCTTTTAGCTCTATCATTTCCTCCGGCGCAAGACCGTATTTTTCGAAAAGTGCGGCTTTATCGTAGTTTATTATTTCAGGCTTTCCCATTTTCGTTGCCGCGAGCAACACCCTCGTTTTATCCGATATAAGCTGCAAGGAGTCCCTGTCGCCCGTAGCGATAACACATTCACAGTTTTCCTTTTCGCACATAGCTGCTAAGGTGCCGAGAATATCGTCCGCCTCATAGGTTTCACATTCAAGGCATTTATATCCCGAAAGCGTAAGCCAATCTTTGAGTATAGGCATCTGAGAAGCAAGCTCATCCGGCATACCGTGTCTTCCTGCCTTATAGCCGTCATACATTTCATGGCGAAAAGTAGGCTTTCTAAGGTCAAATGCAACAGCAACACCGTTCGGCTGTTCTAATTCGCAAAGTCGGTTTAGAATATTTATAAATCCGTACACACCGTTGGTATACTGACCGTTCTTAGTTGTGAGCAGCTTAATTCCATAAAAAGCGCGGTTAATTATACTGTTTCCGTCAAGACAGAGGAGTTTCAAAGCCCTTTCCCCCTAATTACAATTATACATTGTATATTATAACATTTTTATTTCCGTATGTCACCTATATTTTTAAAAATTTAAAGGTTTATACATAAAAAAGAGAGGGATTACTCCCTCTCCTCAGTTTCCTGCTCTTGTTTGTTTTTTCTTGTTAGCAAAGCAATTATGTCCGGCTTACTCAAATGCTTTGCATTTGCAGGTCTGAAATAACCCTTTATTCCTATAAAATAATATCCTGCAACAGCCAAAGCCAGAAGACACACTATCAAAACAATAATCCATACAGGAAATTGCGATTTCGCCTTTTCAACCTTTTCGGCATTTTGAAAGCTTATTTGATAAGGCAAATCAATAAGGCTTGTTGAGTTATCGTAATACTCATTAACAACAACAGTCATATTCGAGACTTCTGCACTCTCATTAAGCTTTTTAAAGGTTGCCGAAGCCAAAACCTCGGGAAGCTCAACCTCATCAGTGGTTTCCCAGATAATACGTATACTGCCTTTATTAACCGCAATATCACCGTTTTTTATACCGCACTTAGCGCTGCTTTCAATAAGCTCCAACGAATTGGTATCGTAATTTATCTGGATATCTATTCCGCCAACACCTGTAAAGGTATCAGTGGTTAAAGATATATCCGCCTTATCGCCGTTATCGGCAAAATTAAAGGAAAACACGGTCTGTCCGTTATCCGCTAAGACAGTTATTCCAAGGCACAGCACCATCGCCGCCGCAACACTCAAAACCTTAATAAATTTATTCATCTTTAGTGTCTCCCGAAACATCATCCCATGATACTTCCTCTCCTGCTGCAACATCGGGTTCGGGTATCTCTATTGATTCGTCCTTATAGGTAAAATCAAAGGTCTGAACTATCTCATATTCTCCCTGATAAACACAAACGGTTTCTATCTGAGTGATTTTTCCGTTATCAAACTGAATATATACCTCGCAGTTTTGATAATTTTCCTTATTTTCAATTCGCAAAATCGTATAGAAAAACTCATCCGCGTTTTCTTTGGGTACATACCCCTTATCTGTCTTCTTTAAATCAGATTTCTCGATATTTTCAAGAACGGAAAAATCAAATGTAAGAGAAAGTGAAAAATCCTCTGTTTCGCTCTCAACCCACTTGCCGTTATCAGCGTAAATTCCGTAAAAATCGTCATAATAAAGAACGTAATTTTGTCCGTCGCGGTTATAGTAATAGTATTCTCCGCTCAAGCCGTCCTCGTAATATACATCTCCGTCCTTTTTCATAACGCTGACCTTAGTGGTTTCAGGCTCATCGGATCCCTCTGAGGATGTATCATCACTATATGTTACCATACTGCCGTTTTCATCATAATATACATCGCCGTAATAATTATAGTAATCCTCATCAGAATACTCATCGGTTTCGTCCGAAGAGGTTTCTTCCTCAGATTCTGTTACCAGCGACTCCATAGACTGATAAAAGGTTACCTGAACTCTTTCATAATTCTCGGTTTTCAAAGCCTTATCAACTTTATCGGACTTTACGTAAAGACAAACTATAAGAACAATCAAAGCAACCGCCAATACACTTGCCGACCATATCGTTATTGCCCTTTTTTCTTTGTTGGCAAAAAACTCCTTTATCTTTGAGATAATATCAGGCTTTTTCGGCTCTGTACGCAAAAAATCTTGCTCTTGTGCTTCCTCGCCCGTTTCGGGATTTTCCTGCAAATTGTAATTTTCTTCTTGCATACGCTTTACTCCGTTTTAATTAATTGTTTTTGTATATTAACAAGGTCTGCCGCATTTTGTTCCTCTGTATTTCCGTGTAGCGCAATTTTCTGAGTATCATTAACTGTTACTCCGTTTATACCGGCAATTGCTTTTTTAAGACGCAGCATATCAAGAATATTGCAAACACCGTCGCCGTTAACATCGTTTTCAACTGCTATAGTATAGCTTTTAACTGTTCGACCGTCAAAAATTATATCATAAGTCATTCCCGTTCCGACAGTTCCGCTGTATGTACTTTCATTTTTGCTTATTCTGACTGAAAATCTGTCCGATTGGGGAATTGTTATCTTAGATAAAAGCTCTTCGGCAGAGGTTGAAGCACTGACTGTGTATATCGTATCACTGCCCTCGTGCAGACCGTAACCGCCCAAATCAATCTGTGGCAAATTATAAACTGTTACCGGAAGATATGTATATAAACTTTCATGCTCATAATATATTCTTATGTCTTTTTCTCCCGCAGTCGAAAAATCGTAAGTACCGCTGACGGCATATCCGGAATCAACTATTTCCCAACCGTTATCGCTGTAGTTTAATTTAAGCTTCATTCCTGTTAAATCAAGCTCTTCCCCTACAACATATTCGGTTCTTATTTCACTCTTGTTAGATACATATACATGCCATGGCTTGCTTTCAACAACCGCTATCCTGCAAAAAGCCTCATCGTCGATAACCCCACTTGCGGCACAAAGATACGCCGAACCTAATTTGTTTGCCCATAATGAAATAACCGTCATTTCAAAGTCTTCATCATATTCATAGCTCAAAACCTCAAAAACAGATTCATTAGTTGAGTAACACATTTCAAGCTTTTTATTTGCGTATACCTCAAAATAAGAGCCTTCTCTTGATATAGGCATTTCGCTATTGCCGTATATTTCAAGTCTTTCGCCGTTCCATATATCCCTATATTCATAATTGGAAAACAAGACTACATCCTTCATTATATCATCGGAATCGTCTTCAGCCTTTGAATACATTTCGATACATTCAAGCTCAAATTTGTAGCTTCCTTCGGGAAGCTTTTCGTTTACACTCACCTCAACCCAGAAAATTTCAACTGTTCCGCTCAGGGTTAAATTTGAACCGCTTGTATTATCGTTAAAAAATTTAATATATCCATTAGTGTAGTCACTGTAGTAACCTATTTCCGAATCATCAAATACCGGATTAATATAGGATTTATTTGTTTCAGAATTGTAAGAAAAACAGGGATAAACAGATTCATAATAGCCTTCTCCGGTTTCCGCTCTCATATAATCCGACCAGAAAATTTTAAACTCCATATCACTTACTTCAATTTCGTCTAAAATTTCCATAGAAACCGAAAGCCTTACTGTTCCGTGCTCCGAAACATCGGTAGCGTCAAAACGAAGGTATGCCTCGTAATTCATATAATCGACGGATGCCGCAGAAGCGGGCGTAGCACAAACAGACACCGCTATTACAGCACTCAATAAAAATAAGAGAACCTTTCTCATACCTATCACCTGCTTTTTCATTTATCAGACGGTCAAAAATTTCAATACCAATCTATACCTATGTATTAATTATACTGATTTTTAAAAATAAGTCTACCTATTTTATTAAAATTACATCAATATCCTTTTTTTCAAGAATATTCCATATAAATAAATTATCTTTATTATTTTTATCTTAGCCAAAGCATTTAAACTTGATTGTTTTCTATTTTTTTAATCCACTGCTCCACAAGTAATTCTAATGCTCTGTCAGCGTCAGCTTTGTTTGCATCAACGGCGCTTTGATTCCAAAAAGCTTCATTATCGGTAAGCCTTTCCATATGCACAAGCTCAGGGTACAGTGCCATTATAGGCTGAGTTTCGCCCTCGCCTCCGTGACCGAAGAACTCCTTGGTTACTTCCTCGCCGAAAACAGCGGGAACAACCTTTATTTCACAGGAATTGTCGGTAGGTGTTTTATTAGTCCACCAGCCGTTACCGAATTCCTCATAAAGGCTGTAGGAATTAAGCTGTTCAACAGCAATCTGCAAAAATCTTCCAATATTTCCGCCCTGATGATGAACTACAACATAGATATGCTTAAAGCCCATTTTTTTATAGGCGGAAAGAATTTCGGAGCAGTATTCGATAAAGGTGCCGAGTCTTATATCAACCGTTCCCTTTTCGGGACCGGATACCATAAAGCCTGTAGGACTGAAGGTAAAAGCCGGAGCAATAACAATATCTGTTTTCTTCTCCACTTCGCGCAAAACACCCTCACAGATAAATAAATCCGTACCTAAAGGTAACTGGCTTCCGTGGTATTCAATAGAACCTGCCGAAACAAAGAGGGGTAAATCCTTTTCTACCGCCGATTTCAAATCGGACGGTGTCATATTCTGCAAATATGGCATATCAGATTACTCCCTTTTGAAGCATAACATTTGCATAAAGAGCGGATTCGGAGGTTGCGATTATTGCATAAGCAGTTTTAGCCTCCTCATAAAAAGCAAAGCGCTCTATCTGACCGATAGCTTTTGCGCCGCGCTCGTCTGCCGCGGCAACAATTTTCTCATACTCATCCCAAATAGGAGTTTCAACTGTATCTCCTGGCATAACCTGCATAAGATTTACCGGTTTTTCAACATATGTATCAAGCGGAAATACCTGCAAAATAGCCTCAAGAATTTCAGCCGCGCCGTGACCGTCCGCCCTGATAACTATAGCATTTTTTCCCATACTTTCAGCTGGGAAATTTCCGTCTGCTATAACGAGGCGGTCGCTGTGACCCATTTCGCAAAGAACCTTTAAAAGCTCAGGTGATAAGATTTTAGGAATATTTTTTAACATTTTTAATTCTCCTCATAATTTAATATTTTTCCGTCTTCCCAGTTGAAGCTTACTTTTTTTCCGCCGGGTAAAACTATACCTTTAACTCTTCCCTCTTTCCATTTTTCAGGCAGTGCAGGAAGAAGAACGGGGTTTCCGTCTTTATCTGCCTGTACAAGCATTTCAATTATTCCGCTTGCTGCTCCGAAGTTTCCGTCAATCTGGAAGGGCGGATGCGCGCAGAATAAGTTAGGGTAACTACCTCCAGGTCTGTCGGCTGTGTCACATTCCGACGGCACAGGTTTAAGCTGATTGTCAAGCAATTTGAGCGCGTGTTCACCGTCGCCCAGTCTTGCCCAAAGATTTATTTTCCAGGCAAGGCTCCAACCGGTACCGCCGTCACCCCTCTGCTTAAGGGTTTTTACAGATGCTCGCTTTTGCTCATCGGTAAACTGATTCGATGGGAATAGACCGTACAGGTGAGATACATGACGGTGGTTCACATCCCATACATCATATTCTCCGCCCCACTCGCAGAGCAAGCCGTCACTTTGAATTTTCGGTCTTTTAAGCCTTGAAGCAAGGTCTGAATATTTATTTTCAAGCCCCAATATCTCCTGAGCCTCTCCCACAGCCGAGAATAAATCAAATAAAATTTCCTGAGTCATCGCGGTATCGGTATCAACCGCGTGGGTCTCTGAGTTTTCAATATAATTGTTTTCGGGTGATGTTGAGGGCGAAAGCACAAGCTCACCGTTTTTCTCAGTTAAAAGCTGTTTATAAAAGAGAGCCGCACCTTCTATAACAGGATATATCCTTTTAAGATACTCCTTATCGAGCGTATATCTGAAATAATTCCAAAGCATTACAGATATCCAGCCCGAGGACATATTCCAAAAGCCCCACTGTGCATTATTATTGAGCCTGTTGGTTGCAGGGTGTGTTACACGCCAGATATCACTTGAATGGTGGCATACCCAACCGTCCGCTCCGTAATAGGTTTTAGCTGTGATTTTACCCGATTCTGCCAGTTCCTCAGCCATTCTTATAAGCGGCTCATAGCATTCAAAAAGTCCGCAGGCAAGGCAGGGCCAATAGTTCATTTCGGTATTAATATTAAGCGTATAATTACTGTTCCATGGAGGAAGCAGCTTTTCGTTCCATATACCCTGTAAATTAGAGGGCTGAGTTCCCTCTCTTGAAGAGGCAATTGTAAGATACCGTCCGTAATTGAACAGTAAGGCGTAAAGCGAATTATCTTCTGCTCCCTGCGCGTGTGCTTCAAGACGGCGGTCGGTCGGAAGTCTGCTGTTTTTGCTGTTTTTAAGAGAAATTTCACAACGGTCATAAAGTGTTTTATGTGCCGCTATATTTTGGTTCACCAAATCAAAATACAGTATTTTGCGGGTTTCGTTTAAATCGGCAAAGCATTGTTTTCTGTAATCCTTGCTTGAATAAGACGGATGCTTGTTCCAACCCTCAAACGAGGTTCTTAACGATATGTAAAGTGTTGCATCGTCAGCATCAGAAACAAAAATTTTCTTTCCTACTGTCTGAACATTACCGCCGTTTATTTTAACAGACATAGCCGCCGCAAAACCCATTCCTTTTTGAGAGGGGTCGTCTGAGTATATCTGGTAATCTGTAGTTTTATACATATTTCCAAAGCCGGCAACACACTCCGGTGTATTTCCCGACATACAAACCAGACTTCCCTGTGTTTCAAAGCTGCATTTAAGCTGACTTTCAAGCCAAGCTGAAAAGTTTATACTTGCACCCTGTGAACAACTGAAATGAACTACAAGAACCTGAGCGTCACAGCTTACAAAGCATTCTCTTATATATTCCTTTCCGCCGCAACGGTAAATAACCCTATGAAGCGCCTTGTCAATTCTAAGTTCACGTCTATAACCGCTTATTCTGCCGGTATGAGGCTGCTTTATTTTCAGATTTCCCAAAGGAAGATAAACCTGCACAAGATAATCGCCGAAATTCTCCTCAAGCAATCTTTGAGCCTCGGTCTTTTTTCCGCAATTTACAAGCTCAGCCGCCTTTTTATAAATATCCGGATAGTTTTCCTTTAGGATTTCTTTTGGATAACCGCTCCAGAGAGTATCCTCGTTAAGAGATATTGTTTCTTCATTTATACCGCCGTAAACACAGGCACCTATTCTGCCGTTGCCTATGGGTAATGCTTCATTGAAATTCTCCGCGGGCTGTTTATACCAGAGCATATGCTCCGCGGACTTTAAACTGTTGTTGATTTTCCTCACCACTTCTATATATCTAATTTAAAATATTATTAATTGTAATATATCATAATCTATATATTATTACAACATTTTCCTAAAATAATTAACTGTTTTTTAAATTTTAAAAAGTTTTGCGGCATTTTTGTATAAAATTTTTTCCTTGGCTTCACAGTCGCGCTTATAATATTCGGAATAAAATTTTTCATCAGCGTATGTATCCTCTCCGGCAATGGGAGCGTCGGTCCCGAACATTATTTTATCAAGGCACTTATCACCGGCATTTTTGATACTGTCCCACTTAACCCACGCTGTATCACCGAAAATATTACCGTATTCTTCTATTGCCGCTACAGCCTCTTTTTTATCCTCTGTATCAATATCCATATGACCTAAAATAAAGTTTACCGCAGGAAACCTTTCCGCAACCTCGGTTACAAATTCTATCCTTGAAAAAGGCGAAGCTTTTGTGTGAAACAAAATCGGCAGGTCATATTTTGCTGCCATTTCATAAAAACTGAAAAATATTTCATCATTTATTGCGGTGCCGGATATATCCGGATGAATCTTTATTCCCTTTATATGTTCTTTGTTTTCAGTGTAAAGTCTCTCGGCATCCGCAGCGTTAAACTCGGGAGTGCAAAAAAGCATTCCGCCAAGCATTTTAGGATACCTCTTTACAAGCTCAATCATTTTTATGTTACTTTCAAGAGGCTTGAAATAAGCCGCCTCTATATTCGAAACCAAAGAATAATCTATCTCATATTTTCGCATACTCTCAACAAGCATACTCTCAGGCATATTAAATCCGCCCTTTATAACTCCGATATGAGTATGTATATCAATAATCATAATGCTCTCCTTTTTTCATTTTGTATCCATTATACGGCTTTCGTGTGTATTTTACCATAAAGCAAAAAATTTTCAATATTTTTTTAATGCTTTTCCTGCCAAATTATCACTTTAATTTTTGTTTATCTTGACTTTGCTTTTTTTATAATTATAATAGAATTATAAAAACAGAAAGGAAAAAGAGTTATGCTTAAGAAAATTTTAGTTGCTCTTCTTATTTTAAGTCTCGCAATATGCTTTACAGCCTGCAAATCAAAGGATGAAGAAAAAACCGAAAGTGATGCTTCTTCTGTTTCTCAGAGTGAAGTCTCTGAAGAAGCTTCAAACGAAACCACCGATGAAACAGGCGGTGCGAGTGATACTACTTCTTCCTCACAGTCATCTTCAAAAAACAGCACTTCCTCCAAAAGCAACACCTCTGCATCCGGTGCAACGCTTTTGGAATCCAACGTAACCATCACGAATGAAGCTACAGGTTCTTCAACAGTGCAGTCTTCCTCAGTTTCTACAAGCTCTACAACTTCTTCATTAGCTTCCGGCTCCTCACAGAGCAGTTCAAGTAACGACGAATACTTCCCCGGCGCGTGGTAAATATCGATTAAATATTAAAATTCAGGCTTTTCAGCCTGAATTTTTTTGAAAAAAATGTCATTAAAAATAAAATTTACCTATAATAAATTTTATTTCACTCCACAAAATACTATTGCAAACGCAAAACAAATTAAAATTTAAGGAGTGAAAACAGAAATGGCTAAGAATGTAGTTCCTGAGGCTAAGGAAGCTCTCAATCGTTTTAAGATGGAAGCTGCCAACGAGGTTGGCGTTAACCTTAAGCAGGGTTACAATGGTGACCTTACCTCTAAGCAGGCCGGTTCTATCGGTGGACAGATGGTTAAGAAGATGATCGAGTCTTACGAAAATAGCATGAAATAAGCTTTTTCGGACCTCTTTTGGAGCACCTCCGCAATAGCGGGGGCGCTCCTGCTTTTAAAATGAATATTTTTTAACATTTCACACATAATATACTCGTACCACGCGTGCAGAAAACCTTTTAAAGGAGTGAAATCAATGTTTGATAAAATTTGTCTTATCCTGGCTATACTAGGATGTATCAACTGGGGACTTGTAGGTCTTTTCGAGTTTGACCTTGTTGCTTGGATATTCGGCGGTCCCACCGCGATAATAAGCCGCATTATCTACACAGTTATCGCTCTTGCCGGAATATGGTGTATCTCCCTTCTTTTCAGAGAAAGAGCTGTTGCTGATAACGACTAACGACAAAAAAATATGATGAGGTGCCGTAACGAAGCTTGGTTATGACACCTCATCATATTTATTAGTAATTACTTAATGCAAACTCGATAAGCGGTGTATTATCCTCAAGACCGTGGGGGTGGTGGTCGCACCCTTCCTTTAATATCTCAGTTAAATCAGCGCCCGCCTTTTTATAAGCGTTTGCAAGATGCATTCCGTTTTCGCAGTAGGGAACTACGGTATCGCTGTCTCCGCAGATAAGAAATATCGGAATTCTCGCCCTTATCAGTGCGTCAACATTATCAATCGGATGGTTTCTGTAATTTATGAGAAAGGAATAATCCATTCCGGTGGCATTATGAAATTCTTCATACATTCCTCCGTTTGCTTTACCTACATCGCCCGGACAGCTCAATAAATTAAGCACAGGCGCATCCAAATACATTGCTTTTACATACTGCGGATATTTTGCCGCAAAGTATACAGCCTGCATTCCGCCGCAGCTCATACCCACAGGCATACATTTTTCATTAAGCCCGAACTTGGCAGATAATAATTCGCAAAATTCCGCCTTTATATCGGTATCCTCCGGCAAACACCAGCGCGTTTTATTTTGAATATGCGCAACATAGTAGCCGCGTTTTAACATTTCAAGCTCAAAAGACGGAAATGCTCCGAAATACTCGGTCTTAAAAAGCCATTTTTTCTCTTTTGTAGGTTTATTTGGAACTATAAGTATCGCTTTTCTGCCCTTAAACTCAAAGTCAAGGCGCTCAAAGCCTTCCCATTCACTTTTAATATAATCCATAAATTACCTCATTAATCAGGTATTTCCTCAAAAATGCGTTTTACAACTTCCTTGGCAAGGCCTTCATATCCAGCTTCATTAAAATGAACACCGTCATTAGTATGAAGCGCGGCATTTTCCTCCGAAACCTTAAACAAATCAATTACAGGACAGCCCTTTTCCGCTGCTATATCCTCAGCGATTCGGTTGCGCGCGATAACCCTGTCATACCTGTCGGAATCTCCGAGTACAGCAGTTGTAAGTACAACGAAAACAGGAGTACCTTCGAACTGCGAAATCAGAAAATCTATCTTTTTTTCATAAAGACTTTTATATTCTTCATCGCTTAAGTGCCAGCCGTGGAGGCCGTTATTGAAAATAACAGCCTCTCTTTTCTTTTGCTGGTCTGCAAACAGCTTTAAAGCAGGCTCGAAATACGGATTATCAAGAGCCTTTGATGTGCCAAACCCATCAAACAATAATTTGCCTGACGAAGCAGCTGTTGCAGCGCGTCTTGTTCCGCAGGAGATAGAATCTCCTATATAAAGAACTCGCTTTGAGCTTTTATTGCCGGTCTGCTCCCACCAAACATTATCCCATTCATAGGTTTCGAGCTTACTTTCAGTGTTTTTTGTTTCGTATGTAAAATCAGACATAATTACTTGTAAAGAGGACCATAAGCCGCGCAAGCTCTGTAATCCTGACCTTCCTTATCCATACCGAATGCGTTCCACGCTGCGGGACGGAAAATTTTCTCTTCAGGGACATTATGCATACAAACCGGAATGCGAAGAATAGAGCAAAGTGTTATAAGGTCTGCTCCGATATGTCCGTAAGATATGGCACCGTGGTTAGCACCCCAGTTATTCATAACTTCATAAGCGGTCTTGAAGGGGCTGCCCTCCTTACCGTCACAGCGAGGAGCAAACCATGTGCAGGGCCATGTGTAGTCAGTACGCTTCCAAAGAGTATCTGTAACATCTTCGGGGAGCTCAACTGTCCAGCCTTCAGCAATCTGAAGAACAGGGCCTAAGCCTTTAACAAGGTTGAGTCTTATCATTGTAGCAGGCATTTCAGCGTTAGTTACAAAGCGTGAAGAATAACCGCCGCCACGGAAGTAACCAAGGTCAGCAAAGTTCCAGGTAGTATTCTCCATAATTGCCTTCTGGTCTGCTTCGGTAACATTGTACCATTCCTTCATAACAGGAGTACCGTTTGCGTCCTTAGCGGCGCCGTTAGCGTCAAGACAGCAAGCTCCTGAGTTGATAAGATGGATAAATCCACCGTTATCTTTAGCAACTCCTTCAACATCATAGCCTGTTGCTCTCTTAACAGCCTCAGGGCTCCAGTATGTGCGAACATCAGCAAACATCTGAGCACGGTTTGTAAGCAGCTTCATAAAGAGCATTCCAAGTCCGTTAAGTACATCGTTCTCGGTTGCGAGGATGTAAGGCTCACGGGCACCGTTCCAGTCAAATGAAGTGTTGAGCATAGCCTCGGGGAAATCACAGTTGGGATAGAAGTCTGTCCACTGTCTCTGACCCTGGAATCCGGCGGCAATAGCGTTGTGACCTACTCTTTCCTCTTCGCAGCCCTCGGGCAGGTTAGGATTGCCGTTCATAAGATCCTTGATGATAACCATCATCTTGACAACAAATTCCCATTCTTCATCCTTCTTAGCGCGGGTTTTCTGCATATCCTCGGGGTTCTTATCAAAGCCTTCTATGCAGTTTGCCTTAACCCACTTAAGAGCCTTTTCGTACTCTTCCTTATCATAGATTTCCTCTGTCATTCGGCGGATAATTTCTACCTCGTCAACAGATTCAACACGCATACCGAGATATGACTCAATGAAATCGGGGTCAATTATTGAGCCGCCGATACCCATACAGATAGAGCCTATCTGGAGATATGATTTGCCACGCATTGTAGCCGCAGCAACGGCAGCACGTGCAAAGCGGAGAATTTTTTCCTGAACATCTGCAGGAATGTCGGTTGTTTCGTCAAGATTCTGAACATCGTGACCGTAAATTCCAAATGCGGGAAGACCCTTCTGCGCATGAGTTGCAAGAACTGAAGCGAGATAAACCGCACCGGGACGCTCTGTTCCGTTAAATCCCCAAACACCCTTAATTGTGTTGGGATCCATATCCATTGTTTCAGCCCCGTAGCACCAGCAGGGAGTAACTGTAAGAGTAATATCTACTCCTGCCTTCTTGAATTTATCAGCACAAGCGGCAGCTTCTGCTACACGTCCGATAGTTGTATCAGCAATGATAACCTTTACAGGCTCTCCGTTTGAATAACAAAGATTCTCCGAAATAAGCTTTGCGGCAGCTTTTGCCATACCCATCGTCTGATCCTCAAGAGATTCTCTTACCTTTAAGGGTCCGCGTCTTCCGTCAATAGTGGGACGGATTCCTATAACCGGATAATCGCCGATAAGTCTGTTTTTTGCCATAATAATACCTCCGTTTTATATTAAAATTTTCACAGAATAAAATTATTCTACAATTGCATTATAGTATGAAATGTGTTAAAATACTTGCGTAATATCGAATTTAATTATAATAAAAGTCACTTTTAGGAGTAAACTTTATGAAATACCTCGAATACAATGAAAAAAAACAGCGCGGCTCCTCCGATTTTCCTATTCAGTTTTACCACGTAACCCAATATCATCCGCAGTATGAAATGCAGCTTCACTGGCACAGAGAATTTGAAATAATAAGGGTTTTAAGCGGAAGCTTCTGTATTTACATAGATAACGTAAGTCACCGTATGCAGTCAGGAGATATTGCTATTGTGGAATGCGGTATGCTTCACCGCGGAACACCCGAAAACTGCGTATACGAATGTATAGTTTTTGATGTTTCGATGCTCAGAAAAAAAAATAACGATATTTTAAGTATGTATATGATGCCGATAATTAACCGTACAGTTAATATAAAAGAATATTTCAAAGCAGGCAAAGGCGAATTTTATAAAATTGTAAATGAACTTTTTGAAACAATGAAATGCACCTCAGAGTACTATCATCTAAAGGTTTACAGCCTTATTTACCGCTTTTTTTCCTGTCTTTACACCTCCGGCTTTGTAACCAAAGCTGCTCGCGACCGCCATACCGCAAAACAGATAAAGGTACTTATGGAGCTGCTTGACTGGATAGGCGCGAACTACACAGAAACTATAACCCTAAAAGATTTATCCCGCGTTTCGGGAATGAATGAAAAATATTTATGCCGTTTTTTCAAGGAATTCACTTCAAGAACTCCTATCGACTACATAAATAATCTGCGCATAGAATCCGCCTGCCACGAGCTTACCGCCAATGGGCTTACAATAACCGAAGCGGCTTTAGAGAGCGGTTTTAACGATTTAAGCTATTTTTCAAAGGCATTTAAAAAATACAAGGGTGTATCACCGAGGGAATATATTAAGAGTAATGTTAGGTAAATTATTGTTTTACACTGTTTGAAAATAAAAAACTCCGCGAATTTCATTGTAAGATGAGATTCGCGGAGCTTTTTTAATAGCATTTCAAATTATCAGATTTTTCAAGAGCGGCGCGGCAAGGCTGGCGCCTTGCAAGAATAAATCGGGTAAAAAGCACCGAAATATGCCGCTCTGAGGCAGGTTCGGATTATTCTTCTTACCCTAACGTATAAAATTAGTCATCTGCCAAGGCTCTTTTTCCGGAATTCCGTATTTTTCCTTGCCGAGAGCAATGCTCTTTATGAGAAAAGACATATTTTCAGCAAGTGTACGCATACTTTGCAGACCCTCAGCATCCTCCGATGCCTCCCCTACTTTTCTGCCGTGGACACTGTTCCAATACTGACCGGAGGCAACCGGCATACCCGAAATGGTAAAATATTTATTAAGCTGGTCAAAGGTTGCTGAGCAGCCTCCGCGTCGCGCCACTGCAACCGCGGCGCCGACCTTCATAGTTTTATTAAAATTTGTACTGTAAAACAAGCGGTCAAGCAGTGAAACAAGAGTACCGTTGGCGGCAGCATAATAAACCGGACTTCCAACAACCAATCCGTCACACTCCTCAAATTTTGCCGCAAGAGAGTTATTTACTATATCATCAATAGCGCATTTTCCGTTTTTAAAGCAGAAGCCGCATCCCATACATCCGCGGATATCCTTGCCTCCCACCTGAACTGTTTCGGTTTCAATACCGTTTTTCAAAAATACCTTTTCCATTTCTTTGAGAGCTATAGAAGTATTTCCGTTCGCTCTCGGACTTCCGTTAATCATTAAAACCTTCATAAATTTTAATCCTTTCTAAAAGCAGATTATGTTTTAAGAATATTTTTATATTGTACCATACAAAAACTAAAATGTCATCACAGTAAACTAAACAAAAAACCTTTTCATTAAAAAATGTTGGTTTTTTGTTATTTTTTCTGTTTTTGTTTTGTTTTCCTATTGACAGTGCTGTGGTTTTCTGTTAAAATGACCGTAGAATATTATAAAATATTGTTTTTTGTTGAAATTTAGAGTGAGGTACAGTTATGAATTCTGTGTACACCGAAAAAATTAATAAATCCGCGAGAATTCCTGCCCTTATAGAGCATCTGTTTGCTAAAATGCCCGAAATTGAGGCAGACCGTGCTGTTTTGCTTACGGAATCCTATCGCGAAACCGAGGGTCAGCCCATTGTTTTGCGCCGTGCAAAGGCTTTTGCGCATATTTTGGATAAGCTTCCTATCACTATCCGCCCGTTGGAGTTGATAGTCGGCAGTAATACAAAAGCTCCCCGCAGCTGTCAGGTATTCCCCGAATATTCCTATAGCTGGCTGGAGGATGAATTTGATACTGTTGCTACCCGCAGTGCCGACCCCTTTTATATATCAGAAGAGACTAAGCAGACATTACGCAAGGTCTATCCCTATTGGAAGGGGAAGACAACCAGCGAATTGGCGACTGCTTATATGGCACCTGAGGCGTTGGCAGCAATTGAGCACAATATCTTCACTCCCGGAAACTATTTCTACAACGGCATCGGTCACGTAACTGTAGATTATGCAAAGGTTTTGCGTATCGGTTTTCGCGGTATTGCCGATGAGACCCGTGCGGCTTTGGCAAAATTAAAGGTTTCAGACGGGGATTATGCCCGCCGTCATCAGTTTTTAGAGGCAGTATTAATAAGCTGTGACGCGGTTTGCCGCTATGCGGCTCGCTATTGCGCACTGGCAAAGGAAGAAGCCGCCTCCTGCGCTGATGAAAGCCGCAAAGCAGAGCTGCTGCAAATCGCAGCTAACTGTGAACGTGTACCCGCTTTAGGTGCAACCTCGTTTTATGAGGCTTGCCAATCCTTTTGGTTTGTACAGATGCTGCTTCAAACTGAATCCAGCGGTCACTCAATCTCCCCCGGCAGATTTGACCAATATATGTATCCGTATTTTAAAGCCGACCTTGAAAAAGGAAAGATTACCCGTGAGTTCGCTCAGGAGCTGATTGACTGTATATGGGTTAAGCTCAATGACCTTAACAAGGTACGCGATGCCGCTTCCGCTGAAGGCTTTGCAGGCTACAGCCTTTTCCAAAACCTTATAGTAGGCGGTCAGGATGCCAACGGCTGTGATGTTACTAATGACATTTCATATATGTGTATGAACGCTACGCTTCACGTATCTTTGCCTCAGCCGTCATTCTCAGTACGCGTATGGAACGGAACACCGCACGAATTTATGCTGCGCGCCGCTGAAGTTACACGCACGGGTGTAGGTCTTCCGGCATACTACAATGACGAGGTAATAATACCCTCGCTTCAAAGCCGCGGTCTCTCTCTTGAGGACGCACGCGACTACAATATAATAGGCTGTGTAGAACCCCAGAAATCAGGTAAGACCGACGGCTGGCACGATGCTGCTTTCTTTAATATGTGCCGTCCGCTGGAGCTTGTGTTCTCCAACGGTGTTGACAAGGGAGTTCAGTTAGGACCTCAAACCGGAGACGTAACCAAAATGACCTCCTTTGAGGAATTCTATAACGCTTATAAAGCTCAGATGAACTACTTTATTGAGCTTCTTGTAAATGCAGACAATGCTATCGATCAGGCTCATGCTGACCGCTGTCCCCTGCCCTTCCAATCTTCAATGGTTGAGGACTGCATAGGCAGAGGCAAAAGTCTTCAGGAGGGCGGCGCAATATATAACTTTACCGGTCCTCAGGGCTTTGGTATTGCTAATATGGCAGATGCACTCTATGCAATTAAAAAGCTGGTATTTGAAGATAAAACTGTTACCATGCAAGAATATAAAGATGCCTTAGAGCATAACTACGGAAAGGATATGGATGCAAAGCAGGCTGAAAATATTACTGCTCAGGTTGCACGCAGGCTTGTTGAAAGCGGCAAAAAGCTTTCATCGGAGGATGTAAAAGCAATCTATGAAACAGTCTCCAAAAACGATTGCACCGAGGCAGAAAAAGCAAGCTATCAGCAGTTACTGGACCGTATTGCCGCTCTTCCCAAATTCGGAAACGACATTCCCGAGGTAGATAATTTCGCCCGTGATGTAGCATATACATATACCCGTCCGCTTCTTAATTACCGAAATCCGCGCGGCGGTCAATTTCAGGCAGGTCTTTATCCTGTATCCGCAAATGTACCGCTGGGCGCACAAACCGGTGCCACTCCGGACGGACGCCTTGCGAACACACCCGTAGCAGACGGTGTATCACCCGCGGCAGGCCGCGATTTAAAGGGTCCTACCGCTGCGGCAAATTCAGTATCAAGACTTGATCATTTTATTGCATCAAACGGTACGCTATTTAATATGAAATTCCATCCCAGCGCCCTTGCAGGTGCAGGAGGACTTGAAAGCTTTGTGGCTTTGGTTTGCGGATATTTTGATCAAAAGGGCAGCCATATGCAGTTTAATGTTGTAAGCCGCGAAACCTTGCGTGATGCTCAGAAAAACCCTGAGAAATATAAATCTCTGGTAGTTCGTGTAGCAGGATACAGCGCCCTCTTTACCACCCTTTCCCGCTCATTGCAGGACGATATCATCAACCGCACTCAGCAGGGGGACTTCTAAATGGACACTTCAATTCTCTCGGTAACCGGAAGAATATTTGATATTCAACGGTTTTCCACCCATGACGGACCGGGTGTTCGTACGATTGTTTTTCTTAAGGGTTGCCCGTTACGTTGCCGTTGGTGCTGTAATCCCGAATCGCAATCCTATGAAATTCAGCAGATGAAGCAAAAAAGCTCTGTAAAAACTGTGGGTAAAGATATTTCGGTAGGTGAGGTACTGGAGGAAATACTTCGCGACCGTCCCTATTACCGCCGCAGCGGAGGCGGACTGACCCTTTCGGGCGGTGAAAGTCTGTTACAGCCTGATTTTGCGGTTGCTCTTTTGACTGCTTGCCATGAAAACGGCATCAACACCGCAATGGAAACCACAGGCTTTGCAGACCCTGCTGTTATAGAGCGATTTATCCCCCATTTAGACTTATTCTTAATGGATATTAAGCACACAAACAGCCGCAAGCATGAGGAATTTACCACTAAGCCTAACGAGAAGATACTCGCTAACGCACAATTAATCGCTGAGAAGGCAAAAAAACTCATTATCAGAGTTCCTGTTATTCCCGGCTTTAACGATACCGAACAGGAAATCGGCGATATTGCCGCATTTGCAGCATCGCTTCCTAATGTAAAGGAAATACATCTGTTGCCCTATCACAGAATGGGCAAGGATAAATATGACGGACTTAACCGTCCTTATTTGATGGGGGACGTTCCCCCTCCGAGCGCAGAACATATGCAGCGTTTACTGCAGGTCTGCGAACAACACGGACTTACTACTCATCTGGGAGGTTAAAAAATGAATTTGGAAAATTATCTCTCAAACAGTGATAAAGCACGAATTATTCAGGAAATTGTTCCCGGTAAGCAAATCACATTGGCACACATTATCGCCAATCCTGACGAGGTGCTTTACTATAAGCTTGGTCTTGATCCGGCAGAGGAGCATTCGGGTGCTATCGGAATACTTACCTTAAGCCCCAGCGAAACCGCTATTATAGCAGGAGATATCGCTATGAAGGCTTCCGGTGTAACCTTAGGCTTTGTTGACCGCTTCAGCGGTACAGTGATAGTTACAGGCTCTGTTTCCCAAGTCGAGGCAGCGTTGAGTGCGGTTACTGAATACGCTGTTAACAAGCTGGGCTTTGATGTCTGCGAAATAACCAGAACATGAAAAAGTTACTTTTAATAGGTCGCAGCGGTTGCGGCAAAACCTCGTTAACGCAAGCCTTGCGCGGTGAAAAGGTACACTATCAAAAAACACAAGGTATGGTGTTTGATGATTTTTTAATCGACTCTCCCGGCGAATATGCCGAAAATCACGATTTAGGCTGTGCGCTTGCGCTTTATTCTTATGAGGCGGATGTAGTTGCTTTGCTAATCGCCGCAGATGATGATTATTCGCTCTTTCCCCCGTGCATTACCTGCCTTGTAAACCGCGAGGTAATCGGTATTGTTACAAAAATTGATAAAGCGGACCCTCAACGCGCCAAGCGTTGGCTTGAGCTTTCGGGCTGCCGCAAGGTATTTTTTGTAAATTCTGTTACCGGAGAGGGAACAAATAAGGTGTTAGAACACCTAAATCAACATAAATCCAACGAAAAAACAGAAAAATAAAGAAAAATGCAGATTTTTATGTTGACTTTATTTGTTATTTATGGTAAAATCAAACCATAATAAGGTGAAAAACCAAATAAAACAAAAAAATATATTCAAAGGAGAACCCAAAATGGCAAACGAATTTGAAATTAAAAAACAGATTTGTGAAATCGGCAAACGTATTTATGACAGGGGCATGGTCGCCGCTAATGACGGTAATATTTCCGTTAAGCTTAACGACAATGAGTTCCTCTGCACACCCACCGGTGTAAGCAAAGGCTTTATGACCCCCGAATACATTTGCAAAGTAGACCGCGACGGAAACGTAATTCAGGCAAATGCCGGATTCAAACCTTCCTCCGAGATCAAGATGCATATGCGTGTATATAAGGAGCGTCCTGATGTAAATTCAGTTGTTCACGCTCATCCTATGTACGCTACCGGCTTTGCTATTGCCGGCATTCCGCTTACTCAGCCCATTATGCCTGAGGCTGTTATCGCTCTCGGCTGCGTTCCGATTGCTGAGTACGGAACACCTTCTACAGAAGAAATTCCTAACGCTGTTTCTAAGTATCTGCAGTCATTTGACGCAGTATTGCTTGAGAACCACGGCGCGCTTTCTTATTCGGACACACTTCTCAACGCTTATCACAAAATGGAATCACTTGAGTTCTACGCTCATCTGCTCTACATATCTAAGCAGTTAGGCGGACCTAAGGAGCTTAGTGAGGCTCAGGTTCAGCGTCTTTATGAAATTCGCCGTAAGTTCGGCATGAAGGGCAAGCACCCTGCTGACCTCTGCCCCAACGCACAGGACGGTAAACCCAGCTGTCACGGTTGCGGCGGCAGCTGCAACCACGGCAACAACTCCGACCTCGTTTCCGAGATTACCCGTCGCGTGTTGGAACAGCTCGGCAAATAAGAAGGTGAACAGCATGGATGAACATGCTTTGCGTTCTTTGATAGATACCATAGCCCGCGAGGTGGGTGCCGCTTCGGGTGATGTTTCCTTGGAGCAGGCGCGGTCACTTAGCGAGCAGGTGCAAAAAAAAGCCGCGGAAATGGGAGTTAACGCTGTTGTGGCAATCTCTAACCGTGCAGCCCGTCCCGTTTTAGTGGAATGTATGGATAATTCATATATCGCCAGTTATGACATTGCGGTGCAAAAAGCATTTACATCGGTATCTCTCAAAATGTCCACCTCAGAATTAAAGCCTCTTGCCCAACCGGGCGGGTCGCTCTACGGTATTCAATTCACCAATAACGGTCAAATCGTTATTTTCGGCGGCGGCGAGCCATTGTGCAATGCATCCGGTGAGATAATCGGCGGTTTGGGTGTCAGCGGCGGTACCGAGGAGCAGGACACCGCTTTGGCGGCATACGGCAAACAACTATTTGAGAAAGGCAGAAAATAATATGGACATAAATTCATCCAATATTGAGGCTATCGTCCGTCAGGTTCTGAACGATATGAAGGGTACCCAAGCCCCCTCATCTTCAGCTTCCGGCGGCAATATCCCCTCTACTGCCCATGTAGCAATGCTGACTGAGCTTGAGAAATTTGAAGTTAAAGAATTTCCTATGCCTGCAGTTGGAGACGATGATATCCTCGTTAAGGTTGAGGGTTGCGGCGTCTGCGGAACCGATGCTCACGAATTCAAGCGCGATCCCTTCGGCTTGATTCCTGTAGCTCTCGGTCACGAAGGCACCGGCGAAATCGTTAAGATGGGCAAAAATGTTAAGAAAGACAGTGCAGGTAAACCCCTTACTTTAGGCGATAAGGTTGTAACCTGTATGATATTTAAGGATAACCCTGATATCACAATGTTTGATTTGAATAAGCAAAATGTCGGAGGCGCCGATGTTTACGGTCTTCTTCCCGATGATGATATTCATCTCAACGGCTGGTTCAGTGATTATCTATTAATTCGCGGCGGCTCAACCGTATTCAATGTAAGTGATTTAGATTTAGATTCAAGAATACTTATTGAGCCCTGTGCCGTACTTATACACGCAGTTGAGCGTGCAAAAACCACTGGAATACTTAGGTTTAACAGCCGTGTAGTAGTTCAGGGCTGCGGACCTATCGGTCTTATTTGTATTGCAGTTTTACGCACTATGGGTATTGAAAACATAGTTGCTGTAGACGGCGAAGCAAAAAGACTTGAATTTGCTAAGGAAATGGGTGCTGACAAAACCGTTAACTTTAAGGATCATAAGGGCATTGAGGCTTTGACTGCCGCTGTTAAGGATGCCTTCGGCGGTTACGAAGCAGACTTTGCTTTCCAGTGCACAGGCTCTCCTGTTGCTCACAGCAATATTTATAAGTTCATCCGCAACGGCGGCGGCTTATGCGAATTGGGCTTCTTCATTAACGGCGGCGATGCCACCATTAACCCCCATTTCGACATCTGCTCCAAGGAAATTACAACCGTTGGTTCTTGGGTATACACACTTCGTGATTACGCAACTACCTTTGATTTCCTTAAGCGTGCTAAAGCTATCGGACTTCCTATGGAGAAGCTTATTACCCATAAGTTCCCTCTTGAGCAGATAAATGAAGCTCTTAAGACCAACCTAAATATGGAAGGCTTAAAGATAGCTATTGTTAATAAGTAATCGGAGGGTAAAGTACAATGGGAAAAGCCACCGGTATAGTTGAGGTATTCGGACTTGTTACTGCTTTTGTTGCCTGTGATGCAGGCTGTAAAGCCGCAAATGTTACTGTTGAAACCTTTGATAAGAACAAGCCCGGTAATGCCGATGAGCTGGAGGTACCGCTGATTGTTGCAATCAAATTCCGCGGCAGTGTAACCGATGTTGAAGCCGCTGTGGAGGCCGCAAAGCTTGCAGCTGAGCGGGTATCCGGCGTTGTAACCTCTCATATTTTAACCAGCACCGAGCCCGACACCGAGCCGATGCTCAAATTAAACGCTTTTGATAAAAATTAATATATTTTGGAGGAAAATAAAATGTCTAATGAAGCTCTTGGTATGATTGAAACCCGCGGACTCACCGCTGCAATCGAAGCTGCTGATTCTATGGTAAAGGCTGCTGAGGTTGTATTAATAGGAACTGAAAAAATCGGTTCAGGTTTAGTATCTGTTATGGTACGCGGCGACGTTGGTGCTGTAAAAGCCGCTGTTGAAGCAGGCTCAAACACCGCTTCTCGCTTAGGCGAGCTGGTTGCAGTTCATGTTATTCCCCGTCCCCATGCAGATGTAGAGAAAATTCTCCCCAAATTTTAATTAGGAGTTATCCGTAATGAAGTCTTTAGGACTGATTGAGGTGACCGGTGTTACCGGCGCTATTGACTGTTTAGATATCATGTGCAAATCGGCAGATGTCGAGCTCGTTACATGGGAGCGCAAGCTAGGAGGCAGATTAGTCACCGTTGTTGTACAGGGTGATGTTTCCGCTGTTACAGCCGCGGTAGAGAACGCTGTTGCAAACGGTCTTAAAAAGCCTGTTGCTCACGCTGTTATAGCAAACCCCCATGAAGAAACACAGCGTCTGCTTGAGCTTAGCGCATCCCGATTTCAAAAGAAAGGCAGGTAATCTCTGATGGCAGAGAAAAAAACAACCACCGCCAAAACAACCACATCAAAACCGGCTGAAGAGACCGTAAAAACAACACCCAAAAAGGAGGTAAGAAAAATGGCACTTGAAGCATTAGGTATGGTAGAAACCAGAGGTTTAGTAGCTGCAATTGAGGCTGCTGATGCAATGGTTAAGGCTGCAAACGTTCAGCTTATCGGTACCGAGAAAATCGGTTCCGGATTAGTATCTGTTATGGTACGCGGCGACGTTGGCGCTGTTAAGTCCGCTGTTGAAGCAGGTTCTGCGTCCGCTTCCCGTTTGGGTGAAATTATCGCTACACACGTAATTCCCCGCCCCCACGAAGATGTGGAGAAAATTCTCCCTTCTTTGAAATAACTTTATTAAACATTTAATTTAAGGAGGATATAACAATGGCACTTGAAGCATTAGGTATGGTAGAAACCAGAGGTTTGGTAGCTGCAATTGAGGCTGCTGATGCAATGGTTAAGGCTGCAAACGTTCAGCTTATCGGCACCGAGAAAATCGGCTCCGGATTAGTATCTGTTATGGTACGCGGAGACGTTGGCGCTGTTAAGTCCGCTGTTGAAGCAGGTTCAACATCCGCTTCACGCTTAGGCGAGCTTATCGCTACACACGTAATTCCCCGTCCTCATGACGATGTGGAAAAAATCTTGCCCACCCTTAAATAAGAGCAAGAAGGCTTGTCAATATCTTGAGGGGGCTTATTGCCCCCTCGGTTGACCGCCCTATCCGAGCTTTAGAAAAACTCGGTTGACTAATCACGAAAGAACAGGTGAAAACAATGATCGTCGGAAAAGTAGTTGGAAGCGTTGTTTCCACACGCAAAAACGAAAACCTTGTCGGCAGTAAATTTATGGTGATAGAGCCGCTCGCCGAATTAGGTAATCCGAATGAAAAAATCGTTGCTGTTGACAATGTAGGCGCCGGCATCGGCGAAATCGTATTGGTTGCTACAGGAAGTGCCGCCCGCATTGGCTGCGGTATGGCTGATTCTCCCGTAGACGCTGCAATTGTCGGTATTGTAGACAGCGGCACCGGACTTGCCGGAGTGATCAATTCATGAATATTGAACAATTAAAAGAGCTTTTGCGTGAAAGCGGGATCGTCGGCGCAGGCGGTGCGGGATTTCCCACCTATGCTAAACTGGATAAAAGCGCCGACACCTTGATCCTTAACTGTGCTGAATGTGAGCCTCTGCTCCGTTTGCACCGAGAAGTGCTTAAAATGTATACACATGAAATTCTAAGCACATTATATCAAATTTCGAAAATTCTGGAAGTTAATACCGTTTACATAGGCATTAAGGGCTCATATAAGAGAACTGTTGCCGCCGTAAACCAAGAAATAGCTTCTTTTCCAAATATGAAGGTCTGCACTCTGCCTGAGGTTTATCCTGCAGGAGACGAGGTAGTGCTTACCTATGAAGCAACCGGCCGTGTAGTTCCCGCAGGTGCTATTCCGCTCTCAGTGGGAGTTACAGTGCTAAACGTGGAAACCGTATACAATATTTACCGTGCTATGCAGGGTAAACCGGTTACTCATAAATATGTTACAATAACGGGCGGAGTTAAAACTCCCGTTACCGTTTATGCTCCGCTTGGTATTACAGTTGATGAGCTTCTCAATATGGCAGGCGGTATAACAATTGATGATCCCGCCTATATTATGGGCGGACCTATGATGGGACGGCTGATTAATCCATCTGATACAGTTACTAAAACCACAAACGCTGTTTTAGTGCTCCCGAAAACACTTCCCCTTGTGCAGAAAAAGCTGAGCAAGCCCTTTATTGATATAAAGCGTGCAATGTCAGCCTGCTGTCAGTGTAGCTACTGCACCTCACTTTGCCCCAGAGCTTTACTTGGTCACCCTATTGACCCAAGCGCCTTTATGCTTGCCGCTTCAAACGGTGTAACAAACGATGCGGCACCTTATTTAAATTCTTTATATTGCTCCGGTTGCGGACTCTGCGAACTATATTCGTGCGGACAGGGACTCTCCCCCCGTTCACTTCTTACTGAAACCAAAAACGGCTTGAGGAAAAACGGTATAAAAGCCCAGAAGTCTCCCGCTATGCGAGAGGTTGATCCTGCAAGAAATATGCGAATGATACCGTTATCCCGTCTTCGCTCGCGGTTGGGTCTTGACCCTTATAACAAAGCCGCACCTGTAAACGAAGAGCCTTTAAAATTTAAGAGTTTAAGTATTGCTCTGTCTCAGCACATCGGCGCACCTGCTGTTGCTAAGGTTGCCAAAGGAGATAAGGTAACCGCAGGGCAACTAATCGCAGCTCCTGCAGAAAACGCTTTAAGCGTTGCGATACATTCTCCGATTGATGGAACAGTAACCGATGTAACCAAAAACAAAATCATTATATCTATATAAAAAGGAGGAGCTAAATTATGAAAAAGGCCATTGGTATGGTAGAATATAAAACGGTTTCCTCCGGTATGCGCGCGGCAGACCGTATGGTTAAAACCGCCGAGGTAGAGCTGCTCCAAGCAGACACCGTTTGTCCCGGCAAATTCCTCGTACTAATCAGCGGTGACCTCAGTGCTGTTAAAGCTTCGGTTGATGCCGCAGCGATAAACGATCCCGAACAGCTGATAGACAGCTTTGTTTTAGGAAACCCACACGAATCTATTTTCAGCGCCCTTTACGGTGCAACTGAAATAAAGACACCCGATGCACTGGGTGTTCTTGAAACCTTCTCCGCCGCGGCTGCTATTGTTGCGGCTGATACTGCTGCGAAGACTGCTTTGGTTGATTTAATAGAGCTTCGCCTTGCACGCGGTATGTGCGGAAAATCGTATCTGCTTCTTACAGGTGAAATTGCCGCAGTTGAAGCTGCTATTGAACGTGCAAAGCTCGGTGCCGGAGAGGACGGTATGTTCCTCGACAGCGCAGTTATTCCGAGACCCGATGCTAAATTCTGGCAAAATATTTTATAAGAATATTTTATAAAAGGAATGTATTTTTATGCTCGCAATTGAACGACGCAATGCAATTCTGGCAAAGCTATCCGCCGAGGGAAAGGTTATCGTTGCGGACTTAAGCCGTGAATTTAATGTCACTGAAGAAACTATACGGCGTGACCTCGAAAAGCTGGATAACGAGGGTCTTGCAAAAAAGACCTACGGCGGTGCCGTTATTAATCAGAGCCTGCATACCGACCTTCCGTTTAATGTTCGTAAACGGACTAATGTAGAGCTTAAACAGAAAATCGCCGAAAAAATAGCAGAAATGATTCATGACGGCGACTACATTATGCTTGACGCAAGCTCTACAGCAATCTATGTAACCAAATGTATTACAAACCGCAAAAATATTACTCTTATCACCAATTCGGTTGAAATAATGCTTGAACTGGCAGATAAAACCGACTGGAACGTCCTTTCCACAGGGGGTTCTCTGAAAAAAGGAGCTTTATCATTGGTAGGAACGTCTGCAGAGCGAATGATTCGCGGCTTCCATGTAGATTTAGCAGTCTGCTCATCAAAAGGTATTGATATGAATATGGGAATTACTGATTCAAATGAAAAGGATTCCGTTATAAAGCAGGCGATTTTTTCCGCGGCTGAACATAAAATTCTAGCGGTTGACAGCACTAAATTTGATAAAATTTCCTTTGTGCATGTTTGTGATATCGGTGATGTAAACACAGTTGTCACAGACAGTCAGCCATCAGACCGCTGGGTAGAACATTTTAAAGAGAAAAATGTAAATTTGATTTACTGAAAAAATTACGAAATTATTTTAAGGAGCTAACAGCAATGGCTAATATTTCTGAAGCTGAAATCCGAGAGGTAGTCAGCCAAGTACTTAATAAAATGCAATCAAGCAGTACTAAGGATTGGGACAGCACTCATTACGGTCCTCATAAATTTATAGGAATATATGAGGACATGAATGATGCGATTAAGGCTGCTGACACAGGCTATCGCGCTGTACGCGCAATGTCGGTTGAGCAAAGAGAAGCAATCATCACTGAAATTCGCCGGCTTACCCGTGCAGAAGCTGCTATTATGGCAGAGCTTGGTGTAACAGAAACCGGAATGGGTAAGGTAGAGCATAAACGCTTAAAGCACATTTTGGTTGCCGATAAAACACCGGGCACAGAAGATATTATCTCAAATGCGCGTACCGGTGACAGCGGATTAACTCTGGTTGAAATGGCACCCTTCGGTGTGGTAGGCTCTATAACTCCGAGTACAAACCCGAGTGAAACTGTTATCTGCAACAGTATCGGTATGATAGCTGCCGGAAACGGTGTTGTGTTTAATCCGCACCCCAATGCTATTGCAGTTTCCAACTATGCTGTTGATTTGGTAAACCGTGCATCAAAGGCTGCCGGCGGTCCGGATATTTTGGTATGCTCAATGGTAAAACCTACTATGGAATCTGCCTCAGTAATGCAGTCCCACCCGCTTATCCGCCTGCTTGTATGCACAGGCGGACCCGGTGTTGTAAGAGCTGTTCTTTCCTCCGGAAAAAAGGCAATCGGAGCAGGAGCAGGAAATCCACCGGTTATAGTTGATGACACAGCTGATATAGCCAAAGCAGGAAAAGATATTATCAACGGCTGTACCTTTGATAATAATCTGCCTTGTATTGCCGAAAAAGAAGTTTTCGCATTCCGAAACATAGCTGATGAGCTTATCTCTGCAATGCTTAAAAATGGAGCATATCTTATAGATTCTGCTCAGGCAGCACGATTAGCAGAAATTGTTCTTGTAGAAAAGAAGGATAAAAACGGTAAGGTTAAAAAAATAGTTAACCGTGAATGTGTAGGAAGAGATGCGGATGTAATTCTCGCCAAGATAGGCATAAAAGTAAGCAAGGATATTCGCTGCATTATCTGCGAAGCGGATTTTGACCATGCCTTTGTTCAAAACGAACTTATGATGCCTATTCTCCCCATTGTTCGGGTTGACAATATCGATCAGGCAATTGAGCTTGCTGTTAAAGCAGAACACGGAAACCGCCACACCGCTCATATGCACTCTAAGAATATTGACCATCTCTCCCGTTTCGCACGTGCTGTAGAAACCACTATCTTTGTTAAAAATGCACCCTCCTATGCCGGTATCGGTTTTGGCGGCGAAGGACATACCACCTTTACTATCGCCGGTCCTACCGGAGAGGGAATAACCTCTGCCAGAAGCTTTACCCGCCAGCGCCGCTGTGTTATGGCAGACAGCTTCCGTATTATCTAATAAAAATTAAGGAGTGTTTATATAATGGCATACGATGCTGCTCTGGTAGCTGAAATTGTCAACCGAGTAATGGCTCAATGCGGCAGTAATACTGCTGAAAACGATACCGTTCCGGTCGGTGTTTCCAACCGCCATATTCATCTTTCAACCGAACATGTTGAAGTTCTTTTCGGAAAGGACTATCAGCTCACACCCTTAAAGGAGCTTTCACAGCCGGGTCAGTTTGCCTGTAAGGAACAGCTTACTATCGTAGGACCCTCACTTCGTCCTATTGAAGGTGTGCGTGTATTAGGCCCTGTTCGTTCTGCCTCTCAAGTAGAAATATCCAGAACAGATTCTTTCACCTTAAAGGTAAAACCGCCTGTACGCGAATCGGGAGATATCAAAGGCTCTGCTCCGATAACTATAATTGGTCCAAAGGGTGTTGTTACCCTTAAGGAAGGTTGTATAATTGCCAACCGACATATACATATGAGCGAGGAAGAGGGCGCCGCTTTCGGTCTAAAAGACGGAGACTATGTTACGGTAGAAGCAAACGGCGAACGCCGGACAACCTTTTACGATGTACAGGTAAGAGTTAATAAAGCTTTCAAGCTGGAAATGCATATTGATACCGACGATGCAAACGCAGCAGGTATAGGCAACGGTGCAAAGGTTAAAATCGTTCGTTAATTGATTTAAACTAAAATACCGCACAAGGTTTTTGAGAGAAACCTTGTGCGGTATTTTTGCTTTACAATTAAAAAAATTAATGATATAATATATTTGAGCCGTTTTCAAATTTTTGATAAAATAAAAAGAATATTAATTTGATTTTGTTTCAAGGAGTGATAAATATTAAAGCTTTCAATACACCGTCGGAATTTCATATAAACGAGATAATCAATGCATATATTAACGATTCTTATAACGATATCAGCGGCACTTATGACCATTGGAAAATGGTTTATCCGTTTCAAGGAAAATTAAGCATTACCTCCGGCAATAAAATTTTTGAGCTAAATAAGGGAAGTATCGCCATATTAGCCCCCGAGAAATTTCATTGTATAAGAGATGTAAATAATACTCAATATTTCTTGGTCGAGTTTAAAACAGAGGGTAATGCTTTATCTATGCCGGAGGGAACCGTTGTTGCTCTTTCTGACTGGGAGCAGCAGCTGATAAATATGATATATGCACAAAGCAGTGATATCTCAGATTCTCTTGCATATCAAGAGCTACGCGCAATGTTAGAATTACTTTTTATCCGCTGCCGTGCTAAAGATAAGCCATCTCCTATTCCGCTAGAAAAGGATGCCGTACTTTTTTCAAAAGCTGTTGATATTCTGCAACAGAATATACCTTTACAGCTTTCTGTATCTCAACTGGCAGAGAATCTTAATATTAGTCTGTCACATCTGAAACGAATTTTTGCAAGATATACCCTTATCGGTGTTCACGAATATTTTACAACCCTTAAAATATCCCGTGCAAAGCAGCTGCTTAAAGAAGGTATATCTGTCACCCAAACTGCCGAGCTTGCCGGATTTTCCAATCAAGCCTACTTCTCAGCTGCATTTAAAAAAATCACCGGCATTTCCCCTAGGGAATTTGCCGGCGAGATTAAGCTGCCGCGTACATCAGAATTTAATTCCGCATCAAAGCAGGTGCCTGATAAAGAACTGCCCAGTCATCTTTTGTAATGAACCTATATTATATAAATTTTATTCATTTACTGTAATTTATATATTTTTAGTTCACTTTCGTTGTATTGTGCCTCCGCCAACTACGATATCTCCGTTATATATTACAACTGCTTGTCCGCTTGTTACCGCCCGTTGAGGAGTATCGAAAGTAATCTCCAGTGTATCCGTATCGGTCTGCTCTACAGTTGCCGGTTGCTCAGGTTGGCGGTATCTAACTTTAACCTTTAGTTTTTCCGGTTTTTCAAGAAACGGGGTTGAAATCATATTGATATCCTTTGCAACAAGCTTTTTTGTATAAAGCTCATTTTCCGAAGCAAGAGTAACAGTATTATTAACCGAATCTATTGCAGATACATAAAGCGCCTCAGTGGACGATATATTCAATCCTCTGCGTTGCCCGATTGTATAATGAATAATACCTTTATGGGTGCCCAGCACCCTACCGTTTATATCAACAAAATTTCCCTCAGGATATCTCTTTGATGTATACTGTTGAATAAAATCTGTGTATTTTCCGCCTGTTACAAAGCATATATCCTGACTGTCATGCTTTTTGGCATTTATAAAGCTGTGCTTTTCAGCAATTTTTCTAACCTCAGGCTTTGTCAGCTCTCCAAGCGGAAAAAGTGTATGACTTAACTGCTCCTGAGTCATAGCATAAAGCACATAGCTTTGGTCTTTATCTGTATCAAGTGCTTTTTTGAGTAAATAGCGGTTAAGAGTCTCATCATATTCCACACGGGCATAATGACCGGTCACAACATAATTGCAGTTAAGCTCTTTTGACCGATGAAACAGCTTGTCGAATTTAAGATAACGGTTACAGTCTATACAAGGGTTGGGAGTAATTCCTGCCTCATATGCACGGACAAATTTGTCGATAACACATTCCCGAAATCTATCCGAAAAATTAAAAACATAATACGGGATATTAAGCTGTCGTGCAACACTTCTGGCATCCTCAACATCCTCAAGGGAGCAACATGTGTGCTCCCTTGATTCTCCGATATATTCATTTTGAAACAGCTTCATTGTAACTCCAATACATGAATATCCCTGTTCTTTTATCAAACAGGCGGCTACGCTGGAGTCCACTCCGCCGCTCATTGCAATCAATGCTTTATCCATTCTATTTAATCTACTATTCCGCCTTCAACAACAAGGTTGTCGGGATTGGCGGCATCGCCGTAAACAGAAGCCAAAGTAGCCGCATAATCAGCGTGGAAGAATTCTTCTTCTCCAAGTGCTTCAATTTCATCATTGAGCCAATCAAGGAGAGTAGTGTTTCCTTTACCTACAGCAGGGGCAATAGTATCTGCATTGCCGAGTGCGTCAATACCTACCGTAAAGCCGGGATTTTGAATTGCCCAAGCAAAAACCTCGGTATTATCGGTGGAGAAAGCATCTCCGCGTCCGTCAAGCAGAGCGTTATAAGCGTCGGCATATTCGTCGTATTTCTGTAAGGTTACCTCAGGATAATTCTTTTCAAAATATGTTTCAGCAGTAGTTCCCTTTACTACGATAAGCTCTTTGCCGTTGAGTTGTTCTACATCGGTAATGAGTGCATTATCTGGAGACACAACACCAAGCTTTACCTTCATATAGGGAAGTGCAAAGTCAACCTGTTCGGCACGCTCTTCGGTTACTGTGAAGTTTGCGAGAATAATATCAACCTTACCTGTAGCAGCATATTCTACACGGCTTGCAGGGTCGGTAGAAACATACTCGATTTCTACGCCGAGGTCTTTTGCAATACGCTCTGCAAAGTATACGTCATAGCCCTGATAATCTCCATTTTCATCAACATATCCAAAGGGTGCTTTATCACTGAAAACACCGATTACAATTTTTCCGCTTTCCTTGATTTCATCCAAAGTACGGAAAGAAGTGGCGGCATTTGCGGTTTGACCCTCACTGCTTGCAGTTTCGGTACCGCAGCCTGCAAGACCGCCTATCATAAGTAAAGCCGCGACAGTTAAAGTGATAAATTTGATTAAAATATTTTTGTTTTTCATTTTGTTTTCCTTCTTTCAAGAGATTAAAAATTAATTTATTGCTGTCCTGCGTTTCTCATAAGCAAAGGTTTGCAGGAAGTCCTTTGCACGCTGTGTTTGAGGATTTGTAAAGAATAATTCAGGCGGTGAATTCTCTACAATCTTTCCGTTATCTAAGAAGATAATGCGATCCGCAATAGCTCGCGCAAACTGCATTTCGTGGGTCACGATAACCATTGTCATACCGCTTTCAGCCAGCTCCAGTATAACATCCAGAACCTCTCTTACCATTTCAGGGTCAAGTGCCGCGGTCACTTCATCGAAAAGCATTACTTCGGGGTTCATACAAAGCGCACGAATAATCGCAACGCGCTGTTTTTGACCTCCCGAAAGCTCTCTTGGATAAGCTTTCCGCTTTTCCCATAGTCCTACTCTTTTAAGAAGCCTTTCGGCATCCTGCTCCACCTCTTTTTTTGAGCGTTTCTGTACCTTAACGGGAGCTAAGGTGATATTGTCCATAATATTTTTATGGGGAAATAAATCATAGCTTTGAAAAACCATACCTATCTTCTGACGAAGCTGTGCAATTTTTTTACTGTCGGAGGTTACCTCTTCACCGTCTAAAAGAATAGTACCGGCACTCTTAGGTTCCAAACCGTTCATACATCGCAAAAGCGTACTTTTTCCGCATCCTGACGGTCCCAATACCACAACTACTTCACCTTTACGAACGCTGAGGTCTATACCGTTAAGAACGGTCTCGGTACCAAACCTTTTTATAAGTCCGGATACCTGAAGTTGAATATTTTCCATTTACTGTGTTCACCTCCAGCGTTTTTCAAGTTTCTTTGCCAATATTGATATAGGCCAACAGGCAAGGAAATACAGCAAAAATATAACTCCGTATATCCACAGCGCAGCCGTTGGATATTCAAATCGGTTGGCGTCGATAATTTGTTTTCCAACCTTGAGAACCTCAGTCATACCGATTAGTACGACAAGGCTTGTTGTCTTTATCATTCGTGTAGTTAAGTTTATTGTAAGCGGAATAAGTCTGCGCATCGTCTGAGGAACAACTACATAAATAAATGTCTGTATTTTTGTCATTCCGAGAGCCGAAGCACTGTCATATTGATGCTTTGGAATACTGATAAGCGCGCCGCGTACCAAATCTCCCATTTCTGCGGTTCCCCATAAGACAAACACAATAATTGCACTTGCATCGGCAGAAAGATTCCAGCCAAAGGCTCTTGTCACACCGAAATATGCAATGAACAAGAGAACGAGCTGCGGCATAATGCGGATAAATTCAAGATACACTCGGCTTACTGCCTTTGATATTGGGTTTTTCAGCGTCATAAACATTCCGAACAATATTCCAAGTGGAATAGATAATATTACCGCAATCAGGCTTATGCGAAGCGTCACCCACAGCCCCTCGAGTAGCCTCAGGAAATTGCTGCCCATAAAAAGTACACTAATTCCCGAATCCTGCATAACGCAGCCTCCTCTCAATAAAGCTTGCTATTATGGAAATCGGAAGCAGAATTATAAGGTAGAAGACCACCAGCATTATTAATGCTTCATCGGTTACATAATACAGACCTATCAAATCCTTGGTAACATACATAAGGTCTGCCAAAGCAATTCCGCTGACAACCGAGGTTTCTGTTATAAGAAAAATCACATTAGCGCATACTCCGGGGACGGATACCGCAAGTGCCTGCGGAAAAATTACTTCTTTCATTGTAAGCAGCTTGCTCATTCCAAGGCTGGCGGCTGATTCAATCTGCGATTTTTCAACCGACTCAAGTCCGCTTCGTATGGACTCAGACATATAGCTGCCGCCTAGGAATGCCAGACCTACAATAGCACAAACCTCCGCACTCCATACTATGCCGATTTTGGGAAGCCCGAAATATAGGAAGAAAAGCTGAACCAGAAGCGGTGTGTTTCGGCTTATTTCAATATATACAGAAATAATCCTGCGTATTACCGGAATCCGATAATACTGCACCACTGAGCACACAACTCCGACAAGCAGTGAAAGCAAAATCCCGAAAAAAGCGATTTTAACGGTCAGTACCGCCGCTTCCAAATACCACGGCAGATACTTCTGCATAAAGTCGAAATTTAAATTCATACTGCATCTTCCCTACTAACTCAAATGGATTTTTTCTTTATTCGTTTATCAGCTTTTGCGGCAAGACGCGTTCCCACGCTCTGGAATATCTGTACGAGTATAATAAGCAGAATAACTGCCGCAATCATTATAAGATATTTATATCGGTAATAACCGTAATTTATTGCAATTTTACCAAGTCCGCCGCCGCCGATAATACCGCTCATTGCCGAGTAACCGAGAATTGTTGTAATGGCAATTGTTGCGTTTGATATTAAGGACGGTACGCTTTCCGGTATCATAACCTTAACAATAATCTGTATAGGAGATGCTCCCATGCTTTGAGCCATTTCAACGGTGTTTGGACTCACCTCTCTGAGACTGCTTTCCGTAAGTCTTGCCACAAAAGGAAAGGCGGCAATAACAAGCGGTACTATAGAAGCGGTAGTTCCTACAACCGTTCCGACAATCAGTCGTGTTAAAGGAAAGACCAATATCATCAATATAAGAAACGGTACGGAGCGGAGCAGGTTAATAACTACATTCAGTGTATGCAGCAGCCATGACGGTAACGGTAAAATACCGTTTTTTTCTCCGACAACCAGCAGAACACCCAGCGGCAAGCCAATCAGAATGGAGAACGCAGTTGCAAGAACCGTGACATATACTGTCTCCCATATTGCTGTCGGAAACTCGGCTTCTATAATGCGCCAAGCTTCACTGAGAGTCTCTTTTGAGAAAAGATCGTTAAACATGTACCGTCACCTCTTCCGCAAGTACATCGGGTGTCTGTGTTAAATACTCGACAGCCGTATTTACATCCGCATCATCACCTGAAATACCAAGCAGCATAGAACCGTAGGCTTTACCGCCGATACTTTTTGTAGAAGCATAAGCGATATTTGCTTCTATTCCTTTTTCAACAGCCATTCTTGCAATAAGCGGTGAGCCTGTTGCTCCGGCTCCGTTGAATATCACACGGACAAACCTCTCGCCCGATCCTCCGACAATCAGAGAATCTGTGCTTCCCTCTGGGAATACCAATTTCCTTGCCGCCAATGATTTGGGATGAGAGAAAACCTCCGTAACCTCACCTTGTTCGGCAACCTCGCCGTTATCTAAGATAGCAACATGCTTGCAAATGCTCTCTACAACACTCATCTGATGTGTGATAATAATAACCGTTATACCGAGTTTTTCATTTATACTGCGTATAAGCTCCAAAATGGAGTTAGTGGTTGTCGGATCAAGGGCGCTTGTTGCTTCGTCACAAAGAAGAACTTTTGGATTTGTTGCAAGAGCACGGGCTATTGCAACCCTTTGCTGCTGCCCTCCGGAAAGCTGTGCGGGATATGCTTTCGCTTTATCACCAAGCCCTACGGTATCGAGAAGCTCAAGCGCTCTTTTTTTTGCTTCGGATTTGCTTTTACCTGCAAGCTCTAAGGGAAAACACACGTTTTTGAGACAATTCCTCTGCATAAGAAGATTAAAGCCCTGAAATATCATTGTAATATCTCGGCGTACACTTCTCAGCTTGCTTTCTGATAATTCGCAAAGATTTACACCGTCAATTTCAATACTGCCCGCATCAGGCCGCTCCAGCATATTAATACATCGCACAAGAGTACTTTTTCCGGCGCCGCTCATTCCGATTATACCGAATATATCACCCTCCGGAATAGAGATTGATACATTTTTGAGCGCTTCAACTGTACCTTCGGCTGTATTAAATTTTTTTGATATGTTCTTTATATCTATCATATAAGCCTCCGGTATTACCCTGCAGAAAAGTAACTCTCTGAGGGACTGCTATAAGATTTATTCTTTAATCGCGTCAAGTGAAGTTTGCTTTCCGCCATAAATACCGATAGGCTCTACATGGATAGCTGACACAGATACAATGTGGGTTCCGTTCTCCTCGTTAAAATCATCAAGATAAGGAATATGCTGGAAGTAGTTAGCGTCGATTTCGCCGCTTTCAACTACATTATTTGGCTGAACATAGTCAGTAAATTCCTTTATTTCAAGAGTTATGTTCTTTTCAGCAAGAATAGTCTTTACAATACCAAGTATTTCAGCGTGGGGTGTAGGAGAAGCCGCAACCGAGACAGTTTCACCGGAAAGAGCCGAATAGTCTACCGAAGAATCATAACCGTCAGTAGGGTTATCTACAACAGATACTACTGCTCCATCATATTCAGAAGCAATAAAATCGGCTACTTTCTTACTTTCAAGAGCAGCTTTAAGTGCCTTGATTATATCAGTATTTTCGTTACCTTCCTTTACAGCAAGAATATTACCGTATGCAGAAGATGAGCCTTCAATACCAAGCGCATCCTTAGTAGGATTTAAGTCTGCTTCAATAGCATAGTTGGAGTTGATAACTGCATAGTCAACATCCTTTAACACATTGGGCAACTGTGCGGCATCTACTTCCTTGAATTCAATATTGTAAGGATTTTCTTCTACATCAAGAGGTGTTGCGGTGATACCGGCACCGTCCTTTAATTTGATAAGCTCTAAGTCTTCAAGCAGAAGCAAAGCTCTTGCTTCATTTGTGGTATCGTTAGGAATAGCAATAGTTATTTTATCAGAGCCGCCGCAGGCAGTAAGCGAAAACGCGGCGGTAAGTGTAAGAACTGCAATAAGTATAAGTGAAATTATTTTTTTCATAATGTTTAACTCCTTGTTATCATTAATTATTATATTTTATACTGCTTTTTTAATGTCAAATACAGCTACACATTCGTCCGAAACGAAAATTCGCTCTAACTAATCTTTCAAAATAGTTTTCCATAAATCGTTACCTTCCTTACAAAATAATAAACCGAGCGACTTCGATAAAGTCTCCCGGTTATAAGCACAAGCTATTCCGCAATAAATCCTATGCGGCACACTGTTTATTAATACAGACGGAGAGCATATCGAATAAAGAAACGCAAAAAGCCATGCACATGCAACAAGCGCACATACACATCTCCATCATCATACTAACAGCAGAATAAATGCGTTTCATTACGATATTCTCCTTTCTTTTTGAATTACCTACCTTTTAGGTTGGTAGTATTATAGCACTATTTTCCTACCTTGTCAATAGGTAAATTTAAATTTTTTATAAAAATTAAAAAAAGCACGGCTTTCGCCGTGCTTAGTCTAGTTCAAATTTAAATACTTTGGCTAACCAAATCTCCCATTTCGCTGCAGGATACTTTTTTACAGCCCTCTTGCATAATATCTCCGGTACGGAACCCATTATCAAGGACTTTATTTACAGCTGCTTCAATATCATCAGCTTCCTTAGCCATATCAAAGGAATAGCGAAGCATCATTGCCGCCGAAAGAATAGTGCCTAAGGGGTTTGCAATATTCATACCTGCAATATCGGGTGCAGAGCCGTGAATAGGCTCGTACATACCCAAAGTACCCGAAGAAAGAGACGCTGACGGCATCATACCGATAGAGCCTGTAAGCATAGAGGCCTCGTCCGAAAGAATATCACCGAACATATTCTCCGTAACCAGCACATCAAACTGTGTGGGGTTTTTTATTAACTGCATAGCGGTGTTGTCTACCAAAATATCGCTGTACTCAACCTGCGGATATTCTTCTGAAAGCCTATGCATTGTCTTTCTCCAAAGTCTCGAGGTATCGAGAACATTCGCTTTATCAACCGAACTAAGCTTTTTGTTACGCTTCATAGCGGTTTCAATAGCCACTCTGCCTATACGCTCGATTTCGCTCTCACTGTAAGGCATAATATCTGTGGCAACCAGCTCACCGTCAACCTCCTCGGTCTTACGCTCGCCGAAGTAAACTCCGCCTGTAAGCTCGCGCACGATAAGCAAATCAATGCCGTTTCCAACTATCTCCTGTTTTAAGGGAGAAGCGTTGCTAAGCTGCGCAAAAAGCTTTGTGGGGCGCAGATTTGCAAAAAGTCCAAGCTCTTTTCTTACTGCAAGCAGGGCTTTTTCAGGGCGTATTGCCGGAGGGCAATTATCCCATTTCGGTCCGCCTACGGCACCAAGCAGCACACTGTCAGACCTTTTGCAGATTTCCATTCCCTCATCGGTGATAGGAACACCGTATTTATCAATGGAACAGCCGCCGATATCCACATAGGTGTACTCAAACGAATGACCGTACTTTTCGGAAATTTTATTTAAAACCTTAATCGCCTCGGCAACAATTTCGGGTCCGATACCGTCACCCGGCAATACTGTGATTTTCTTATTCATTTTAATCCTCCTTAAGCGAAACTAAAAGTCCGCCCTTTGTGATTATGTTCTGAATAAACGGCGGAAAGGCCTGCGCCTTATAGGTTTTGCCGGTGGTAATATTGGTGATAATGCCGCTGTCAAAATCAACCTTTATCTCGTCTCCGGCATTTATTTCCTCCGCCGCTTCCTCACATTCTAAGATAGGAAGTCCGATATTTATAGCGTTTCGGTAAAAAATTCTTGCAAAGCTTTTAGCTATAACACAGCCCGTTTTGCAGGTTTTAATAACCAGCGGTGCGTGTTCGCGGGAGGAGCCGCAGCCGAAGTTCCAGCCTGCAACCATAACATCACCCGGCTGAACCTCTTTTACAAATTCGGTATCGATATCCTCCATACAGTGCAAAGCAAGCTCTGCGGCATTCGGAGTATTTAAATAACGAGCCGGAATGATAACATCTGTATCAACATTATCGGGGTATTTAAAAACTTTTCCTTGCGTATTCATTATTTAACCTCCTTCGGCTCGGTAATATAGCCTGTCAGCGCGCTTGTAGCGGCGGTCGCAGGGCTTGCAAGGTATACCTCACTGTCCACATGGCCCATTCTGCCTACAAAGTTACGGTTGGTTGTTGCAATACAACGCTCACCTGCCGCTAAGATTCCCATATAACCTCCGAGGCAGGGTCCGCAGGTGGGAGTTGAAACAACCGCTCCGGCATCTATAAACGCGGTAATATATCCACGCTCTACACAGTCACGGTATATCTGCATTGTTGCAGGAATTATAATACAGCGAACACCGTCAGCAACCTTGTTACCCTTTAAAATACGGTAAGCTGTTTCCATATCTTCCATTCGTCCGTTTGTGCAGCTGCCGATTACAACCTGATCAATCTTAATATCCCCAAGCTCGCTTGCAGGATGTGTATTCTCAGGCAAATGCGGACAGCTTATAGTGGGAACGATTGCGGATAAATCAATATCTATTGTCTTTTCATACTCAGCGTCCAAATCAGCCTCGTAAATAACAGGCTCGCGCTCACTGCGACCCTTAAGATAGCCGAGAGTTACCTCATCAACAGGGAAAATACCGTTTTTAGCTCCTGCTTCTATAGCCATATTGCAGATACAAAGGCGGTCATCCATAGAAAGAGAGCCTACACCCTCACCTACAAACTCCATACTCTTATATAAAGCACCGTCAACGCCTATCATACCTATTATAGTGAGGATTACATCCTTACCACTGCAATTTTGGGGCAGTTTTCCTGTTAAATTAAATTTAATGGCAGACGGCACCTTAAACCATGCCGTACCCGTTGCCATTCCGGCAGCCATATCTGTACTGCCTACACCTGTTGAAAAAGCACCGAGAGCGCCGTAGGTGCAGGTGTGGCTGTCAGCCCCGATTATACAATCTCCGGCTGTTACAACACCCTGCTCGGGCAATAAAGCGTGCTCAATACCCATTTTTCCGACATCGTAAAAATGGCTTACACAGTGCGAACAGGCAAATTCTCGGCACTGCTTTGACTGCTCAGCCGCCTTAATATCCTTATTAGGAACAAAGTGGTCAAGCACGATTGCAATTCTGTCCTTATCAAACACCTCATCAAAGCCGGCTTTTTTGAATTCATTAACTGCAACGGGAGTTGTAATATCGTTGCCGAGAACAATGTCCAGCTTTGCACTTATCAGCTGACCTGCTTCAACCTTTTCAAGTCCAGCGTGTGCCGCCAGAATTTTTTGAGTCATTGTCATAGCCATAACTTATTTTCCTCCCTCTATACTACGGTTAATAGCAGAAAACAGCGCATTTATTGAAGAGGCAATGATATCGTCGTGAATACCGGCGCCCCAAACCTTTTTACCGTCTTGCATTGTAATGCTGACATAGGTAATCGCCTGAGAGGAGGAACCTTCTGTAAGAGCGTGTTCCTCGTAGGTAAGCTCGGAAAATTCAATATTAAGCTGTTTCTTTACGGCATTGCTTACAGCATCAAGTCTGCCGTTGCCGGTAGCGGTGAGCTCTTTTACCTCACCGTCAATTTCAACCGTAACCGTTACATTAATTTCAGGGTTGCGGACAAAATGATAATCAACTAATTTAATATGATCGTTTATGTTTACATAGGTATCCGTAAAGACATCAAGCACTTCTTTGGGAGAAAGCTCCGCATGAGCGTGGTCCGAAACACTCTTAACAGTGTAGCCCACATCCTCACGCATCTTTACAGGCAGTACATATCCAAAGTTATGCTCTAAAAGATAGCCTATACCGCCCTTACCCGACTGGGAATTGATACGGATAACATCTGTTTCATATTCTCTGCCTACATCGTTCGGGTCAATAGGCAGATAGGGTACAGTCCATGTGTCGCAATTTTTCTCTTCGCGCCATTTCATACCCTTGGCAATAGCATCCTGATGAGAGCCTGAGAAAGCGGCAAATACGAGCTTGCCAGCATAAGGCTGGCGGTCATAAACCTGCATTCTGGTAACGCGTTCATAAAGCTCTGCTATTTTAGGCATATTTGTAAAATCAAGCTCGGGCTCAACACCCTGAGCATACATATTAAGCGCTAAAGTAACTATATCAACATTGCCTGTGCGTTCGCCGTTACCAAACAATGTGCCTTCAATTCTGTCAGCACCTGCCAAAATACCAAGCTCGGAATCCGCAACGGCACAGCCGCGGTCATTATGAGGATGGAGAGATACCTCTACAGCATCTCTGTATTTCAAATTATCGCACATAAACTCAACCTGATCGGCATAAACATGCGGAGAAGAAAGCTCAACCGTTACAGGAAGATTGATAATAGCCTTGCGGTCAGGTGTAGGCTTCCATACATCAAGTACAGCGTTGCAAATTTCAAGCGCAAATTCCGGCTCGGTTCCCGTAAAGGACTCGGGGGAATATTCATAACGGTAATTTGTACCTGTTTCGGCGGCTATTTTATTAAAAAGCTCAGCACCGTCGGTCGCTATTTTAATTATTTCTTCCTTTGATTTTCTGAACACCTGCTCTCGCTGTGCAAGAGAGGTTGAATTATACAGGTGAACAATAGCGTTCTTGCAGCCCTTTAAAGCATCAAAGGTTTTTCTGATAATATGCTCCCTGCTTTGAGTTAACACCTGAACGGTTACATCATCGGGAATCATATCATTATCAATAAGAGTTCTCAAAAAGGTATATTCTGTTTCGCTTGCGGCAGGAAATCCGACCTCTATCTCCTTGAAGCCTACCTCTACCAGCAGCTTAAAGAATTCAAGCTTTTCCTCAAGACTCATAGGAATAATAAGCGACTGATTACCGTCGCGAAGGTCAACAGAGCACCATGTAGGTGCTTTTTCTATATATGTTTTATCCGCCCACTTTCTTGTGGGCTTTGTCACGGGAAAAAACTGGCGTGTATATTTTGAAGTATTAATCATTAATCTGTCTCCTTGGCGATAACTTCCACCTCAACCAACGCGCCCTTTGGAAGAGCCTTAACAGCAACGCAGCTGCGCGCGGGAGCGGAGGTAATATACTTGCCGTACACTTCGTTAAAGGCGGCAAAATCTGAGATGTCTGCTAAAAAGCAGGTGGTTTTAATAACTTTTTCAAAGGAACTGCCTGCCGCCGTCAGCACAGCCGAAAGATTTTTCATTACCTGTTCGGTCTGTTCAGAGATATTTGTACCGTTAAGCTCGCCGCTTGTAGGGTCGAGCGCTATCTGACCGGATGTGAAAATCATATTTCCTGACTTTATTGCCTGTGAATAAGGACCGATTGCTTTAGGAGCATTCGGTGTTGATATTTTTTCTGACATAACTGTCCCTCCAAAATAATCGAAAATTATATTAGTTTAAAACCGAAATCGGTTAGTGCTTTCTTGATTTTTTCTAAATGCTCAAAATTTCTTGTTTCAAGTGTAACGCGGAGATAGCATCCGTTTACATCTGAGCCCTCGTTGGAATGCTCATGATGAACTGCTGTTACATTTCCGCCCTCTTCAGCAATTATACGAGAAACGTTCATCAACTGACCGGGTTTATCTACAAGCTCAATATTAAGCTGACAGTTTCTTCCCGACATCAGAAGTCCCCTTGTTATAACACGGGAAAGAATTGTAACATCAATGTTTCCTCCCGATAAAAGACAAACCGTTTTTTTGCCCTTTAAATCAAGCTTTCCAAACATTGCCGCCGCAACAGCAACAGCACCTGCTCCCTCAGTTACCAGCTTGTGCTGCTCCATAAGGGCTAAGATAGCGGCTGAAATTTCATCATCGGTTACCGTAACAATTTCATCAACATATTTTGAACATAGCTCGTATGTAAGAGAACCCGGCTCTTTTACGGCAATACCGTCCGCAATGGTAAGAACAGAATCAAGCCTTTCAATATGCGCATCGTGAATGGAATTAAGCATTGAAGGAGCGCCCGAAGCCTGAACACCGTAAACCTTAACATTGGGATTAAGCGTTTTAAGAGTATAAGCTATACCGGAGATGAGTCCGCCTCCGCCGATAGGGACGATAACTGAGTCCAAATCAGGAAGCTGTTCGGAGAGCTCAAGAGCAATAGTGCCCTGACCGGCAATTACATCGGGGTCGTTAAACGGATGAATAAAGGTATAACCGTATTCATCGCGAAGCTGCAGGGCTTTCTGATAGGCATCATCATATACACCCTCTACAAGACAAATTTCCGCACCGTAGCTTCTGGTTGCCTCAACCTTGGAAATTGGAGCACTGTCCGGCAGACAGATAACCGATTTAATTCCGTTTTTCTGTGCCGCAAGCGCTACACCCTGTGCGTGGTTTCCTGCCGAACAAGCAATAACTCCGCGGCTTTTTTCCTCAGAGCTTAGCTGTGACATTTTATAATAGGCACCTCTCACCTTAAATGAGCCGGTAACCTGTAAATTTTCAGTTTTAAGATACAACTCTGTTCCGGGCTTCAGCTTCGGAGCATATAAAAGATCAGTCTGTATAGCTACATCCTTTAAAGCGTATCTTGCTTTATATACATTATCAAGTGTTAAATCTATTTTATTCTTACTCATTTTTTACTCTGCCTTTCTACAACAGGCTATTGATAAACTGCTCGGCTGTACGGGGAGACCGGCTTCCCTTGGCAAGCGCAAACGCTTCCGCCTTTATATCAAGCTCACCGCTGTCTGCCTTTATGCCTTTCTTCTCTGCCAGCTTATGTACAATATCAAGAAACAGCGATTTGTTCGGTTTTTCAAAATATACCGTTAAGCCAAAGCGATCCGAAAGAGAAAGTAACTCCTGAACGGTATCATTATGATGAATATCATCTGAAACACCGCGTTCGGAAAAGCTTTCCTTTACTATATGTCTGCGGTTACTGGTAGCATATATAACTGCATTTTTAGCCTTTGCCGAAGCAGAACCCTCTAAAGCAGCCTTGAGCATACTGAAGCAATCGTCATTTTTGTTAAAAGATAAATCATCAATAAAAATTATAAATTTCAGGGGATTATCAGCTATTCTTCCCATTATGTAGGATAAGCTAAATAACTGATCCTTACGCAATTCAATAAGTCTTACTCCCTGCTCATAAAAATTATTTGCGCAAGCCTTTACTGTTGAGGATTTACCGGTTCCGGCATCTCCGAAAAGCAAGACATTAGCGGCGGGTTTGCCGTCAATCAAAGCCTGCGTGTTATCAAAAACCTGCTTACGCTCATTTTCATAGCCTACAAAGCTTTCATAGGATATTTCATCGGCTGCCCTAACGGGGAGAATATCCTCGCCTGAAACTCTGAACATTTTAGCAGATGCAAATACACCGTAGCCGAAACGGTTTATGTTTTTAAGCCTTTCGCCGTAGGTTTTAACAAAATCAACCCTGTGATTTTCAAAATGCGGAATATATCCGCCGAAATTAAGTATTTCGCAAAGCTCTTCAGCCGTCAGCTCAGTGAGCCTTGAGAACAACTCAAGCTCGGCCTTTGCGTTATTAGCAAGGACAGAAGGTATTTCGGCATTCTGTGCGGTACTTATAATGTATTTATTTTCATCCTCATACACCGTACGGCACAGAAAATCCGAAAAACAGTAATTATCGTTTGAAAGTGAATAGACAAATTCACCGAACAGCTCAAGCTTTTTCTGCTTGCCGCAGTCTGTACTTAAAAATGCAATAAATGCCGACATCGTATCTGTTTTCAGTATACTGCGGAATACACTGAGCGCCGAAAGCTCGCATGCCAGATTTTTTTGTTGCTGTTCAGTCATTTGCTTTTCCTATCCTTCAAATTTATTGATTATGGCTCCCTTGTCGGCGGAGCTTACCTGAGCGGCATAACGCGCCAAAGCGCCCTTTATACCGGATTTGTGTTTAATTTCTGTTGTTTCCTTGCGGATTTTGAGCTCATCCTCGGAAACCTTTAATTCGATAGAATATTCAGGAATATTAATTGAAATAATATCCCCGTCCTTAACATAGGCGATAAGACCGCCTCTTACAGCCTCTGGGGAGATATGTCCTATAGAGGCACCCCTTGTAGCTCCGGAGAAACGTCCGTCGGTTATAAGAGCTACATCCTTGTCAAGTCCCATACCTGCAATAGCAGAGGTGGGAGAAAGCATCTCTCTCATACCTGGACCTCCTGCCGGACCCTCGTAACGGATAACTACAACATCACCCTTAACGATTTTTCCGGCGTAAATTGCGGAAATGGCTTCTTCTTCGCTGTCAAACACCTTAGCGGGACCTTCGTGCTTAAGCATTTCTGGAGCAACTGCACTGCGTTTTACTACGCAGCCGTCAGGCGCAAGATTTCCTCTTAATACCGCTATACCGCCGGTTTTGCTGTAAGGATTTTCAACTGTTCGTATGATTTCTGTGTTTTTATTAACAGCGTTCTCAATATTTTCTCCAAGAGTTTTGCCTGTGCAGGTTACAACTGAGGTATCGAGTAAGTTAAGCTTTGTAAGCTCTTTAAGAACGGCATAAACTCCGCCCGCTTCGTTTAAATCCTCCATGTATGTGTGTCCTGCAGGGGCTAAATGGCAAAGATTGGGCGTTTTTTCGCTGATTTCATTTGCCATATCAAGATTAAACTTTACACCACATTCATTTGCGATTGCAGGAAGATGCAGCATACTGTTAGTGGAGCAGCCCAATGCCATATCGGCAGTAAGGGCATTTTTAATTGCCGCCTCGGTCATAATGTCGCGCGGACAAATATTCTTTTTAACAAGCTCCATAACCTGCATACCGGCGTGCTTTGCAAGCTCGATTCTGGCAGAATATACTGCCGGAACAGTTCCGTTGCCGCGAAGACCCATACCCAAAACCTCTGTAAGGCAGTTCATAGAGTTTGCGGTATACATACCCGAACACGAACCGCAGGTGGGACAGGTGTTTTCCTCGCACACACAAAGCTGTTTTTCGTCGATTTTTCCGGCGGAATAAGCGCCTACCGCCTCAAACATACTTGAAAGGCTGGTTTTCTTGCCGTCTACTCTTCCGGCAAGCATAGGACCTCCGCTTACGAAAACGGTAGGGATATTTACCCTTGCCGCCGCCATAAGAAGACCGGGAACATTTTTATCACAGTTAGGCACCATAACAAGACCGTCAAACCCGTGAGCTAAAACCATAGCCTCGGTAGAATCGGCAATAAGGTCGCGTGTGATAAGAGAATATTTCATTCCCGTATGACCCATGGCAATACCGTCACAAACCGCAATAGCGGGGAACACGATAGGTGTTCCTCCTGCCATTGCAACTCCAAGCTTAACTGCCTCTACAATCTTATCGAGATTCATATGTCCCGGTACGATTTCATTATACGAGCTTACAATACCTATGAGCGGTCTTGACTGCTCTTCTTTTGTAAGTCCCAGAGCGTGATAAAGACTGCGGTGCGGCGCATTTTGAAAGCCGTCAACGATTTTTTCCTTAATCATAAGATTACCTTCTTTTATCAGTTATTGATAAGCTTATCCTCGTCGCTCCAGCTGTAAAGCTTGCGGATATCCTTACCAACAGTCTCGGAAGGATGCTCAGCAGCTAATTTTCTCATAGCGTTGAAGTGAACCTGAGAGCCTGCATCAGACATATCAAGTAAGAAGTCCTTAGCAAAGGTACCGTCCTGAATGTCAGACAAAATCTTCTTCATAGCCTTCTTTGTATCGTCAGTGATAATCTTGGGTCCGGTTATGTAGTCACCGTATTCCGCGGTGTTGGAAATAGAATAACGCATTCCCTCAAAGCCGCTCTGATAAATAAGGTCAACGATAAGCTTCATTTCGTGGATACACTCAAAGTAAGCGTTTCTTGCGTCATAGCCTGCCTCAACCAAGGTTTCAAAGCCTGCCTGCATAAGTGCGCAAACACCGCCGCAAAGAACAGCCTGCTCACCGAAGAGGTCAGTCTCAGTTTCTGTACGGAAGGTGGTTTCAAGAACACCTGCGCGAGCTCCGCCGATACCGAGAGCATAAGCTAAAGCAATATCAAGAGCATCGCCTGTAGCATCCTGCTCAACAGCAACCAGACAGGGAACACCCTTACCTACCTGATACTCACTGCGAACGGTATGTCCGGGGCCCTTGGGAGCTATCATAATAACATTTACATTCTTCGGAGGCTTAATGCAGCCGAAATGAATATTAAAGCCGTGTGCAAAAGCAAGAGTCTTGCCCTCTGTTAAATTGGGTTCAATGCTTTCCTTATAAAGCTTTGCCTGCTTTTCATCGTTGATAAGAATCATAATGAGGTCTGCGTTTTTAGCGGCTTCTGCGCTTGTCATAACCTTAAGACCTGCTTTTTCAGCCTTAGCCCAGCTCTTGCTGCCCTCGTAAAGACCTACGATAACATCAACACCCGAATCCTTAAGGTTAAGAGCATGAGCGTGACCCTGAGAGCCGTAGCCGATGATAGCAACGGTCTTGCCGTTAAGCTTTCCTAAATTACAATCCTGCTGATAATAAATGTTTTGCATAATGATTTATCTCCTTTAAATAATAATTTATTTTTTAAGTATGCTGTCACCGCGTTCAAGGGCAACAACACCGGTACGGCACATTTCAACTATGCCGAGAGGCTTTACAACCTCTATGAAAGCGTTGATTTTTGAGGGTTCTCCCGTAACCTCAACGCAAAGGGAGCTTGTGGTGTAGTCGATTATTTTTGCGCGGTAAATTTCCGTAGCCGCCATAATCTCATTTCGGTTTTCCGGAGTGTTTCTTATTTTAACCAGCAAAAGCTCTCTTTCAACGCTGCTTCCCTGTTCAAGCAGCTTTACCTGCTTTACATTGTGAAGCTTTTTAAGCTGGTTGATAAGCTGTTCCCTCGCATAATCGTCTCCATTTAAAGTAATGGTAATTCGCGAAAAGCTCGGGTCGTCGGTTTCGCCAACAGTAAGAGAATCAATATTGAAGCCCTTACGCATAAACAAACCGGATACTCTCGTTAAAACACCGTATTTGTTCTCAACATATACCGCAATTACATTTCTCAAGGTTTCGCCTCCTGTTCTTTTGCTGTGATAATATCCTCAATAGAGCCTCCCGGAGGAAGCATCGGAAGAACAAATTCATCCATATCTATAAGAGTATCTATAACATAGGGTCCGTCGTGCTTCATTGCATTTTCAAAAGCGGCTTTAAAAGCTTCTATAGTATCAACTCTTTCAGCTTTTGCGCCGAAAGCATCAGCCAGCTTTATAAAATCGGTTTTTCTGCCAAGAACGGTATTTGAATACCGCTTTCCGAAGAAAAGTGTCTGCCATTGACGAACCATTCCAAGTACTCCGTTATTCATTATTACAATAATAACAGGAGTGTTATATGTAACCGCTGTCGCAAGCTCATTTAAGTTCATACCAAAGCTACCGTCACCCGTTATCAAAACGGTTTTATCTCCGCTTGCTATCTGCGCTCCGATAGCGGCTCCGAGACCGTAACCCATTGTGCCGAGTCCTCCGCTTGAAGCAAATCTGCGCGGCTTTTCAAAATCCACATACTGCGCCGCCCACATCTGGTGCTGACCGACATCTGTGGCTATTACTGTGTTTTCATCCTTAACTTCATTGATAACATCAAATATCTTTTTAGGCGTCATAGCGGCTCCGGCTTGCTGTTCGGCAATATCGTTTATCCGCTTTCCTTCTTCTTTGAAGTTTTCAACTATACCGCGCCATTCGGGATGTGACTGCTTCTCACAGCGCTCAAGAATTCTTGTAAAGGAGGAAACTATGTTTCCTATAAGACCAACGCTGACCTTTACATTTTTATTTATTTCCGAAAGGTCTGTATCAAGCTGGATTATTTTTGCGTTCTTCGCATATTTTGCTGTGTTACCGGTTGCTCTGTCACTGAAACGAACTCCAACTCCGATAATAAGGTCAGCCTCCTTATTTGCCATAGAGGAAGCGTAATGCCCGTGCATTCCCTGCATGCCTAAAAATCTGTCATAGGAGTTTGGCAAAGCGGAAAGCCCCATAAAGCTACAGCCGATATATCCGTCTATCTTCTCAGCAAGAGCTATAATATCCTTTGTCATACCTCTGCCCGCGGCACCGCCGCCTATATATATGTACGGTCTCTTGGCATTATTTATAATCTCAACCGCCCTGTCTATGTCGCAGTCCTCAGCCTCGGACTGCTCATAAGGCTCAATAACTCCGCCTCTTATAAACTCACATTCAGCCACCTGAACATCCTTTGGAATATCAATAAGAACAGGTCCCGGTCTTCCCGATTTTGCAATCTGGAACGCCTCGCGAATAGTGTCTGCAAGCTCGTTTACATCGGTTACAAAATAATTATGCTTTGTAATCGGCAGTGTAACACCGGTAATGTTTATCTCCTGAAAGCTGTCTTTGCCGATAAGAGTAGTCGGAACATTACCCGTAATGGCTACCATTGGTATTGAATCGAGCATTGCGGTTGCAATTCCGGTAACCAGATTTGTAGCACCGGGTCCCGATGTAGCTATAACAACTCCCACCTTTCCGGTAACTCTTGAATAACCGTCCGCCGCGTGGGAAGCGCCCTGCTCGTGGGCTGTTAATATATGATTGATACGGTCACTCGCTTTATAAAGCTCATCATATATGTTAAGCACCTGTCCGCCCGGATAACCGAACACATCGGTAACTCCCTGCTCAATAAGTGTTTCTATGACGATTTGCGAGCCCGTCATTCTTTCGCTTTTCGATGTTTGCATAAATACCTCCTGACTTATATTACGGATAATAAAAAAGCCCCCGCCTCTCTGTTATCCATGATAACTGAAAGAGACGAAAGCACTAAAATTCTATCTTCCGCGGTACCACTCTTTTTCACCCTTAACTTAAGGATGCACCTTAGGTGCCTACACACCTTTGCTCTGTTACGGGAGTTCCCGTCTGCACTTACTCTCTTTCGATTTTATTGCAGCCACTCCATGGTGAGTTCAACAAAACTTATCCTGTGCCTTGCACCATCCGGCATTTCTCTGAAAGGATTTAGAATCGCCTACTACTCCACTTCAAAATGTTTATTTGATATTATATCACTACTTTTACGCTTTGTCAACACCTTAACTTGAAAAAGTTTGAAAACTTCAAGCAACCTTTTCCAGAAAACAGTTGAAATCTTCTAAATATTTTGATATAATATACGGCAATAAGGGAGTAGTCAGCGCAAAGTGTGGCACTTAGTGCGATGAAGTCAACATACTGGAAATATTCCTGGCTTTATCTTAATTGACGAGACTTATCTGTACAGCAGATGAGTTGCGTCTTTTTTTATCATCCGCTGTAACAAAAACGGAGGAATGTAACAATGAATATTTGGGAGCTTATTGTGATTGCGGTCGGTCTTTCAATGGATGCCTTTGCAATTTCTATCTGCAAGGGGCTTTCGGTTGAAAAGGCGGAGGACAAACATCTTCTGATAACCGGACTTTGGTTCGGCGGCGCGCAGGCGGTTATGCCGCTTATAGGTTATTTTTTAGGAACCGGATTTCACAGCTTTATCGAAAGTGTTGACCATTGGTTTTCCTTTGCTCTGCTTTTGCTTATAGGAATAAATATGATAAAGGAATCACGCGGAGAAATAGAAAAGCTGGATGCCTCTTTTTCCGCTAAAGCAATGTTTCCGCTCGCTATTGCTGACAGTATTGACGCGTTGGCTGTCGGAGTTACCTTTGCCTTCCAGAAGGTAGCTGTTATACCGGCAGTTATTCTTATCGGTGTAACAACGTTTATTTTCTCTGCTGTTGGAGTTAAAATCGGCAATCGCTTTGGTGCGAAATACAAATCAAAGGCCGAGCTTACAGGCGGTATCGTTCTTATTGTTATAGGATGTACAATGCTGCTTGATGGACTTGGAATAACAGGATAAAAGCTGAGCGAGACTGCTTTATAATGATACCTCATCATAAAGCAGTCTCGTTCATTGTTTATACTCTGATTTCTCCGCAGGCAATTTTAAATCCTGAATTTCCCGAGGGCTGGGTCATAAAATCATCGGGAGAGGCATGAATTATTACGGTTTTGCCTATTATGTCCTTTACGGAAAATCTATCGGTCAAGAATGCTGAAAATGCGCAACCATCTGTACCGAACAGCGGCGGCAGATCTCCTGCATGATAAGGGTGCATACATTCATCCGGATTGTAATGCCCCTGTGCGCCGGCAAAGGGGTCATCGGCATTTCCCTCGCACTGCGTTCCGCTGTGAATATGAAAACCGAAAACCGGCTGCTCACATTTATCTTGATTTTGCGGCAAACCCGATATTTCAGCGCTTACGATAACACCCATTCGGGTTTGATAAAAATTCACTCTGCCGTTTATGTCAGGATATTTTTCGCTTCCTCTAACAGCTGCCGAGGCATCGGGACGGCGAAGAAAAATTGAAGTAAAGTTAATATTGCATCTGTTTGTGTACATAAAATAAACTCCTTTTCGACATATTCTATGCCAAAAAGGAGTTTTTGTTCATATAATTATTCCTGCGATAAACGCAGAAGCCGCAGCCGCAAGAGCGACCGCTATAAGCGGCAAGTCAAAATATGCAAGTATCAGAGCCACAGCCGTTCCTATAGCGGCGGTTAAGACATTTCCCGTTGAATAGAAAATCGCGGGAACAGTCATCGCAGTAAGTACGGCATATGGAAGATAAAAGAGTATACTTTTTATAAAGGGGGACCTTATTTCCTTGCGAAAAAGTGTGAAAGGGAGCATTCTTATAAGATATGTAACCCCAGCCATAACGGCTATATAAATAACTATGCTCACTCCTCTTCCTCCTTTACAGGACAGATAACCGCTGTTATAACCGACGCGGCAACCGCACTTATAATTATCGCAAAGCCGCTTGAAACAGCAGGCAAAAAATAATAAAAAATAAGACTGAACACCGCAGTTATTATAACGGCAAAAAGTATTTTAGAGCTTTTCTTTGCCGGAGGTACAACTATTGCTATAAACATTCCGTAGAGCATTATACCCATTGCATTAGAAACCGCTGCCGGAAGTATTTCCCCTGCCGCCGCGCCTAAAAAGGTACCGAGTGTCCAACCGAGAACAGGCAGAGACATTAATCCATACATATATTTAGGTGTCAGCTTTTCAGGGTTAGCGGCTGCAACCGCGTAAACCTCATCGGTTATGCCAAAAGCAACCGTCATCCTTTTTAAAGTATTAAATGAGCCGTCAAGCTTTTGAGTAAGGGATATTGCCATAAGCGAATACCTTATATTTATTACAAGCTGGGTAAAAACAAGCTCGATAAGACTGCCCGCGGCGGCAATAACCGTAACTCCTGCCGCCTGACCGGCAGAGGTTAAATTTGTAATTGAAATACCCACAGCCGCAAGCACAGAAAGCCCTGCTTTAACTGCCATTATTCCAAAGCCAAAGGAAACCGAGAGATATCCAAGCCCTATCGGAAGACCTTGATACACTCCTTTTAAAAACTGAGAACGCATAAAACAAAACGACCTTTATTTCAAAATTTCAAAGGAATGTTCTATAGTCCAAATATCATTCGGCGCAATAGAGTTTATTCCCTCTTTTGTTTTTATATTTTTATCTGTGTTTATATTATCTGTTATTCCGCACCACGGCTCAATACATATATAAGGAGCACCGCACTTTGTCCATAAAAGAAGATACGGAAAGCCGTTAAAGCAGACCCTTATTTCTCTTAAGCCGTCCTTTTTGCGAAGCTTAAGACCTGAGAAATCAATATTTTTAAAAATCAGCGCATCAATTTCAAAATACTTATTTTTAAGCGGCAGAACATCACCGTTTTCAATAACGGTTAACTTTTTATCCCCCAAAAGCTTATTTTCAAGTACGCTTGCCTTAAGGGTTGTTTTTTTATCAAAAACAATGTCATACTCCTCTATTCCCTCGGGACAAAAATAGCCCTCATGCGCACCGATAGAAAAATACATTTCCTTTTCCGAAAGATTCTTTACCTCATATAAAACTCTTAATTTTTTACCTTCGAGCAAGTATTTTATTCTGAGTTCAAAGCTGAAAGGATAGCTTTTTAATGTTTCCTTATTACTTTTAAGCAAAAAGGTTACATTGTCTTTACCTGCGCTTTCGGCTTCAAAAAGACTTTTTTTAGCAAAACCGTGCATTCCCATTGGATAGGCTTTGCCGTCAAGAATGTATTCGTCATCCTTAAGTCTGCTGCAGATAGGAAATAAAATCGGAGAGGACTCTGCCCAGTATTTAGCGTCCGAATTCCAAATATACTCTCTTCCGCCGTACTGAACACTTTTAAGCTCGGCTCCAAGCTCGCTGAAAACAGCTGTTATATATTCATTTTTTATAGTTATCACTGTTAAATCCTCCGTTTCTTAAACAATAATACTCCCTTGCTTAATTTTTGTCAATAATCCGATAAGCAGAATAAAATGTTTCTGCTATTTAAAAAAACCGCAGGCTGCAGCCTGCGGTTTTTCGGTATTGGTTTGTGTTTTATTCAGCTTCCTCAGCAGCTTCTTCTTTTTTAACAGAAAGAATGAGGTTAACTATTATTCCGAGAATAAGTGCGCAAGCGATAGATGTAAGGGTTATCTTACCGAATGTGAGGGTAAGACCGCCGATACCTGCGATAAGGATAGTTGATACAACGAAAAGATTTTTATTTTCGTTAAGGTCAACATTCTGTACCATTTTAAGACCGCTTACGGCGATAAATCCGTAAAGTGCCATACAAACACCGCCCATTACACAAGCGGGAATTGAATTAACGAAAGCAACAAAGGGATTTACAAAGGAAACTATAATAGCGCCGATGGCTGTTGCAATTATTGTGATAACCGAAGCGTTTCTTGTGATAGCAACACAGGCAACAGACTCACCGTAGGTTGTATTGGGGCAGCCGCCGAAGAAAGCGCCTACCATTGAGCCGATACCGTCACCAAGAAGTGTTCTGTGAAGACCGGGATTGTCGAAAAGGTCTCTTTCAATAATGGAAGAAATGTTCTTGTGGTCTGCTATATGCTCCGCAAAAACAACGAATGCAACAGGCATATAAGCAACTGCGATTGTTCCTATATAAGCACCGTCAATATCCTTTAATCCCTTAACCGCTGTAAGGAATGTAAAGTCAGGAACAGCAATAAAGGTTTTAAGTGAAACGCCGCCGTCAACAAGAGCTGTAAAGTGGCTGAAGTCTATAACCTTGAGAGCAGAAATATCAGCAATGTTACCTATAACCGTGAAAACAACTGCGACCGCATAGCCTGCAAGTATACCTATAATAAAAGGAATGAGTCTTGCCATCTTTTTGCCGAAGGTAGAGCAGATAGTTGTTACGATAAGGGTTATAACACCTATAAGAACACAAATAAGAACATTTGCAACCGGATTGCCGTCAGCGTCATAAACTCCGCCCTTCTGAAGATCGCCTATTGCATTGCCTGCGAGGGAAAGACCTATAATAGCAACTGTAGGTCCGATAACAACAGCCGGCATAAGCTTATTTATCCAGTTAACACCTACCAGCTTAACGATTATAGCTATAACAACAGATACAAAACCTGCAAAGATTGCGCCGAGGATAAGTCCCACATAGCCAAGCTCTACTGTAACAGCACCTGCAAACGCTGCAGCCATTGAGCCTAAGAAAGCAAAGGACGAGCCTAAGAATACAGGACTCTTAGCCTTGGTGAAAAGAACATATACAAGTGTTCCTGCACCTGCGCCGAAGAGAGCCGCCGCAGAGCTCATACCGTTTCCAGTGATAACCGGAACAACAAGTGTTGCTGCCATAATTGCAAGCAACTGCTGGATAGCGAAGACAATTACCTGACCGAATTTCGGCTTGTCTTCTACAGTGTAGATCATTTTCATTTTTATTCCTCCGTTTTATACATTATATATTAAACGGTATTTCTACCGATTAATTACAGCTTTCATATAATTCCACAACGGTTTCCTCATCAAAAGGAGGAATTTTAACCGCTATAAACTCCTGCTTAGAGGTGGGAACATTTTTTCCGACATAGTCTCCCCTTATCGGAAGCTCTCTGTGGCCTCTGTCCACCAAAACAGCCAGCTGAATAGTTGCGGCTCTGCCGTAGTGCAGAAGTGCGTCCAGCGCGGCACGGGCGGTTCTGCCGGTGTAGAGCACATCATCCGCCAGAATAACATTCTTACCGTTTATATCAAAAGGAATATCTACCGGCTTTATAAGCGGGTCTGAGGAAATTTCGCTCAAATCATCCCGATAAAAGGTTATATCAATTACTCCGGTTGGAAGCTTAACGCCCTCGATAGCCTCAATATTAGAAGCAATCATCTTTGCAATGGATACCCCGCGGCGCTTTATACCTATAATACACATATCCTTGCAGCCGTTATTCTTTTCGAGAATTTCGTGCGATATACGTTTCAGCGCTCTGCCAACTGCCGCCTCGTCCATCAAAGTAGCCTTATACTTTTCCAAAAGTACACCTCCGGTAGTTTTAAACTCTAAAAAAAGCGCCTTGCCGCATAAGCAAGGCGCTGCAAAACGCAACTTTGCCGGATTTTCCGGAGCTTTGAGCAATGCCTTGCCGGTATCTCTGTACCGATTTAAAGGAACTTCGCTTGATTTATAATACCATACCTAAACTAAATTGTAAAGAGTTTTTTAACAAAAAACAGCATATTTTGTGTTATTCCTGCTCATACTATACATATATATATTAATAGAGTCCTAAAAAAGCAATTTTAAGAGGCTAATCGGTAAAATTCTATGCCATTTTTGTATGAATGCACAAGTTTGTTTACAAAAAATGTCAAATTATTCGTCTTTAAAAAGGTTACAACCTTGTAACTTTTTTGTTTTTTGAATTTTTGTTGTGTATTTTATACAAAAGTTTGTTTTTTTTAGACTTTGACATAGTGGTTTTTTTCAACTATAATAGCCGAGTCCTTGGGATTACCGGATAAGAATACCTCTTGTCCGAAAAAAGGAGTTATTTAATGGTAGAAAAAATAAAGTATTTTTTTGCCACCCTTCGCGGCGGCAGAATACGGGCTGTGTGTGCTGTGCTTTTAGCAACTGCTACAACAGCGGTAGGTACTTTACTTATCGATTCAATAAATACAGTATCTGTTTCCGACGGTGAGAACACCTTTATTGCTCATACATTAAATACGAGTGTATCGTCGGTAATATCAAATTTCAAGCTCAAGTCTGACAGCTACGATATAGTAAGTATCAATACTGAAAACAAGCGTACATCTGTTAAAATAGCATACACCTTCCCTATTTATATAACAATGGGAGACAAAACCGAAGAATTACTGCTTTCCGGCGGAACTGTTGCCCAGGCTTTGAAAAAAGCAGGCTATACACCTGATGAACACGATATGGTTGAACCTGCTCTTGATACCGAGATAACCGAAACTGTTTATATTGACTATGTTAATATCGACTATGTTTCCGGAACCTATACCGAGGCTATCCCCTGCTCACTTAAAACCGTTTATTCAGAGCAGTTTGCCGAGGGTACAAGTAAGGTTGTTCCCGGTACTGACGGTACAAAGCTTATCACCTGTTCTTCTAAATATGTTAACGGTGATTTGGTTGAGCAGACCGTTGTTAAGGAGGAAACCGTAACAGCCGCGGTTGACGGGACAAAAATTATCGGTACTGCAAAAAATGTAAAAAATGCGGCGGCGGTTAAAACCAGCGCGGATGTTAAATGCGTTTCAACTATCTCCCCCGCAAGCGCAATTCCTCTTGATTCAAACGGAAACCCCATAAGCTATAAATCTAAAAAGACAGTAAGGGCAACCGCCTATACCTACACAGGCAACAACTGCTCAACGGGAGTTGCTCCGAGACCAGGCTATATTGCGGTAAACCCTGACGTTATCCCATACGGAACAAAAATGTATATCAAAACAGCTGACGGCAGCTTCATCTACGGCTATGCCGTTGCGGCTGACACCGGAGGTTTTATCAAAAACTATCCCACGGGCGTTGACTTATTTATGTCTACAAAAAGTGCCTGCACTTCCTTTGGTGTCCGTAATGTTGAAATATATATACTTGAATGACAGCAAAAACGGCGAACAGTATTTTAAACTGTTCGCCGTTTATTATTCGTTTGTAATTTTTACATCCTCAAAAATAACCGTAAAGCTCTCATTGGGGATTTCAAGGGAGAGCGGCAGTCCTGTAGGGGCGATTATCATTTTATAATCCTCTTCATTTGCTCTGCCCTCAATATAAAGCTGCTGTTCTTTTTCAGCAACCTCGATATCCTCTCTCCATGTGTCCCTAAGTGCACCGTATACCTCAGCACAGATAAAGGAAAAAGGCGTTTTTGAAACATCGTATTCCTCTTGAAGTCCCTTAAAGCTCGCGGTAACATTATCGCCATCGCAGGTAATTTTCAGTCCCTTTATATCCTCCGGCTCGTTTATTTCAAAGGTGGCTTTAGTTTGGTTAGAGATTTCTCCCGTGCATACAAAAACCTCGTTATACCATGTTATACGGGCAGTAAAAGATATACCGCAGGTTACAGGCTTTACCTTAGAGGTTTCCTTTGCGCATCCGCACAGCAGAAGGGTTATCATAATAAAAGAAATTATTTTTTTCAAAGCTTTTGCTCCTTTCATCGGAACAAGAGCTTCGGTTATTATAAATTTTCCGCTATATCCGAGGCAATAAGGGATATTTCTCCTCTTTTTACCGCCGCGGCATCCCCTGCTTTACCGTGGAGATATACCGCCGCCTTTGCCGCCTCGATAGGCTCGATACCCTGCGCCAGCAAAGAAACCAGTATTCCTGCAAGGACATCTCCGCTGCCGGCGGTTGCCATTCCTGGATTTCCGGTATTATTAAAGAAAATCTCACCTTTTTCAGAAGCGATAACGGTATTTGCGCCTTTGAGAACCACTATACAGTTGTTATCGGTCGCAAAGCTACGGGCAAACCCGATACGGTCTCTTTGAATTTCCGCGGAGGATACTCCGCAAAGCCGTGCCATTTCGCCGGGATGCGGTGTAATAATAACAGAAGCTTTTGCTCTTCTAATTATATCTATGCCGCCGCACAGCGCGTTTATACCATCTGCATCAATAACAATCGGAGCCTCTGATTTTGAAATTATTTTTCTTAAAATTTTTCTTGTATGAATATTATTTCCCATTCCGCAGCCTACTAGTACGGCATTACAGGAGCTTAAAGCATCGTATACCGCGCCGTCCGAGCAGTCAATGCCGCCTTGCTCGCTTGTTTTAACTGGCACGCAAACTGCCTCTGGGATAGAGCAAGTAAAAGGATAATAAATTTTATCGCAGATAACCGCCTTTAATATTCCAACTCCTGAGCGCACCGCTCCCCTTGCGGCAAGTATTGCGGCACCTGCCATTCCGTAGCTGCCTGCACGCATTAATGCTGTTCCAAAGCTTCCCTTATGAGAATTTTTAGCTCTCTTTTGAAAAACAGGCTCAGAAACTGTTAAATAATCATATTCTAACGGCTTAACCCCTATATCTGCCACAATAACCTCTCCGCAGTACTGCGACCCTTCGGGCAGTAAAAAACAGGGCTTTAAGGCTATAAAGGTAACGGTAAGGTCTGCCTTAACACAATCCCCCAAAACCGCTCCCGTATCGGCTTCAATTCCGCTCGGAATATCTATCGCCGCTTTAAAGCAGTTATAAGAATTGATTTTTTCTAAAACCGCCATAGCTTTCTCATCCAACAGGCGGTTTAAGCCTATACCGAAAAGCGCATCAATTACAATATCGAATTCTCCTGATAGCTCGCCATGTACGGGTATACCGTTTAACCTTTCAAAATAATGCCTTGCATTGTCGGTCCGCGGTTCGCCAAAGGGAATAACAACCGTTACATCGGCTCCGAGAGCCGAAAGATATGCGGCGCAGACAAAGCCGTCGCCCCCGTTGTTGCCGTTTCCCGAAACAACCGCCGCTTTCTTTCCTTTAACAGGAAAGGCTTTATTTATAATTTCTCCAGCCGCTTCTCCTGCGGTTTTCATTAACTCCTCAAAAGAAAAGCCGCCGCTCAGGACAGCTTCCTCCTCCGCTCTTTTTATCAGAGCCGTTGTCAGCACCTTCATAGCGGCGAACTCCTTTTTATTAATATTTATTATTTAAATGCACTATTTGAAATATGCTTGGGGATAAACTTAAGCATTGCTTTTTTCATACGCTCGTCCGGCGACAAAACAAGATAAATGCTTCCTCCGCCCTGCTTTGAAGCGACAAGGGTATAAGCGTTACTGTCATTAGTGTTGCAGGCAACGAGCTTTGTTTCATAGTTTGCAGTTTCCTGCTTTTGGGGATTGTATTTCTCAATTCTTGTTACCGTTGCAAGGTCAAAGGTGAGAAGTCGCTTCCTTGAGCTTTTGGACATTATCTTATCAATATCGAGAATACCGTTTGTGATTATGTACTCATACTCGATATTAAAGCGTCCGCTGATTTTATAGGCAGCATAAAATACACCCACTATAATAAACAGGGTTATTGTTGCAAAGGTGGTAAGACCTAAGAGTCCTACAGCAACCACACTGAGGATTATCGCAAGCAGCCATATTCCTACCGATGCCAACATATACTTCGCGGTTTTTTTAACTGGGATAATCTGTTCAAAAAAAGTATCCATTTCTATACCTCGGTTTATATATTTTTTCTTTATTATACAACAAACCTACTTCGACTTGCAATATAAAATAATTTAATATATAATAAAATTAACCTTTTGTTAATAAAAATGGAGAAATATTATAATGAACGGGCAGAAAAATAACAAAAATACACTTTTTTGGGTTTATTCGAAACTAAAAAAATTTATACCGACAGTACTGCTGCTTTCCCTTATGAGTGCGGTGCTGGCAGTAAGCTATGTTGTTCTTGCGCTGATTTCAAAAGATGTTATTGATATTGCAACCTTGGATAAAAACGGCAGTCTTTTAAAAAGCGGAATATCGCTTTTTGCCGTTATAATTTTTCAGGTAGTGTTATCGGCTGCCTCCTCGGTGTTAAAAACCCATATTTCGGGAAAAATGACCAACGAGCTAAGGCGCAGTATGTTCACCTCTGTTGCCGCAACAAAATTTTCGGATATTTCCGCTTTTCATTCAGGTGACCTTTTAACGAGATTTACCTCAGATACCGATATAATAGTAACAGCGGCGGTAGGACTTATTCCAAGCGTCGTTTCAATGCTGGCAAAAATTATTGCAGGTGTGGGAACTCTGCTTTTTCTTAACAGCACCTTTGCCGTTATAATCCTTGTTCTCGGAACAACCATACCCTTTATCGGGAGAATTATAAACAAGAAATTCAAATATCTGCATAAGGAAAGTCAGCGCACAGAGGGGCTAACCCGTTCCTTTTTACAGGAATGCTTCCAGAACCTTGTTGTTCTAAAATCTTTTGTTTCAGAAGCACCCTTTTTAAGAAAATTAAATATGCTTATGGACGAAAACTATAAGATAAAAGTTAAAAAAAATTATATTTCTGTTACGGCAAATTCCGCTCTTTATTCCTTTTTCACTATTGGATATTATGCCGTTCTGCTCTGGGGAGCAGGTCTTATCGCCGCCGGTACAATTACCTACGGTACTTTAACTGCTTTTTTACAGCTTGTCTCACAGCTTCGCGCCCCTTTGCAAAATGTTTCAGGAATTATGCCGCAGTATTACTCTGCGCTTGCCTCTGCTGAGCGGCTTATCGAGCTTGAAAGCAAAGAAAAAGAGCCAAAGGCTCTGAATGAGAAAAAAATAAAATCGTTAGCAAAAAGCTTTGAAAAAATCGTTGTAAAGGATATGTCCTTCTCCTACAAGGACGAAGGAACACTCAAAAACTGCAATTTTGAAATCGAAAAGGGGCATATAACTGCTGTAACAGGCCGCTCAGGATGCGGAAAAAGCACATTTTTTAAGCTGTTACTCGATCTTTACGAGCCTGATTCAGGGTCAATAACCATTAACGGTAATACTCAGGTTAACGCAACAACACGCGCCCTTTTCGCTTATGTTCCTCAGGGCAACCTGATACTTTCAGGTACCATTCGTGAGAACATCACTCTTTGCAACAACAGCATAAGCGAAAAGGAAATAATAAAGGCAGCAAAAAATGCCGAAATATATGATTTCATCTCCTCCCTGCCCGAGGGCTTTGATACCGTTATTTCAGAGCGCGGCTCGGGACTTTCGGAGGGTCAGCTGCAGAGAATATCAATAGCAAGAGCGTTGCTTACAAACGCGCCGATTCTTTTGCTAGACGAATCCACCTCCGCACTTGACGAGCAGACCGAAACAAGGCTTTTATCAAACATCAAGACACTGCCCGATAAAACCGTTTTATTTATCACCCACCGCGGTACAAGTGTTTCTGTTTGTGACAAGGTTTTAAAGGCAGAACGCAAAAAATTTACGGTTATTAAATAGAATCAACTTCTTTAACTTTTAATTTAATAGCATTTCCATTGTTTTGTTATGAAACAAATTGTTAAGCGTTACTCCAAAAAACTCATAAAAACGCATCGCTTCCTTTTCACCGATGCTTTCCGGTGCATAACCGCTTAGCAACATACAAAAATCTTCAACTTTAACTTACATAATAAACCTCCATAATTAAAAATATGCATTTTGCAAATAGAAGTATAGCATATTTTTAAAAAATACGCAACTGCGTATACTCAGTTGCAAATAAATTCATACAATATTCTTGAGGTGAAACAAATGAATGTCAAGGATGTTGTAGCAGAAAGATTTCAAAATTTATGCAAGGAAAGAAATATTAAAATAAATGAATTAGCAAACATTTCAGGTGTTACACCGTCAACTGCATACAGTATGCTGGATAAAAGCCGAAGAGACATATCTATTACAACAATTAAAAAATTTTGTGACGGTTTGGAAATCACTTTAGGCGAATTCTTTTCCACTGCTGAGTTTGATAATCTTGAGCAAGAAATTTGTTAACATATAATTAAAAAGCAACGACCTGATTCCTACTACGGGAATCAGGTCACTTTTTATGCTGATTTTTCAATTATTGCATTTCCGCCGTTAACAGTTTCTTCTGTAACGGTTATGCTTTTTATGGTTTTATCCGACGGCACCTCAAACATCAATTTCTGTAACGCGCCCTCGATTATCGAACGAAGTCCGCGAGCGCCTGTTTTGCGCTCAATAGTGAGGTCGGCTATTTTTTCAAGTGCCGCCCTTTCAAATTTTAACTCCACTCCGTCCATTTTGAAAAGCTCTTCATACTGCTTGGTTATGGCGTTTTTCGGCTCGGTCATAATTCTTATGAGAGTTTCTTTATCCATTCCCTTAAGCGAGGTTATAACGGGAAGTCTTCCCACAAGCTCGGGAATAAGACCAAACTTAACCAAATCTCTGTGGGTTGCTTTTTCGGTAAGAGCCTGAGCCTCAATGCTCTTGGGAGACTTAACATCTGCCCCAAAGCCTAAGCTACTGCCACCTACTCTGCGTTCAATAACCTTTTCAATACCGTCAAACGCACCGGCACATATAAAGAGGATATTTGTTGTGTTTATCTGGATAAATTCCTGCTGGGGATGCTTTCTTCCGCCCTGAGGAGGAACATTGGAAACCGTTCCCTCAAGAATTTTAAGAAGCGCCTGCTGAACGCCCTCGCCGCTTACATCTCTTGTTATAGAAGCATTCTCGGATTTGCGGGCAATCTTGTCAATTTCATCAACATAGATTATTCCGCGCTCCGCCTTTTCTATATCGTAATCCGCCGCCTGAATAAGGCGAAGAAGTATATTTTCAACATCCTCGCCCACATAGCCTGCCTCGGTAAGAGTTGTGGCATCAGTAATGGCAATCGGTACATCAAGAATTTTAGCAAGCGTTTGAGCAAGCAGGGTTTTGCCGACACCCGTAGGTCCCAGCATAAGCACATTGCTCTTATTTAATTCTATTCCGCTTTCAGTGTTTTTGAAAATTCGCTTATAGTGGTTGTAAACCGCAACCGAAAGGGTTATCTTTGCCTCATCCTGACCGATTACATACTGGTCAAGCTGAGCCTTGATTTCGGCAGGAGTAGGTAAAACAAACTCCTGCTTTTTTTCTTTTTTTCCGCGCTTCGGCTGAGCGTTTTCAAACACAAGCTCATTGCAAAAGGAGATGCAGCTGTCGCAAATGTAAACTCCGGGACCCTCAACAAGCTGAGTTACCTCATCCTGAGTTTTACCGCAAAAGGAGCAGCGTATCTCTTTTTCGTTGTTATTAGGCATAGATTATCCTCTATCTCTTTGTAATAACCTTATCAATAAGGCCGTATTCCGCAGCCTCAGCAGCGGACATAAAGTTATCGCGCTCAGTATCGCGCTGAATAACCTCCAGCGGCTGACCGGTTTTCTCCGAAAGAATTCGGTTTAAATTACTTCTGGTCTTTTCGATATGGTTAGCATGGATAATAATATCCGTTGCCTGACCTTCGGTTGAGCCCAGAGGCTGATGAATCATAATCTCGCTGTTAGGAAGAGCATATCTCTTTCCCTTTGCGCCTGCAGCAAGAAGAAATGCACCCATGCTTGCCGCCATACCCATACAAATCGTGCTTACATCGCACTTAATATATTGCATAGTGTCATAAATAGCCAGACCTGCCGAAACAGAGCCGCCGGGGCTGTTAATGTAAAAATTAATGTCCTTATCGGGGTCCTGTCCCTCAAGATAAAGCATCTGAGCGATAACAATGCTTGCCGAGGCGTTATCAACCTGATCGTTGAGCATTATTATACGGTCATTTAAAAGTCTTGAAAAAATATCGTAGGAACGCTCTCCTCTACTAGTCTGTTCAACTACATACGGTACTAAACTCATATCCATTTATTTTACCTCCCATACCGAATATTATGAACAAAAAGTCTGATTTATAAACAAATTAGTCTTCTTTTTTCTCTTCTACTTTTTTGGTTGTTGTTTTCTTAGCTGTTGTTGCTTTTTTTGCAGCCGGCTTTTTCTCCTCGGTCTTTTCAGCGGCCTCGGTTATAACTGCGTTAGCCTTAATAAAGTCAATAGCCTTGCCTACAGCCAAATCCTTTTCAAGCTCACTTGCAGGAACAGCGGCTTTAACCTTATCAACCTCTATGCCGTAATCAGCAGCCATTTTTTCATACTGCTCATCAATATCCTTCTGGTCTGCAGTTATCTTTTCAAGCTCAACGATTTTTTCAAGAGCCAGTCTGAACTTAACCTGAGCCTCAGCCTGAGGACGGAAAGAAGCCTTGAAATCTTCGATAGAAGAATTTGTATACTTAAGATATGTTTCAAGGTTGAGACCCTGCGACTGCAGACGGTAAGCAAACTCCTCAACACTCTGGTTAAGGCGGTTTTCATACATAGCCTCGGGGATTTCACCCTTAATGCTGTCAACAATCTGCTGAACAAGAGCGTTTTCAACCTCTTCCTCGGCAGCCTTGTTCTTGCGGTCTAAAGCCTTCTTCTTTAAATCAGCCTTAAGATCCTTAAGCGTATCGAATTCGCTTACATCCTTAGCAAACTCATCATCTATCTCAGGAAGCTCCCGAACCTTTATTTCGTGAAGCTTAACCTTGAAGGTGGCATCCTTTCCGGCAAGCTCTTTTGCGCCGTACTCCTCGGGGAAGGTCACATTAACATCAAACTCTTCTCCGATATTCTTGCCCTCGATCTGCTTTTCAAAGCCGGGGATAAACTGACCCGAGCCGAGAACGAGAGTGTGACCCTCTGCCTTACCGCCGTCAAAAGCTACACCGTCAACAAAGCCCTCAAAGTCGATAACAACGGTGTCGCCGTCCTTAGCGGCTCTATCCTCTACAGATACCATACGGGCATTTCTTTCAGCCATAGCGTTAACCTCTGCGTTAACCTCTGCCGCAGTTACCTTAACGGGAGCCTTTTCAGCCTTTAAGCCCTTATACTCGCCGATTTCGATTACCGGATATGTTGTAAGAGAAACCTTGAAGTCTACTCCATCCTCCTTGGAGATGGAAACAAGCTCAAAGTCCATCTTGTCATTTATTACATTAAGTCCCGATTCGGTTATAGCGTCCTCAACAAGGTCGTTATAAAGAAGATTGAAAGCGTCCTCAAAGAAGATTTCCGCACCGTAGTACTTCTCAACGAAGCTTAAAGGAGCCTTACCCTTTCTGAAACCAGGAACGCTTATTTTCTTTCCGTTTCTTTTATAGGTTTCAGCGATAGCCTCGCGAAACTTCTCGCCGTCAACAGTGATTTCAAGCTGATATCTGTTTTCAGCAATCTTTTTTGTTTCTTTTAAACTCATTTTTTATACCTCCGCATAAATCGTTTCTCCCGATTTACAATAATTCATTTAATTATAGCATATACTGTGTTTTTTTTCCACATATTTTTTTAACAATTTGTAAAAAAATAATTTTAGATAGAATTATGCAATATATACAGGTGTAAAATCCACGCAATCACAGGAAACAAGCTTAAATTTTATACCGTCATATTCGCTGACGGCATTTGCCGCGCCTGCACCGTGGATATGCCCATAGAACACCCTTTTTATATCATATTTTTTCAAAACCGAAAAAATTTCCTCACAAACAAGCTCTCCGAAAACAGGGGGATAATGCAAAAAGACAAGTATTTCAAGCCCTGTTTCTTTTGCCTTTAAAATCGAGGCTTCAAGTCTGCCCGCCTCTCTTGCCAAAATCTTTTTATTTGCCTTATCGTCATAAAACCATCCGCGCGTTCCGGCAATAGCATATTTTCCGCAAACAGCGCAATCATTAAATATTATGTCAACCGATTTTATCTCGTTTTCAGCAAAAAATTCCCTCAGTTTTTTTGCCGTTGACCACCATAAATCGTGATTGCCCTTAAGAATATACTTTTTACCCGGCAAAGAGTCAAGAAAACGGAAATCCTCTAAAGTTTCTTCTAATTTCAGTCCCCAGGACAAATCTCCGGGAAGTACCACAACATCCTCTTCTGTTACAATTTTTTTCCAATTTTTTTCTATTCTTTCGGTATAGTCGCTCCAGCCGCCGAAAATATCCATCGGCTTGTCCACACCGAAAGATAAATGCAAATCGGAAATTGTAAAAAGCTTCAAACTCTCGCCTCCTTTACATATATTTTAAATTTTGAGCAATAATAATTATGACCTAAAAAAGGTCGGAAAGGACTTGTTTACTGATGTCAGATTGTAAATGTGAAACAAATTACTGTATTGAATGCAGCGTTTCAAACTGTAAGTACCATGCCGAAAACGATACCTGCAGTGCAGGAAAAATCAAGGTTGGCAATACAACAGCCAGCACAATCAGCGAGACCTGCTGCGATACTTTTAAAATGAAATAGTATCGACCGTCAGGACTGATAAAGGCGCAGAAATTCTGCGCCTTTATTTCTTTTATTCTATACCAAGAGCATTATAAACTGCTTTGAGCATTTCGTCCTTTTCGCAAATTTCCTTAAATCTTACCTCAGCATTTTCAAGTGCCTTTATAGGCGCGGGAACCTGAGTATTTGTAACAGAAGCAAGCAAGCGTACATTATCAAACTCTGTTTGCGCTTCTTTATCGGTTACAGCGGTGAGTACGCTCTTTGCAAACTTATAAGGAGATGCGGTTGATGCAATAACTGTAGGACGGTTATCCCCTGTTTCCTCCTTATACTGCTTGCAGACATTAACCGCAACAGCGGTGTGAGTATCGCAAAGATAGGTTTTATCCTTAAACATTTTTTCTATTGTTGCAAGTGTAGCCTTATCGTCACAACAGCCGCCAAAGAAAAGCTCATCCATTTTCTGCTTTACTTGGTCACTTACGGTAAATTTACCTGTAGCGCTAAGCTCAGACTGAAGAGCGGCTACCTGCTTATCATCATTTCCGTAAAGCTCAAACAACATTCTTTCGAGGTTGCTTGAAATAAGAATATCCATTGAAGGAGACATTGTTGTAAAGAATTCACGGTTACGGTCATAAGTACCGGTGCGCAAGAAGTCAGTCAAAACATTATTGGCGTTTGATGCGCAGATGAGCTTGTTTATCGGCGCGCCCATTTTCTTTGCATAGTATGCCGCAAGGATATTTCCGAAGTTGCCTGTGGGAACAACAACATTAAAGCCCTCGCTTAAATCGGCACCTGATTTTAAAAGGTCACAGTAAACCGAGATATAATAAACTATTTGAGGAGCAAGTCTACCCCAGTTTATTGAGTTTGCAGAAGAAAACTGCATATTGTTCTGAGCTAAACGCTCTTTAACCGCGTTATCTGTGAAGATTTTTTTAACGCCTGTCTGAGCATCGTCAAAATTGCCTTTTATAGCGCACACATGGACATTTTCGCCCTTTTGCGAATCCATTTGCAGCTTTTGCATAGGACTTACGCCCTCACTCGGATAGAAAACCATAATTTCAGTGTCAGGAACATCGCAGAAGCCTTCAAGTGCCGCCTTACCGGTATCGCCTGAGGTTGCAACCAAAATAACAGTCTTCTTTCCACCTGCAACCTTTTTGGCAGAGGTTGTGAGCAGGAAAGGAAGCAACTGCAGCGCCAAATCCTTAAAAGCGCAGGTAGGTCCGTTCCATAATTCGAGCATATATTCATTATCGCCGAGAGCCTTCAGCGGCGCCGGCTCCTCATTATCAAAGCTGCCGGTATAAGCGCCCTTAACGCAGTAATCGGTTTCATCAGCGGTAAAGTCATTTAAAAATTTGCTTAATACATATTTTGCGCGGTCAATATAACTCATCTCACAAAGAGCGGTAAAATCCTCTTTGCTGAATTTGGAAAAAGTATCTGGAACAAACAAGCCACCCTCATTTGAAATACCCTGTGCTATCGCCGCCGCGGCAGACACCTTGACCGATTTATCTCTTGTACTTATGTAATTCATTTTTGCATCCCCTAATTTTTTCTACATTTTAATTATATCTATTGTTATGCTTTTGTCAAAGGCTTTTCATAAAACTTTGCGCATTTTCGTAAAAAATGCGGTTTAATGTTCTGTCATTAATGCCTTTTTCGCTTAATCTGACGAAAAGCTCGGGTATATCGGCAACAGAGTTAAGCCGCATATCCATATCTGCGCCGTCGAAATCCGAGCCTATAGCAATATGCCGCTCCAGACCCATATTTAAAAGATGACATATGTTTTCATACAGCTTTTCAAAGGTATCTCCCCCTAAAAACGCCGGAAAAAAGGTTAGTCCGATAAGACCGTTTCTTTGGGCTATAAGCTTTATTTGCTCATCGCTTAAATTGCGAGGGCAATCAAAAACCGCTCTGCAATTCGAATGAGTCGCAATCGGTTTTTCGCAAAGCTCGATAACCTGAAAAAAGCTTTTATCATTAAGGTGGGACATATCGCACCCCATACCTAATCGGTTCATATTGGCTATAACCTTTTTGCCGAAGCGAGTAAGCCCCGCATCCGATTTGCTTCCCCCTGCAATACGGTTTTCGCCGTTCCATGTGAGAGTTATTATTTTAATACCGTCGCTTTTTAAGGTGTTGAGTCTTGTAATATCACTTTCAAGCACCGCACCGCCCTCAACCGAGAAAAAAGAGGTTAAATTATCGGGTGCCGCCTTAAGCTTTCGTTTTATGTCGCTAATTATTTTTTTATACACCTCAAAAGGGTGCTTTAGGTCATCCCTTATCCAAACCGCAAAGACCTGCTTCCATTCCGAAAATGCAGAGGAATGTATTCCCGAAACCGCAAGGGAGCTGTCATAAAAGCCTACTTTTTTTGTAAAACACTCATACGCAGTATCGCAGTGCAGGTCAAAATATTTCATTAAAACGCATCCTCCATATACTTGAGTTTAAGCTTGCGTTGTCCGTTTTCAACCGATTCGGTAACCTCGGCAACATCAAACCTTGGTTGAAGCTCAAGATGAAGCTTGGAGAGAAAATCCGCCGCAGTAGCTCTTAAGCGCCTTTGCTTAAAGGCGTCCACCGCCTCCGCTCCGCTGACGAAAGCATCCTCACTTCTGAACTTTACCTCTGTAAAAATAATATGCGTTTCATTTTCGGCTATGACATCTATCTCTCCAAAACGGGTACTGTAATTTCGTTTAACGATTATATAGCCTTTTTCTCTTAAATATTTTACAACTGCTTCCTCGCCTAATCTACCTTTACTTCCTATGTTCATAACTATTTACCTAATATATTTTTCAGAAAGGAAAGGCGGTGAATTTCGCAGGGACCGTAGAGCTTTATAAGGTCTGTATGCTCCTTAGTTCCGTAGCCCTTATGCTTTTTAAAATTATACAGCGGATATTTCTTATCATATTCTAAAAGCAGTCTGTCCCTTGTAACCTTTGCAAGCACAGAGGCCGCCGCAACCGACATTGACTTTGAATCTCCCTTAACTATTGTTTCACAGGGAATTTTTATATTCTTTGGAACTCGGTTGCCGTCAATCAAAGCGAAGTCGGCTTTTACGCTTAAAGCTTCAATTGCCCTGTTCATAGCAAGATATGTAGCCTCTAAAATATTAAGCTGCTCAATTTCCTCTAAGCTGCCGAAGGCAACGCTGTAGGCAACAGCCTTTTCCTTTATGATATCGAAAAGCTGTTCTCTTTTCTTCTCGCTCAGCTTTTTGGAGTCATTAAGTCCCTCTATATCGCAGTTCTCAGGCAAAATAACCGCCGCCGCACATACAGGTCCCGCCAAGGGACCCCTGCCTGCCTCGTCTACTCCGCAAATATATTTAAAGCCGCTTTCTGTTGCGGCTTTTTCATATTCAAAATCAGGCATTTTCTTTTGCCCCCTCAAGTGAAATAAAACCTATTTTACAGTTTCGGTATTCTTCGAGCAGCATATTTGCGGCACGCTCGGTATCGGTCTCGCCGCCGCGAATCATCATACCGCGTTTTTTACCTATCTGGCAAAGCAGGTCATAACTGTCGCACCCGAAATCAAGCTGACCGTAGCGGGAAGTGAGTAGCTCGGGGTAATCTTCGGACAGTATTTCCAAAAGCCGCATTGCTAAAAGCTCAACATCAATTATCGTATCCTTAACCGCCCCCGTAAAAGCAAGACGCTCACCCACTGTTTTATCCTCAAATTTAGGCCATAAAACACCGGGGGTATCGAGCAGCTCCAGCTGCTTATCAACAGTAAACCACTGGTTTCCCCTTGTAACACCGGGACGGTTTTCAACCTTTGCTCTGCCGTTGCCTGCAATTTTATTTATAAAAGAGGATTTTCCCACATTCGGAATACCTACAACCATAACTCGCAAAGGCTTTCCAGCCATACCCTTTTCGGCATACTGCTGTAATTTATAGGCAAGAGCGGTTTTAACCGTATCTTTAAATTTATTAAGTCCTTTTCCGGTTTTGCAATCTACGCCAATAGCAGTTATACCCTTTTCCTTATAAAAGGCTATCCAATCTGCCGTTACTTTCGGGTCTGCCATATCGCATTTATTAAGTATTATAATTCTCGGCTTATCCCCGATTATCTCAGCCAAGTCAGGATTTCTGCTGCTTACAGGGATACGCGCGTCCACAACCTCGGCAACCGCATCAATAAGAGGAAGAATTTCCTTAATTCTTCTCTTGGTTTTCGCCATATGCCCTGGGAACCATTGAATAGTTTGTTCGCCGCTCATTCGTAAAGACCGCCTATTCTTTCAAATGGAAAAATTCTGAAAACTGCCTTGCCCAAAACATATCGGGTGTCTATCATACCGTTATCCCCGATAGAGGAGGAACGGCTGTCAAGCGATTCATTTCTGTTATCTCCGAGAACAAATATGCACCCCTCAGGAACATAAACCGGAAATTCTATATCGTGTTTAACATTAGTGGGGGTTTTGGTATACGGTTCGTCAAGCGCGACACCGTCCACCGATACCACTCCGCTTTCAAAGTCGATATCCACAGTTTGCCCTGCAATGGCAATTACTCTTTTAATAATCGGAACGTCGCTTTCGTCCTCCGCTTCAACCGAATTATCGGCATTTCGTGAAATAACAACGATATCTCCCTGCTTTGGAGTATAGGCAAAGTTAGTTATTATTACCTTATCTCCGCCCTCGCCCGTAGAGCTGTTTCCGCCAAAAAGGGTATTCTCCATAGACGGACCGCTTATCGTGGCAACACGGAATACAAGGGTAAAAATTATAACAACGGTTATAATTGCGGTTATAATTATATCAAGCCACTCAAAAAGCTCTTGCGCCAATGTGGTTTTTTGCTTTTTTATAGGCTGAGAGGAGAGTTTTTCCTCCACAGCCATATCAACCTTAAAGCCTTGATTTTCAGAATTATAGGTATTGTTTTCCATAGAATATACCTCTTTAATAATAAATAAAACAAAAAGGGACAGGATTAGTTAAAATCCGTCCCCTCCTCCTTCCGACAGATGTTTCCGCCGGATAGTATGCACCTTTAGATAAGCTCCTTAACCTTAGCAGCCTTACCAACTCTGTCACGCAGATAATAAAGCTTTGCTCTGCGAACCTGACCTTTTCTTACAAGTTCAACCTTAGCAACACTGGGTGAATGAAGCGGGAATACACGCTCAACACCTACACCGTAGGATACGCGGCGAACTGTGAAGGTTTCAGCGATACCGCTGTTGTTTTTAGCGATAACTGTTCCCTCAAAAATCTGTATTCTCTCTTTCTCACCCTCCTTGATTCTTACGTGCACCTTAACTGTGCTACCGATAAGAATTTCAGGAGCGTCTTCCTTGAGCATACCTGCTGTTAATTCTTTTACAGCGTCCATTTTAAATTTCCTCCTTAATTTTTTCCAGATGTTCGTAATCTTTAAGAACAGAGGACCATCCGCTTCAATGTCGAATTTGTCGGCAATGAACCCATCCGTAAGGCCGGATGAAATCAAATGCTCATATAGTTTAACATAAACACTGAAAAAAATCAAGTATTATTTTGCCAAAGTACCGCCGTCACTCTTTAAAAGTATCAGAATTTCCTCTTCATTAAGGCTTGCCACATTGATATACACAAGAATTTCCGCGCCGTCAGAGTCGGAGCAAAGGAACTCATAGCACCGCACCTCCTTGCCTGATTTCGGAATAAGCGTTACCGCGGACTGTTTAACGCTCAAAGTGCCGCTGAGCATCATCTGAGCCTGTTCTAATGTATATTCGGGAGTGGCAAAGGCTCTGTCCTTATGATTATAAAGGTATCCGCTGCTTTCAAGGAGAACTATTTCCCCTTTATCCATAGAAACCCCGACCTTTACAAGGTCGGTATAGCAGACTGTCTCACCGTCAATATAAGCGAAGCTTACAACGCAAACTCCCTCATCAGTATAATAATAGGTTTCAACAAAGCTATCTCCAAAAACAGACGAGAGATATTTTTTTGCTTTTTTCAACACCTGAGAATGTTCAAGTACACTTTCGTTAACGGCTACCGTCTTGCGCATATAAACGGGATATCCGCCGTATCTGCTTACGGTTATATTATAATTCCCTCCGCTGTAATGAAAGACGGGAATATCTCCATCCTCCTCAGCAGAGAAAACCAACTCCTCTTTTTCAAGCCCCGTAGTTTTTGAAGCGATCGACAGCGCGTAATCTCTTGTCACCTCGGAGGCATTTTTCAGCATTTCAGGTTCTTTGTTCAAAATGTGTTCGGAATAGGGTCCGTCATAAACAAGGGTAGGTGAGTCTGATAAATTTTCCTCAAGCTCGTTTAAGGAGCCTGCCAACGACTCATCAGCAACCGCCTCACTTATCTGACTGTCAAGCTCACTTGCCCAGTATTCAGGATTGTTATAGCTGACCCCCGCACTTTCAATTACCTCGGCTATTTTTTTAGCCGAAGCGCTGAGCGACTTTAAATTTTCTCTTTGCTGTGCCGTCATTTCCCCTTCGGCTATAAGTGTTTTTGATATTGAAACCGCATAATTGCCGACCTGAGACAGAAATCTGCCGAGATTTGAAAGCTCACCCTCACCGGAGGGCAGCTGAGAAAGGGCAGTTTTTGCAAGCTGGGTCTCGCCTATAAGCTGTGCCGCCATATCGCTTATACCCGAAGCAGAATTTGTATACTGTGCTTTCTGCAAAATAAGGGAAATATTGTTGACACCTGCATTTAACTCATTAAGACTTCTCGAATAATTATTTTCAAGCTGTAATTTGTAATATTTATTTTCCTTTATCTGCTTATAAGCAACACCTGATGCGGCAATCAGTGCCGCCGCACCAAAGGCAGCAATTTTAACAGCCGTCCGCTTTTTTATTTTAATCATATTTCCACCTCATTTTTTTACTATCTTTTCCAATAAAGGCTCAAATATGAAAAAACAGAGACATTCCGAAAAATACCTCTGTACTGTCAAATATATTTACAAGCTGCATACTACCGCCATTTTTTTAGGGAAAACTCCTAATTTACCTTGGGTTATAGTATGGATAAAGGATTTAGTTTTCGGTTTTGGGGCATAATTTTCTTAAATTTATTGCAAAGTGAACTTATTTACTGTAAAATTAGAAAAAAGGAGGGTTTTTACTTGAAAATAAAGAGCAGATACTTTTCTTTCGGCTTAACAGTTTTAATATTTTTGTTCGCTTTTGCACTCGGCGGAATGTTTCCTTTTGGAGATGGAACTGTTTCCTGGTGTGATATGAATCAGCAGGGTATTCCCATGCTTTGCAATTTTAAGGACATATTGAGCGGTGATGGCGGCTTCTTCTTAAACACTCAAAATGCCGCAGGGCTTAATTTCTTCGGTGTTTTCTTTTTCTACCTTTCCTCCCCGTTCAGCTTTCTTGTGGCTTTTGTAGAAAAATCAGATATTCCGTTTTTAGTCAACATACTTGTTATATTAAAGCTGGCAGTATGTGCCTTTACAGCCTCGTTGTTCTTTGAAAAGAGCTTTCCCTCTTTAGGGCGTGGACTGCAGACCGTGTTAGGACTTTGCTATGCCTTTTGCGGCTACGGAATGATGTTTTTTCAGAACATTATGTGGCTTGATATTATGTATCTGTTCCCGATAGTGCTGTTGGGGATTTTTCGTCTTACCGAGCAAGACAAGCCTGCACTGCTGGTAATATCGCTTTGCGGATGTGTGATACTCAACTATTATATCAGCTTTATGGTCTTCCTCTTTTTAATTCTTTTCTTCGGTTTTTATTCCTGTTTATTTAAAAAGGCGGATAAATCTGGGATTTTAAAGCTGGGATGCTGTGCGGTTATTTCTCTTCTTGCAACTGCGGCGGTATGGCTGCCGAGTTTTATCCAGTACACATCCTCAGGCAGAACTACCGACATTATTAAAAATCTAAAAACTGCTGATTTCTTTACCTCAACCGATACTACCCTGCCTTTGCTTTTTTGCAGCGGAATAATCTTTGCGGCACTTTTCATTGTAGTTCCGGAGCTTGTAAACAAAGGCAAAAGCATAAAAATGTATGTTTATCTGTTTATTTGCCTTTGTCTTCCCCTTATAATCGAGCCTGTAAATCTTATGTGGCACACAGGCAGTTATATGTCCTTTCCTGCAAGATACGGATTTATGACCGTTTTTATAGGTCTTGTACTCTGTGCAACCGTCCTTTCCGAATTTAAATTCCTCCAAAGAAGCGACAGGGAAGCCCGTTTTTTTACTGTTATAATAATTTCTGCCGCAGCTTTGTTTATGTTTTTCTTTACAAAGAAAAATCTCACTATTCTTTCTAATTATGTGCAAACGCTCTGGGGTGACAGAGATTCCTCAAGAGGCTTGCTTATTTTGTGCGCAGTAGCTGTAACGGCTTTTGTGTTTGTTATGCGTTACGCCAAAAAGGGTCTTTTAAGCCGCCGCTTTTTTGCAGGTGCTCTATGCGCTGTAGTATTTGCAGAGAGCCTATGCTCGGTATCGGTTTATATGATTTCGGCAAAGGATAAGCTCAATTTATCTAATTACCAAAGCTTTTTAACTCTTGAAGATACCGTTTCAGACCAAGCTTTTTACAGAGTAAACACAGAAAAAAAATTTATCGACGCAAATATGACAGGTGCCGCAGGCTTTAACAGCATTTCGCACTACACCTCTCTTAACAGCCAGAACACGATGAAAGCAATGAAACAGCTTGGCTACAGCGGCTACTGGATGGAAATTGGAAACTGGGGCGGCAGTATCTTAAGTGACGCTTTGCTGAGTGTCGGCTATACGGTAACTCGCTCAGGTGACAGTTACGCCCTAAAAGAAGGCGAAAACTTCTTAAGCCTCGGAATCTTCAGTGAGAGCGAACTGCCCGAAACACTCGAAAACGGAAACCGCCTTGAAGTTTTGGGCGAGGTCTTTGGAAATATGCTGGCAGACGGCGTAAGTCCTGTAACGGCTTATCAGTATACAGGTCTTTCAGGCTGTGAATATTCATACAGCAACAACACTCATTACTTATATAATAACGGCTCAAACGGCACCCTCACCTACGAAATATCCGTTTCCGACAGTCAAACCCTTTACTTTGACTGTTACGACGGTTTTTCAACCGCACTTAACGAGCATATAAACGGTAGCTTTTCGGTTGCTGTGAACGGTCAGACCGTTAATTCCTCTTATCCCTCGCAAAGCAATAACGGCTTGTTGAATTTAGGAAGCTTTCAAAACACCAATGTTGTAATTACGGTTACTCTCTTAAAGGATGTTTCCTGCTGTTCGTTTGGAGTATTTGGTATTGACGAGGGTAAGGTCAAAGCCGCTACAGAAAACGCAAATTGCTTAAATCTTTCCGTAAAGGGAAACAAAATCTCAGGCACCGTTCCCAAAAATGTTTCCAACTGCTTTATAAGTCTGCCCTACAGCGAGGGGTATACCGTAACGCTTAACGGCGAAAAGATAGATTACTACCGCGCGCTTACAGGCTTTATATCCATCTATTTGCCAAACATTGGAGGAGAGCTTGAAATAACCTATACTCCGCCCGGTCTTACAGGAGGAATTGTAATTTCCGTAATAGGTATTGCTTTGCTTATTTTGTTTATTATGTTCCATAACAAGCTCTACGCTCTTCCTAAAAAAATAAAAAATGTGGTTTACGGACTGTTTGTTTTAGTGTTTGCTGTATTCCTGTGTGCAGTATATATAATACCTACCGTTATATCGTTAATAGGATAACGGTATCTGTTTTTTACAAAAGAGTGACATCTCAAATTGATATGTCACTCTTTTTTTCTATACTCAATATAACTGTAATTGCTGTTTTTGCTTCTTTGCTTCATACATTCGGTAATTTGTTCTTTCAGCTTAACAGCTTGCTCCTTTTTGTTTAAAGCTCTGTCAGGATAAAACGGACCGTCTACAAAAAGGGTTGCCTTAGGTCTCTTGCAAAAACGATTTTTTTGATAGGTTGTTGTTATACAAAAGGAGGGCTTATCAAATTTAATCGGAAACTTAAACGGTGTCTCGCTAAACGGACGGATATCGGTACAATATTCCCAAACATGAGCTTCAGGGTATATTATAATATATTTTTTCTGATTAAGTCTTGTTTCTATTGCGGAGTTTAGCTTTTTTATTCCCGAAAGAGAGTCATCTATCGGAAGTGCGCCTAAAAAGGGAAGTATTTTTCCTATAACGGGTATCGCATAATTTGCAGGGCTTACAACCGTATATATTCTCTTAGGAAATGCGGCAAGCGCAGGGTTAAATACATCACCTACAGGCATTGTGTGATTGCCGTAAATAAACGCTCCTGTTTTTTTAGCTTTTTTTAATATTTTTCGGTTCTTAATTCTTACTCCGAGAAAAAAAGTGCAATAAACCGAAGAAAAAACAAGCGCCGCACCGTAAATAATGGCAGAAAGCAATTTTGAAAGTAAATCTGTTCTTATCCAGCGGTAATTTTCGGGTAGTGTAAAGTCCTGATTGTTTGTCTCGGAAAAATCATCCGAAAAGCTTTCAAAATATCGAATTTCTTTCATTTCTTTACCCATCCGGCTATATCGGAATTTTGAAAAGTGTAATCAAGAGGTTTGCCGTAAGCCTTTTCGTAAGCCGCCTTTTTCTGAGCATAATCTTCTTCACACATTGAAACACTGTTTTCTTTAACACTTTTTTCAGGGTCGGGATAAAGTGTCTTTAAAATATGAATTTTAAACTTAACCTTATTAAATTCATCGGTATCCTTTTCGTTTAAATCCTGCATTTCAACAAATATTGAAATAACCGGAACTCCAAGCTTTGCGGCATAGTAATATGCTCCCCGTTTAAATGGGCGGGGCTTTCGGTAATTAAACCACATTTCCTGTTCAGGGTAGATTAAAACATATTCGTTTTTTTGGATAAGTGATTTGATAATTTCGGGAAAATTATTTTTCAAATAGTTTTTGTCTTCCGCAATAGGAATGATATCCGCATAGTTCATTAAAAAGCCTATAGCACCGGGCATTGCCAGATTTGTTTCCTGACTTACTATATTTATTCTTTTCTTTCCGAGCTTTTTCACAACCAGCCTTACGGCGGTGTTTTCAACAGGACTGAAATGATTGCTCGTAACTATTGCTCCGCCCTTAATACCCAGGGCATTTTCTATGCCTGTTATTTCGCTGTTTCTGTTAAGCGCAAAGGTGAGCAGATTTGCCGCCTGCCTTGCTAACAAAGTTTTTGCCTTAAAGGAAGCTTTTCGCCTGTTCTGCACATAACGGTCAAGTATAGCCTTGCTCTGCTCGGGTGTAAGGTTTGGGTCATTTATTTCAACCTTTGAATGAAAGTCGCCGTTTTCCGCCGCAACTTTTATGTTTTCTATTACCGCTTCTCTATTATCTCCGATAATCATAAACGAATTTTAACTCCGTTCTCAATCATTTTCTTAAAAGTAACTTCATTTTCGGGAATGGAATCTCCCCTCTCTATCAGAAGGTCAAGACATTTTGTATCAGACTCTTTCTGCTCGTCGGAATAGCCGGCCTTGTACGCCTTTATTTCATCTATGTATCCGCTGTCCTCGGCATAATCCCAGAAAATCTCGCCGTACTGAATATCATCATAGCACCAAGGCTTTGAGAAGAGATTGTAATGAATAAGCTTTGCATTTTCAAGCGGCGGCTTATTTTCATTAGGCATTGTGTCCCATATCTCGTCAAGATAATAAATATTTCCGTTGCAGATTGCGTTAAGATAATCCTGATCGGGAGCGATACAGTCGAAATGATAAGTGTTCAGAAGTTCAAGGAAATGCTCATCTATTTTTACTTCACGCAGTTTTTTAAGATTCATAAGCAGTACGCCTGAATTTATATACTCCTTAGCTTTAACTCCTACCGCCTGCTCCATATATTTAACCAGCGGCGGCACATCAGCAACCGAGAGGTCTGTACACGCAGCAATATAGTTATCTCCTATATCTGTTTCAAAAAGTTCGGCAATATCAGATGTTAAAACAACATCGCTGTCAATATATATTCCCTTGTCATACTCAGGGAACATTTTCGGAATAAACAGCCTGAAATAAATGGTGAGGGTGAAATAATCGCAGCGTAACCTGTTGGACATTCGGTCGGTAATGCTCTCAAGTCCGCTTTCCATCGGAACAAACTCTATGCTGAAATTATCGGTTTTAAGGCTCACCAGTTTCTTTCTGTTTTCCTCACTTAACTCCTGATATAAAATTATTGCTTTATATTTTCTGTCTTTGCTCGAATTTTTTATTGCCGAATTCAGCGCAACGCTCAAAAAGGGTGCGTAGCCGTCGTCAATTGTAAAGAAAATCGGAATTGTATTCATTTTTTATACTCCTTTTTATATTTTCATATTCATCTAAAATATTATCATATTCATAAACACCAAGAACCGTATGTAGTTTTTCTCTCTGCCACGGCTTTACTGTTACCGTATGTATAAAAGGAAAGAACCTGAATCTGGTTGTAAAATGATGAAAAACTGTTTCATTATCTGCTGTTTTCTGCTCGTTATATTTTCTGGGAAGAAGTTTTTTATAATCGGAAAGCTTGTTTATTGCAGATTGGTCAGGCATAAACATTCTTTTATCTGCACAACGGTTTCGGCATTTGCTAAAAAGTCCGGTTTCCCGTATTTTTTCAAGATTCATAAGCAGTACGCCTGAATTCATATAATCAAATTTAAAAAAATTTCTGTGAAAAAACCATTTGCCGTAACGGTCGAGTACCCCTGCAAGCTCTAATTGACTCATATCCATATAATACATCTCTGAAAAATCCTTGCGACACATAACATCATAATCAAGATATAATATCCTATCAGGCAGGTCGGGAATTAAATCAGCATAGAGCCTTAGCATACAAAAAGGTGTAAATCGGGTTTCTATATTTGCCGCGGGCGGATTTTCACAGAACAAATCAGTTATATCAATAAGGGTTACTTTGTTTCTGCTGTTTTCTTTTTTCAGCCTGTTTTCAAGAAATTCGGCAAACTCTAAGGTTATTGCACATCGTTCCCCGAGTGACATTGTAATTATATAAATATTAAGCGGTTCCTTAACATTTTTTAAAAGAGACAGTACAGACACGCAAAGCCCATCTTTAATATTACCATCTCCGCAATAAAGAATATTCATATCGCCGCTCCTTTCTTCCATAACAAGTATATTATTTTCATTCAAATTTTCACCCTACTTTTACTAGAAACAGGTAAACGGTTTATTTTTGCCGGTAGAATTACCTTGATTTTTTCTCTCCTAACAGTAGAATTTTCCCTTTTTCACTCCTATTAACAGTAGATTTTTTCCGCTTTTATAAAAAACACTTGCATTCGGCGGTAAATTGTGGTATAATTTTTCAGCTAATGTGAAATACTGCGCATTAGTGAAATATTACACACATTCTGTTTTAATCGGGCAGGTGTCTTCCAGAGGTAGATTTCCCCGAAAAACAAACAGGATGGAGGAAAAACCTCAGGAGGAAAAAGAAATGGCAGTAGTATCAATGAAACAGCTTCTTGAAGCCGGTGTTCATTTCGGACATCAGACAAGACGCTGGAACCCGAAAATGGCTGAGTACATTTTCACAGAACGCAACGGAATTTACATCATCGACCTTCAGAAGACCGTTAAGAAGCTTAACGAGGCTTATATGTTCGCTCGCGACATCGCAGCCGAAGGCGGAGACATTCTTTTCGTTGGAACAAAGAAGCAGGCTCAGGATTCCGTTAAGGAAGAAGCAGAGCATTGCGGTATGCCCTATGTTAACGCTCGTTGGCTCGGCGGTATGCTCACAAACTTCACAACCATTCGCACAAGAATTGCTAGACTCAATCAGTTACGCACCATGAGAGACGACGGAACATTTGAGCTTCTCCCTAAGAAGGAAGTTATTAAGCTCAACCTCGAGATTGAAAAGCTCGAAAAGTTCCTCGGCGGAATTCAGGATATGAAGAAGATCCCCGGAGCTTTATTTATTGTTGACCCCCGCAAGGAAAGAATTGCTGTTGCAGAGGCTAAGAAGCTCGGTATCCCGATTATCGCTATTGTTGACACAAACTGTGACCCTGACGAGATCGACGCTGTTATCCCCGGTAATGACGATGCTATCCGCGCTGTAAAGCTCATTTCTGAGACAATTGCTGCCGCTGTAATTGAAGGCAGACAGGGCTCCGAAATGGGAACTGCCGCTGCAGAAGAATCAGAAGAAGCTGAGGCTGAAGTTGTTGAAGAGGCAGCTGAATAATTTAACCTATAACTATTATAACTAATTTGGAGTGATATAAATGGCTTTTACAGCTAAAGATGTACAGGCTTTAAGAGAGAAGACCGGTTGCGGTATGATGGACTGCAAAAAGGCGCTCGTTGAGTGCAATGGTGATATGGATGCAGCTACAGATTACCTCAGAGAAAAAGGTCTTGCTTCTCAGGCTAAAAAAGCAAGCCGTATTGCAGCTGAGGGTACCGTTTGTGCTATTGCAAAGAACGGCATCGGTGCTGTTGTTGAGCTTAACGCAGAAACAGATTTCGTTGCTAACGGTGACGGCTTCAAGGCTCTCGCAGCCGAGATTGCCGATATAATCGCAGAGCAGAATCCTGCTGATATGGATGCACTTCTGGCTTGCAAGAAGGATGGTAAGACTGTTGAAGAAAAGGTTCAAGAGTTATTCCTTGCTGTTCGCGAGAATATAAAGGTTCGTCGCTTTGCACGCTACGTGGGTAAGGTTGTTACCTATGTTCACGCAGGCGGAAAAATCGGTGTTATGGTTAATTTTGACACCGAGCTTGACGATACAAACGCAGAGTTTGTTGCTATGGGCAAAAACATAGCAATGCAGATAGCTGCTATGAATCCTGCTTATCTTGATCAGGCTTCAGTTCCCGCAGAGGTTCTCGATAAGGAAAAGGAAATCCTTATAGCTCAAATGAAGGAAGATCCCAAAATGGCTAGCAAGCCCGATGCTGTTCTCGGCAAAATTGTTGAGGGTAAAATCGGCAAGTATTACAAGGAAAACTGCCTTGTTGAACAGCAGTTCGTTGTTGACGGTGATTTAACAGTCGGCAAGTATGTTGAAAAAACTGCTAAAGAACTTGGCACTGCTATCAGCATTAAGTCTTTCGTTCGTTTTGAGAAGGGCGAGGGAATTGAAAAGCGTGTTGACGATTTCGCAAACGAAGTTGCAAGCATGATTAAATAATTATTCTTAAAGCTAAAAGCCTTACGGAAATTTTCCGCAAGGCTTTTGTTTTTTTAAAACAAATAATAAAACCCGATTTTCAGGTAAAGATATTACCGAAAGGTAGGTTTTAGATTATGCAAAATAATTCAATGTCATTTATTAAAGGCTTAGGCGCCGGAATGATTGCCGGAGCCGCAGCACTCGCTGTAGGCAAGGTTATGCTTCAGGACCATCGTAATATCTCAAAAGGTTCTACAAAGCTGGTTAAGGCTGTGGGAGACTTTGTTGACGGTGTTCAGACAATGTTTCATTAAAACAAAGCCGACAGAAGAAAACTTCTGTCGGCTGTTATTTTATGCTTTAGCCTTGTTAGCCTTATGTTCTTTCCATTTAACCCAAAGAGGTCCTGCAACAAATACAGAGGAGAAACAGCCTGAAAGCAGACCAAACGCCATAGGAATAGCGAAGGTGCGAAGGCTTGTAAGCCCGTAAATCTCAGATACAACGATAATTGTAATAACAGCAAGTACGGTTGTTATAGTTGTTACGATGTTTCTTACTAAAACCTTGGTAATGCTCATATTAACGATATCACCGATTACCATTTCGGGATTCTGTCTTCTGTTTTCACGAACACGGTCATATACAACAATTGTATCGTTAAGAGAGTAACCGAGAATGGTAAGAACAACCGCAATATAGTTTGAATCTATTTGCAGTCTGAAAATAACACATACAAAGAAGGTTACAAGTAAATCCAAAACAAGTGCGCAGAGTGCCGTAAGAGCAGCAGATATACCGCCGATTTTCTTAAAGCGAATGCCTACATAAATAACTACGAGTATAGCAGTTAAAATTACAGCTACAAAGCTCTTTAAAAGGAAGGTTCCTGCAATAGTAGGACTTACTGAGTTTGAATCGTAAATCTCGATTTTTCCATCCGCATACTTTTCCTGTAAAGCGGTGGTAATAGCTGTCTGTGTTTCTGCTGAAAGAGACTTGTTTCCGGCAAGGCTGATAGTAAAGGTATTTGTATCACCTGCAAGAGATGTACTCTTACTTACAGAAAAAGTTCCTTCAACATTCTCTTTAACTATTTCTTTTATATCGCCTTCCTCAACCTCTCCTGAATAGGAATAGGTGAGTCTTGTACCGCCGCGGAAGTTGATATCAAGCTTAACTCCGAAAACACAGGCTATTATTATACCAACAATAAAAATTGCGGCATATAAAATAAGAACTTTAATAAGGGACTTGTTAAAATCAAATTTAGAATTAGCCATTATTCTTACCTCCGTAAAGCCAAGGTTTTCTTAAGAATTTCAGCTGAGAGATACTCTTAAGCATATATTTGGAGGCAAGTACACCCATTATAAGGTTGAAGATAACACCGATAAGGAGAGTATAGCCAAAGGAATAAATTGAACCTGTTATAGAAGAACCGAAAAGGGACATAAGCGGAGAGAATATCTTCGCAATAAAGCTGTCCGGCGAGCCAAACGCACCCATAAGAACGAGAGCTACTATTACTATGGTAACATTACCGTCTATAATTGCGCTTATACTGTTTTTATAACCGCTGTCAATAGCACCGTCAATCGTCTTGCCCTTTGCAAACTCATCGCGAATTCGCTCTGCGGCAATAACGTTACAGTCAACTCCGACACCGATAGAAAGAATAATACCTGCTATACCCGGAATAGTTAAGGTAAAGCTTGAAACTCCAGAAAAATATCCCGAAATACACGCTATAGAACCTGCGAGCTGACCAAGAAGAGCTATAGACGCTATAACACCGTTAAGACGGTAGCGTAAAATCATAAGCAAACAGATAACTCCAAATGCGATTGAACCGGCGATAAGCATAACGCTTAAGGCATCTGAACCGAGAGTTGCAGAAATTATCTGAAGCTTACTATCATCAACTGTCAGAGCAAAAGGCAATGAGCCTGCGTTAATTTTATTTGCAAGGTCCTTACATTCATCCTCGGTAAAGTCACCGTAAATTATGGCGCTTCCTCCGGTGATAGCCTGACTGCATCCTGCAGTTGAAATATTTTCCTCATCCATATAAATGGAAATGTTTGTGTTTTGAGAAGCGGCAGTTGCAGTTGCAGTTGCAAAGGCTGAAGCTCCCTCGTCATTAAACTCAAGAGAAACTACATAACCGTAATCCTCTGTGTACTGAGGAGTCGCCGATTTAACAACCTCGCCCGTCATAAATGCCTCGGTGGAATTATCATCTCCGTTATAAAAGGCAAGCTGAGCAGTCTCGCCCAACTCCTGAACAGCCGATGCCGCATCAAAATCGCTTTCGTCTGCCGCCCACGGGAAACGTACTATTATTTGATTATTACTGGAATCTACATAAACTTCATAGTCGGTAATGTTGTTGTTAACCAATCTTGTTTCTATGATTGCTTTTGCGGAATCCATATCTTCGTCTGTAATATCAACATCCTCTTTATCCGGCGAGAAAACCGCTTCTACACCGCCGCGGATATCAATTCCCCAACGAATATCCTTTGCACCCTTAATATAAAGCTGCCGGGTATCACCGTAATAGTTTTCTATTCCGAAAAACGCGGTATATGTAAGAGCGAGAATCAGAAAGAATACTATAAAGAAAACCGGCTTGCCTGTTCTTTTGAACTTCATTGGCAAATCCTCCATTTTGTGCTTTCTAAACGGATAAATGCCCCTATGGGCATTTATCCACTATAAGATATATTATACATAAATAAAGCGTTAAAGTCAATAATTATTAGGCTTTCTTTTTATAGCCGGTCAGCTTTTCGAGAACTGCATATTTTACAGCAACACAAAGCACCTTCGATGCCTTTTCGATCTCCTCAACAGAAGGGTAGGACGGAGCAATTCTTATATTCTCATCCTCAGGGTCCTTTCCGTAGGGGAAGGTAGCTCCGGCAGGTGTTAGAATCATACCTGCATTAGCACAAAGCTGAACCGTTCTTTTCGCACAGCCGGGAAGCACATTCAGGCTGATAAAGTATCCGCCCTTTGGATTGGTCCATTTAGCAATACCCTTGCCCCCAAGCTCATTTTCAAGCTCAGCCAAAACACATTCGAATTTCGGTCTTAAAACTCCTGCGTGTTTCTTCATATGCGCTCTTACATCATCAGCTGTTTTAAACATTCTCGCATGGCGGAGCTGGTTTAATTTATCAGGACCTATAGTCTGATACTTCATTCTGCCCTTAAGCATTGCCACATTGTTAGGACTTGCCGCCTGAGCCGCAACGCCGGCTCCTGGGAAGGTTATCTTGGATGTAGATGTGAAAATAAGAGGTAAATCAGGGTTGCCTGCCTTAACACATTCGTCGTAGATATTAAGGAGCTTATCTCCCTCATCATACAAATCGTGAACCGCATAAGCGTTATCCCAGAAAATCCTGAAATCTCCTGCTGCAGGCTTTAACGCCGCCATCCTGCGAACAACATCATCACTATAGGTCACACCCTCTGGATTTGAATACTTAGGAACACACCAAATACCCTTAACAGACGGATCCTTTACAAGCTCTTCTACAGCGTCCATATCCGGTCCGTCGGAATTAATTTTAACGGTTAACAGCTTAAAGCCGAAATACTCGGTTATCGCAAAATGACGGTCATATCCGGGGGCAGGACAGATAAATTTAATCTCTCCCTGCTTTGCCCAAGGCTCGCCGCCCATTCCGTGAGTCATTGCCTGAGCAATGGTATCAAACATCATATTAAGAGAGGAGTTTCCCCCTACAATTATCTGGTCGGGAGAAATATCCAAAATCTCACCGAAAAGGGTTTTAAGCTCAGCAAGTCCGTCAAGTCCGCCGTAGTTTCTGCAATCAATTCCGCTTATATTTTTAAAGCCTGTATCATTGCCTACAAGGTCAAACATTTCCTCGCTCAAATCCATATTATCAAAGCCGGGCTTTCCTCTCGACATATCAAGAGATAAATGCATAAGCCTAAGCTTTTCATATTCCGCTCTTACAGCCTTAAATTCCTCAAGCTGTTCTTCTTTTGACATACTTAAATAATCTGACATAAATCTGCCTCCCAAGCAGCCTTTTCTAAAATTTTACTATCTATACTATTATAATACAAAATCCGCTTTTTTCAAGTGTTTTCGGCTAAAAAAAGAGGTATAACCTATTGGTTATACCTCTTTTACTTAAATTTGTTTAGTACACACATCATCAGCACAGCCCATTTATTTCAAATAAACGGTTTACGCATTGTCCGTGTTAAGACAATGTGAGTACTAAAAGGCTTATTAAGTTAACTTATATAAGCTCGATGATCGCCATTTCAGCTGCGTCTCCGCGGCGGGGACCTGTTTTAATTATACGGCAGTAACCGCCGTTAACATCCTTATACTTAGGAGCGATTTCGTTGTAAAGCTTTGCTACAACATCCTCCTTTGTAATAAACGCCAATGCCTGACGCTTGCTGTGAAGACTGCTGTCCTTAGCGAGTGTAATATACTTTTCCGCCATAGATCTAACCTCTTTGGCACGGGTAACGGTTGTTTCGATTCTGCCGTTTTCAAGCAGATAGGTTACCATTGCTCTGAGCATAGCGGTTCTGTGGTCGCTGGTTCTTCCGAGTTTACGGGTACCTGGCATTTCTATTCACTCCTTACCAGAATTATTCGTCATCACTCTTAAGGCTGAAGCCGAACGAATCAAGCTTTGCAATAACCTCTTCAAGTGACTTGCGGCCCAAGTTCCTTACCTTCATCATGTCCTCTTCAGACTTATTGATGAGGTCTTCGACCGTATTAATGCCTGCACGCTTCAAGCAGTTGAAGCTGCGAACAGATAAATCAAGTTCATCAATGGTTAAATCGAGAACCTTTTCTTTTTCACTGTCGTTCTTTTCTGCCATAATGCTCTGGCCTTCGCAACCGCCCTCTGTGAGGTCGAGGAAGAGCTCAAGATGCTCTATGAGAACTTTAGCCGACATTGAAACTGCTTCGTTTGCTCTGATAGAACCGTCGGTCCATACCTCAAGGGTAAGCTTACCCTTATCGGTTACGTTTCCGACACGGGTATTATCTACCGTAAAGTTTGCTTTCAGAACGGGTGTGTATATCGAGTCAACCGGAATAACTCCGATTATATTCTGCGCAGGCTTATTCTGCTCAGCAGAAACATAACCGCGTCCCTTATCAAGGGTCATCTCCATATTAAGCTTTGCGCCCGCGTCAAGAGTTGCGATATACATATCGGGGTTAAGAATTTCAACCTCTGAATCAGCCTTAATTGAATCAGCTGTTACTACACACGGACCCTCTGCCTCGATATAAACCTTCTTGGGAGTTTCCGAATGAAGCTTTGCTATAAGACCCTTTATATTAAGTATGATTTCTGTAACATCATCCTTAACACCGGGAATTGTAGAAAACTCATGAACAACACCGTCAATCTTAACCGATGTTACAGCCACACCGGGAAGAATGGAAAGAAGAACTCTTCTCATACTGTTTCCAAGTGTAGTTGCATATCCTCTCTCAAGAGGCTCCATAACAAATTTACCGTAGGTACCGTCAGGGGCTATCTCGACAGTTTCTATTCTGGGCTTTTCAATTTCTATCATTTAAAAGCTCCGTTTCTCCGCATCAATAAGATTTTGAGTAGTACATCCTGCGCCCGAATGCGGAGGACGCAAGATAAGTTCCGACTATTACTTAGAATAGAACTCGACAATGAGCTGTTCCTCAACAGGAGCCTCAATTTGGTCTCTTGTGGGGAGATTGATAACCTTAGCTGAAAGCTTATCGCGGTCTACATCAATCCACTGGGGAACGGGCTTAGCACTGTTAGCTTCAACAACAGCCTTAATCTTCTCGCTTGAACGGCTCTTTTCGCAGATAGATACTACATCGCCTGCCTTAAGCAGATAAGATGCGATATCAACACGCTTGCCGTTTACTTCAAAATGACCGTGGCCAACAAGCTGTCTTGCCTCGGCTCTTGAAGAAGCGAAACCAACTCTGTAAACAACATTGTCAAGACGGCTTTCGAGAATCTTTAACAGGTTATCGCCGGTAACGCCCTGCTTTCTCTCAGCAACCTCAAAATAATGATGGAACTGATTTTCCTGAACTCCATAGAAACGTCTTGCAGTCTGCTTAGCGCGAAGCTGCATTCCGTATTCAGATGACTTCTTTCTACCCTGTCCGTGCTGACCGGGGGCATAACCCCTGATACCAACGGAGCATTTATCAGAATAGCAGCGCTCGCCCTTAAGGAACAATTTCTGACCCTCGCGGCGGCAAAGTCTGCAAACTGCACCGGTATATCTTGCCATCTATTACACCTCCATAATTTTTAAATGCAAATATTTTGCAACTGATATTTAACGGTTATACGCGTCTTCTCTTGGGAGGACGGCAGCCGTTATGCGGAATCGGAGTAACGTCCTTAATAAGGGTTACTTCAAGACCTGCTGACTGAAGCGCACGAATAGCAGCCTCGCGTCCAGCTCCGGGACCTTTAACATATACTTCTACAGACTTAAGACCGTGCTCCATAGCAGCCTTGGCAGCAGTCTCTGCAGCACTCTGTGCAGCAAAGGGAGTAGACTTTCTTGAGCCTCTGAATCCTAACTCACCGGCAGAAGCCCATGAAAGAGCATTACCCTGTGTATCGGTGAGAGTAACGATTGTATTGTTGAAGGTAGACTGGATATGGGCAGCGCCACGCTCAATATTTTTCTTTTCACGGCGACGGCGTGTAGCAGTCGTCTTCTTAGCAGTAGCCATATTATCTTCCTCCTACTTATTTCTTCTTGTTAGCTATGGTCTTCTTCGGACCCTTGCGTGTACGTGCGTTAGTCTTGGAACGCTGACCTCTTACAGGCAGGTTCTTACGGTGACGCAAACCGCGATAGCTTCCAATTTCGATAAGTCTTTTGATATCAAATGCGATTGTACGGCGACGGTCACCCTCAACCTGAAGGTTGTGGTCGATGTATTCACGCAGCTTTGAAATATCATCTTCAGTTAAGTCCTTAACGCGGGTATCGGGATTGATACCTGTGTCTGCAAGGATTTTTTTAGATGTTGTAAGACCGATTCCGAAGATATATGTGAGTCCTATTTCAACTCTTTTTTCGTTCGGAAGGTCAACACCAGCAATACGTGCCATTTATCAAAGCACCTCCATTATTTAATACTAGCGCAAATTAACCCTGACGCTGTTTGTGCTTGGGGTTTTCACAGATAACCATTACTTTTCCCTTGCGCTTGATGATTTTGCATTTTTCGCAAATCTTTTTAACAGAAGGTCTGACTTTCATTTGGATTATACCTCCTTAAATTTTCGCTGTTTACTTGGAACGCCAGGTAATGCGTCCCTTTGACAGATCATACGGGGACATCTCAACCGTTACCTTATCTCCAGGGAGAATGCGAATAAAATTCATACGCAGTTTTCCGGAAATATGGGCTAAAATTGTGTGTCCACCCTGAATTTCTACCTTGAACATTGCATTAGGCATTGCTTCAACAACGGTGCCTTCAAGCTCTATCATATCCTCTTTTGACATTAAGCTTCCTCCTCAAATTTCGCCCGATTTCTGTAAATAGCAAGCGATTTTCTAAGTTGTTTGTTGGTTTTAAAACTGTCTTCCTCAAAGTATGTGCCTGTAAATGCCAAATGCTTTATATTTTTGCGCTTTGGCCTTTCTAAGGGACGCTGCTTCCCATCGCAAATGAGAAGAAAATTGCCCTCAGAGCCTACAACCACAGCGAAATCGTCTTTATCGCGTCCCGCCTTTGAACAAACTATCCGTCCCCTCATATTACACCTCTTATAAAACGGTCATAATCTGGGGACCGTCAGCCGTTATGGCTATTGTATGCTCAAAGTGAGCGGATAAAGAACCGTCCTGAGTTAAAACAGTCCAGCCGTCCGGCAAGACCCTTACTCCCGGTTTACCGAGATTCACCATCGGCTCGATGGCTAAGGTCATTCCGGGCAAAAGTCGGATACCTCTGCCCGCTGTTCCGAAATTCGGAACCTCGGGGGCTTCGTGCAAGGATGTTCCTACTCCGTGACCGACAAACTGTCTCACAACGGAATATCCCCTTGCCTCAACATATTCCTGAACAGCATGGCTTATATCACCGATTCTGCCGCCGGCACGAGCCGCATTAATGCCTTCATAAAGGCTTTCGCGGGTCGTATCCATCAGCCGCTTCGCTTCTGCGGACACCTCTCCGCAGGCGAAAGTGGCGGCGTTATCTCCGTGATAGCCCTCAAACTTGGCGCCCAAGTCAACACTGACTATATCGCCCTGTTTGATAACACGCTTTTCACTGGGTATGCCGTGAATTACCTCGTTGTTTATAGATATACAGGCGGTGGCAGGATAGCCTTCATAATTCTTGAAGTTAGGAACTGCGCCCTGACTCAAAATATAATCCTCGGCTATCTTATCAAGCTGGGCGGTAGTAACACCCGGCTCAACCGCCTTGCCTACCAATTGTAATGCTCCTGCCGATATTCTGCAAGCCTCTCTCATTATTTTCAGCTCGCGACCGGTTTTAAGCACTATCATAGCTAATTCTCCAACGCAGCCAGAACAAGAGCGGTTGTATCCTCAACCTTATCCTGCCCCTCGACTGTCAAAAGCTTTCCGCAAGCCTTGTAGTAATCCTTCAAGGGTTCGGTCTGCTCATGATACACGTTAAGTCTGTTCATAACGGTTTCAGGCTCATCATCCTTACGGATTACAAGCTTACCGCCGCAGAGATTGCATTCGCCCTCAACAGCCGGTTTTTTATACTCGGTGTGATAGCTGGCGCCGCACTTCTCGCAGACTCTTCTTCCTGACATACGCTTTACGATCTCGCTGTCCGCAACCTCAATGGAGAGGGCATTGTCGATACCGAAGCCCATATCGTCAAGAGCTTTAGCCTGTGGAATAGTACGGGGGAAGCCGTCAAGAATGAAGCCGTTTGCACAGTCACTCTCGGCAAGGCGTTCCTTTATTATACCGATTACAACCTCGTCCGGAACAAGATTTCCCGCGTCGATATAGGATTTAGCTTTTAGACCCATTTCAGTACCGTTTTTAAGTGCAGCACGGATAATGTTGCCGGTTGAAATGGTGGGAATGTTATATTTTTCGGAAATTATTTCTGCCTGAGTGCCCTTTCCAGCACCAGGTGCTCCTAAAAGTATCAGTTTCATTCCAATACTCCTTCTAATTAATCAAGGAATCCCTTGTAATGACGCATCATCATCTGAGACTCGAGATTACGGACTGTATCAAGCGCAACACCGACCATAATCAATACAGATGTACCGCCGAGGGAGATGTTTATTCCGCCTACTGAGCCTATAATTATAGGCAGTATTGCGATAACGCTGAGGAATAAAGCTCCCAATAATGTTATTCTTGACAAAATCTTAGAAATAAAATCCGAGGTGGGCTTGCCGGGACGTATACCCGGAACAGCTCCGCCGTTTTTACGCAGGTTATTAGCCATCTCAACGGGATTGAACTGAATAGTTGCATAGAAATATGCAAATCCAATGATGAGAAGGAAGTAAACCACTGCGTAGAATATTCCTTGTACACTGAAAAGTGACAACGCCTTATACATAGATGACTCTGTATCCTTCATAAAGGAAAGAATCATTGTCGGAAGCATAAGGATAGATGATGCGAAGATTATAGGCATAACACCTGACATATTAACCTTAATCGGAATATGTGTGTTCTGTCCGCCATACATCTTATTTCCGACTACACGCTTAGCATACTGTACCGGAACGCGGCGCTCTGCTGCGGTCATCCATACAATAAAGCCGATAATCAACAGGAAAAGAACAACTATTCCTACAACTGCAATCTGTCTGTCAAGCTTCCAGTAAGAAATGAGAGTGTTCAGAGCCTGAGGTCCGCGTGAAATAATACCTGCGAAAAGCAGCATTGAAATACCGTTTCCGATACCCTTTACATCTATCTGCTCTCCAAGCCACATTACAAGCGCTGAACCTGCCGTAAAGGCAAGAACAATAACAAAGCCTGCAAATACAGCCGCACCGCCGCTTACGCTTAAATAGTTGCTGTTTTTAAGGTAAATGAAGTAGGCAGTACCCTGCAGTAATCCGAGAATAACGGTTGCATAACGGGTAATCTGAGCTAACTTCTTCTGTCCCTCTTCGCCCTCTTTTGAGAGTCTCTCAAGAGCAGGGATAGCAACGCAAAGCAGCTGAACAATAATTGAAGAGTTGATGTACGGGGTAACCGACATAGCGAAAATCGCACCGTACTCAAGACCGCCTCCGGTCAGTATAGATAAATAGCTAAAGAATTCGTTTGTTGCTCCCGAATCAGTAGCAGACTTTAAAGCCGCTACATCAACATAGGGAACAGGAATTACAGAGCCGATACGGAAAATAAAGACTATAAAAATGGTGAAAAGAATCTTGTTACGGATTTCCTTTACCTTCCAGGCATTTCGGAGTGTCTCTAACATTAGATCACCTCAGCCTTTCCGCCAACTGAGTTAATTTTCTCAGCGGCAGCTGCGGAGAAGGCATTAAGCTTAACAGTAAGCTTCTTTGTGAGCTTTCCGTTAGCAAGAACCTTAACCGGAAGATCAGCCTTTTTGATTATTCCCTTATCTTTAAGAGCGGCAGCGTCAACAACAGTTCCATCTTCAAAAGCTTCTAAAGCGGAAACATTGATTGCAATCCACTCCTCGGCAAATATATTGTTAAAGCCACGCTTCGGGACGCGTCTCTGCAACGGCATCTGACCGCCTTCAAAGCCGGGTCTCATTCCGTGACCTGCACGGGCTTTCTGACCCTTATGACCCTTTCCGGCAGTTTTTCCGTTGCCGGAGCCATGACCTCTGCCTATACGCTTTGCCTCCTTGGTGGAGCCGAAAGCCGGAGATAATTCATGTAATTTCATAGTTTGCACCTCCTTGCTTAATTCGCGGTTAAACCGCCTTACCGTTACTCAAAACGGCTTATTCTGGGATTGATTAACCCTCGATAATCTTAACGAGGTGACTTACCTTGTTGATTTTGCCTCTTGTCTGTGCATTGTCGGGCTGAATTTTAACATCGCCAACCTTGTGCAGACCGAGAGCTTCAACGGTTGCTATCTGGCTCTTGTTGGAGCCGATTACGCTCTTTACGAGCTTTACCTTAAGGCCGGCAGCCTTTTTCTTTGTTGCCATAATGCTGCTCCTCCTTAACCTACAATTTCCTTAACGGATTTTCCGCGAACCGCTGCAACCTCCTCAGCACTGCGAAGTGCTGCGAGACCTGCTACTGTTGCGCGAACTACATTGCAGGGATTGTTTGAACGCAAAGCCTTAGCACGAATATCAGATATTCCTGCAGTTTCAACAACCGCACGAACTGCACCGCCGGCAATAACGCCGGTACCCTGTGAAGCAGGCTTAAGCAGAACACGGCCTGCGCCGAATTCGCCGATGATTTCGTGGGGGATTGTTGTACCCTTGAGAGAAACCTTGATAAGGTTCTTCTTTGCATCCTCGATACCCTTGCGGATAGCGTCCGGAACTTCTCCGGCTTTACCGAGACCGTAGCCAACGATACCGTTGCCGTCTCCAACTACAACCAAAGCTGCGAACTTCATAACGCGTCCGCCCTTAACGGTCTTGGAAACACGGTTGATGGAAACTACACGCTCTTTTAAATCTAATGTTGATGCATCAATATTTGTAGCCAAAAAGTATTCCTCCTTCTCAGAACTTGAGGCCGCCCTCGCGGGCACCTTCTGCAAGCTCCTTGATACGGCCGTGATAAATGTATCCGCCGCGGTCAAATACAACCTCGGTGATACCCTTTTCAGCAGCACGCTCAGCAATTAACTGTCCAACCTTGCGGGCACCCTCCTTGTTGCCGCCGGAAATTCCGAAGTCCTTTTCATTGGACGCGGCAGCAGCGAGTGTTACGCCGTTTACATCATCGATAAGCTGGGCGGTAATGTTCTTATTGGAGCGGAATACATCAAGGCGGGGTCTTGCAGCCGTGCCGCTGATCTTAGAACGAACGCGAGCATGGCGCTTAAGTCTTGCTTGATTGCTGTTCGGTTTTGTAACCATCGTTTGTACACTCCTTTATTATTTCTTAGCACCCTTGGCGGCTTTACCTTCCTTACGGCGGATATGCTCGTCAGCGTACTTAATGCCCTTGCCCTTATAAGGCTCGGGAGGACGCTTCTCGCGAATCTCAGCCGCAAACTGGCCCACCATCTGCTTATCAGCACCGCTTACTATTACCTTGTTAGGGGACGGTACTTCGATTGTGATACCCGGAATCTCTTCAACGATAACCTGATGAGAGAAGCCCAGGTTCATTACAAGATTTTTACCCTGCTTCTGAGCACGGTAACCAACACCGTTAACCTCAAGCTCCTTGGTAAAGCCGTTTGTAACACCTTCAACCATATTAGCAATGAGTGTGCGTGTAAGTCCATGCAGTGAACGGTGTGTCTTATCGTCTGAAGGGCGGGTAACGATTACCTCGCTGCCCTCAACAGCGATAGCGATTTCAGGGTTAAAGGTGTTCTTAAGCTCACCCTTGGGTCCCTTAACGGAAACCTCAGAGCCGTTAACTTTAACCTCTACACCGGCAGGAATTGTGATAGGTTTTCTTCCTATTCTTGACATTTAGGTGCACCTCCTTACCAAACAAATGCGAGAACTTCGCCGCCAATATTGGCCTTGCGAGCCTGCTTGTCTGTCATTATTCCCTTAGAGGTGGAAAGGATAGCTATTCCGAGGCCTTTCATAACCCTCGGCATATCCTCAACATTTGTGTAAATACGCAGACCCGGCTTTGATACTCTGCGAATGCCGGTGATAACCTGCGACTTATTGGGACCATATTTCAATGTGATATGAATTATGCCCTGCTTTCCGTCTTCCTCGACGGAGAAGCTATTGATATAACCTTCGTCAAGCAAAATCTGGGCAATTGCCTTCTTTACATTTGACGCCGGTACATCTACCGAATCATGTTTTGCTGAAGAAGCATTACGGATTCTCGTAAGCATATCAGCTATTGTATCGGTGATTTGCATGCCGTCAACCTCCTTTGCGTATGCGCCTTACCAGCTGGCCTTCTTCACTCCGGGGATCTCGCCCTTGTAGGCAAGCTCTCTGAAGCATATACGGCAGATGCCGTACTTGCGAAGATAAGCGTGCGGGCGGCCACAGATTTTGCATCTGTTATACTGTCTTGTTGAAAATTTTGCAGGACGAGCCTGTTTTATTTTCATAGATGTTTTAGCCATAGTTCCTTCTCCTTACTTCGCAAACGGAGCGCCCATAAGAGTTAATAACTCACGAGCCTCTTCATCTGTTTTAGCGGTTGTGACAAAGATAATATCCATGCCGCGAACCTTATCAATCTTATCATATTCGATTTCAGGGAATATCAACTGCTCCTTAACGCCCATAGCGTAGTTGCCGCGGCCGTCAAAAGCGTTGGGGTTGATACCTCTGAAGTCTCTTACTCTCGGAAGTGCTGCGTTGAAAAGTCTCTCAACGAACTCATACATACGCTCTCCTCTGAGAGTAACCTTAGCACCGATGGGCATTCCCTCACGAAGCTTAAAGTTTGCAACCGACTTCTTAGCCTTACAGGGAACAGCCTTCTGGCCTGTTATTAAACCTAAGTCCCTGATGATAGCGTCGATTACCTTGGAGTTATCCTTAGCTTCGCCTGCGCCTACATTGATTACAACCTTTTCGAGCTTCGGAATCTGCATGACGCTCTTGTAACCAAACTTTGTCATCAGTGCAGGAGCGACGGAATTCTTATATTCGTTCCCAAGTGTTGACATGTCATGTCCTCCTTACTCTTAAAAAGTTTCGCCGCACTTTTTGCACATGCGGTCTTTCTTGCCGTCCTCATAAACCTTAACGCCTACTCTGGTCGGCTTGTTGCATTTAGGGCATACAACCTGTACCTTTGAAGCATAGATAGCACTCTCGGTCTCAATAATTCCCGAGGGATCGCCTGCCTTACGGGGCTTTACATGCTTCTTAACCTTATTTATACCCTCAACGATTACCTTACCCTCTTTGGGGCTAACCTCAAGAACCTTACCGGTCTTCTTGCGGTCCTCTTTATCTCCTGTGAGAAGGATTACGGTATCGCCTGTTTTAATGTGAAGCTTATTCATTTTTTTCTACCTCCCATTAAAGTACTTCCGGAGCGAGAGACAGGATTTTTGTATATTCCTTGTCGCGCAGCTCACGGGCTACAGGCCCAAAAATACGGGTACCTCTGGGGTTCTTGTCATCACGGATGATAACAGCCGCATTTTCGTCAAATCTGATGTATGTGCCGTCACTACGGCGAAGGCCCTTTGCAGAACGAACTACAACTGCCTTTACAACATCGCCCTTCTTAACTGTGCCGCCGGGGGTGGCCTTCTTAACAGAAGCAACGATGACATCGCCGATGTTGGCATACCTCCTTTTGGAGCCTCCAAGAACGCGGATGCACATAATTTCTTTTGCACCGGTATTGTCAGCAACCTTGAGGTAACTCTGTTGTTGTATCACAGTGGTTTCCTCCTTGTAAGACTACTTAGCTTTTTCGATTATTTCAGCTACACGCCATCTCTTATCCTTGGAAAGCGGTCTTGTTTCCATGATAAGAACTCTATCGCCAACGCCGCAAGCGTTGTTTTCATCGTGAGCCTTAAGTCTTATTGTGTTTTTAATAATCTTCTTATAGAGCGGATGCTTAACATTGTCCTCAATAGCAACAACAACGGTTTTATCCATCTTATCGCTTACAACCTTACCCACTCTGGTTTTACGAAGGTTTCTTTCCATTTGGCTTTACCTCCCAACTTTTACGCGTTAGCGCTGTTTTTGATCTCGGTCTCGCGGATAATTGTCTTAACGCGGGCGATATCCTTCTTAACAGCGGCTATACGCATGGGGTTTTCGAGCTGGTTAATGGCGAGTTGGAAACGCAGGTTGAATAATTCTTCTTTCAGCTTTGCCAACTGCTCGTTGAGCTCAGGTAAAGTGTTTTCTCTGATTTCCTTTGCTTTCATTACTGCTCACCACCCATTTCCTTAGCTATAAACTTACATTTGATGGGAAGCTTGTTTGCTGCGAGACGCATAGCCTCACGAGCCAACTCCTCGCTAACGCCGCCGATTTCAAACATTACACGGCCGGGCTTAACTACAGCTACCCAATACTCCGGAGAACCTTTACCGGAACCCATTCGGGTTTCAGCCGGCTTTTCGGTGATCGGCTTATCCGGGAAAATCTTAATCCAAACCTGTCCGCCACGCTTGATGTAACGGGTCATAGCAATACGGGCTGCCTCTATCTGATTAGAGGTAATCCATGCAGGCTCCATAGCCTGGAGACCGAACTGACCGTGTGTTACAGTGTTTCCGCGTGAAGCGGTACCAGTGAGTCTTCCGCGATGTACTCTGCGGTATTTTACTCTTTTAGGCATTAACATCAGCGGGCTCCCCCTTCCTTTTTACGGTTGCGGTTATCGCTGAGGATTTCTCCCTTATAAATCCATACCTTAACACCGATTTTACCATAAGTGGTATCAGCCTCGGCAAAGCCGTAGTCGATATCAGCTCTTAAGGTCTGGAGCGGGATAGTTCCCTCGTGATACTTTTCGCTTCTTGCGATTTCAGCTCCGCCGAGACGGCCTGAAACCTGAGTTTTGATACCCTTAACGCCGAGTCTCATTGCTCTGCCGATAGCGAGCTTCATAGCACGGCGGAAGGAAATACGCTTTTCAAGCTGAGTTGCAATATTCTCTGCAACGAGCTGAGCGTTCGCGTCGGGATTCTTGATCTCGACAATGTTGATAACTACCGGCTTACCGAGCTTGTTCTGGCAGTTAACACGCAGCTTTTCAATTTCGCTGCCGTTACGGCCGATTACCATACCCGGCTTAGCACAGTGGATGTGTAATCTTACACGCTTTTCATCGCGTTCAATTTCGATTTTTGCAACACCCGCAGAAGCCAAAGTCTCCTTAAGGTATTTACGGAGGTTATAGTCCTCAACCAATGTATCACCGAAGGTGCTGTCATTGGCAAACCAACGCGAGTCCCAGTTTTTAATTACGCCTACACGGAAACCGTGCGGATTAACCTTCTGGCCCATAAATTAACCTCCTTTTTAGTCTTCACGTTCTTTAAGAACGATTGTGATGTGGCTTGTTCTCTTTAAAATGCGGTGTGCTCTGCCGTGATCCTTCGGACGGATTCTCTTAAGAGTAGGTCCGGGGCATACAAAACACTCTGCAACATAAAGCTTTGATACATCCATATTGTGATTGTTTTCAGCATTTGCCATAGCTGATGCCAAAAGCTTCTCAACATACTCGCAAGCAGACTTGGGAGTAAATTTGAGTATAGCCATAGCTTTGTCAGCATCTTGATTTCGGATCAAATCCAAAACAATCTTCACCTTGCGGGGTGAAATACGGGCGTATTTAAGAATTGCCCTTGCTTCCATTGTTTACTCTCCTTTCAGCCGCTTACTTACCGCTGGTCTTAGAACCTGCGTGACCTTTAAATGTTCTGGTCGGTGCGAATTCACCGAGCTTGTGTCCTACCATATCCTCTGTTACATATACCGGAACATGCTTTCTTCCGTCATGTACCGCAAATGTATGTCCGACGAAATCGGGGAATATGGTTGATGAACGGCTCCAGGTTTTAAGAACTCGCTTCTCACCGGCTTCATTCATTTGCTGAACCCTTTTGTAAAGTGCTTCTTGCACATAAGGGCCCTTTTTAATGCTTCTTCCCATAATTCAATCTCCTTTCGTCCGACTACTTACGACGCTTTACGATATACTTATCGCTGGCTTTGTTCTTCTTGCGTGTCTTGTAGCCGAGGGTGGGTTTACCCCAAGGGGTAACAGGACCGGGACGGCCGATAGGTGACTTACCTTCACCACCACCGTGGGGGTGGTCGCAGGGGTTCATTACAGAACCGCGGACGGTAGGTCTCCAGCCCATGTGACGCTTACGACCTGCTTTACCGTAATTAACGTTGGCATGCTCAGGGTTGGATACAACACCTACTGTTGCCATACATTTATCGGTTACATTACGAAGCTCACCGGAGGGAAGACGTAAAAGCGCCATTCCGTTTTCCTTAGCCATAAGCTGAGCCATATTTCCTGCACTGCGCGCTAACTGAGCGCCCTTGCCGGGATAAAGCTCAATGTTATGAATAAATGTACCAACCGGAATGTTTGTGAGCGGAAGCGCGTTGCCGGGCTTAATATCGGCATCGGGTCCGCTTACTACTACATCGCCTACCTTAAGATCCTGAGGAGCGATGATGTAGCTCTTAACGCCATCCTCGTACTCTATGAGTGCGATAAAGGCTGAGCGGTTGGGATCGTATTCAAGAGTTTTAACTGTTGCGGGGATTCCGAAACGGTTTCTCTTGAAATCGATTACTCTGTATTTTCTGCGGTTTCCGCCGCCTCTGTGGCGAACGGTGATTCTGCCGTAGCTGTTGCGTCCGGCATTCTTTTTGATAGGCTCAAGCAAACTTCTTTCGGGAGCCACCTTTGACAGTTCGGAGTAATCCATGGTTGTCATATTACGGCGTCCGTTAGTAGTCGGCTTGTAATGTTTAATAGCCATTTGTTTCACTCTCCTATTTTGGCTTAGCGAAGCTTTTTTCAAGCTTCATACATCACCGGAAATCTTTTTTGATTTCCAAAGAAAACCTTGTCTCTAAATAAGAGAAGTCCGTCAAAGAACTCAATGGTCTTGGAATCAGCCTTAAGTGTTACGATAGCCTTCTTCCAGGAAGCTGTGTAACCGCTGTAACGGCCCATTCTTCTTTCCTGACCGCGAACGCTGATTGTGTTAACCTTAGCAACATCAACCTTGAAAAGCTTCTCAACTGCGTTTGCAATCTCAATTTTGTTAGCGTCCTTTGCGACTTTAAAGGTGTATTTCTTGTCCGCAATGCCGGACATACTCTTTTCGGTAATTACCGGAGCAATAATGATATCCTGTGGGGCTTTCATTATGCGTACACCTCCTCAAGTTTTGCTACGGCACCCTTAACAATAACAAGTGTATCTGCATTGATGATGTCGTAGGTGTTTACCGTGTTAACCTGAGCGGCCTTAGTGCCTGCAATATTCGCAATGCTCTTAACAGCGAAAGCGTTATTGTCCTCAAGAACGATAAGTGTCTTCTTAGCAGCGCCGATAGCCTTTAAGCAATCAACAACTGTCTTTGTTTTGTAAGCTTCGAGCTTTAACTCGTCAAGCACGATGAGGTTGTTTGTAAGAACCTTATCGGATAAAGCAGACTTGAGAGCCAGCTGACGAACCTTTTTATTGAGAGAATAAGAATAATCTCTCGGCTTCGGTGCGTGAACGATACCGCCGTGTCTCCACTGGGGAGCTCTTGTTGAACCCTGTCTTGCGTGACCGGTTCCCTTCTGGCGCCAAGGCTTTTTGCCGCCGCCCGAAACCTCTGTACGGGTAAGAGTGGATTGTGTACCCTGACGCTGATTAGCGAGGAAGTTAACAACAGCCATGTGCATAACAACAGCGTTAGGCTCAATTCCGAATACAGCGTCGCTAAGATCGATTTTTCCAACCTTCTTACCAGCCATATCGACTACTGATACATTAGGCATAATTCAAAACACTCCTTCCCTTAAGCTTTAACGCTGTCAAACAGAACAACGATTCCGCCCTTGGGGCCGGGAACGGCACCCTTAACTGCGATGATGTTCTTCTCAGCGTCAACCTTAACTACACTCAGGTTCTGAACGGTTACGCGCTCATTACCGAGATGTCCAGCCATTTTCTTGCCCTTAAATACACGAGAGGGGCTTGAGCATGCGCCCAAAGAGCCGCCGTGACGGTGTACAGGACCTGTACCGTGGGATTCCTTAAGGCGAGCGAAGTTCCAGCGCTTAATTGTGCCGGCATATCCCTTACCTTTAGAAGTTCCTCTTACATCTACCGAGTCACCCTCGGCAAAAACGTCAGCCTTAATAATGTCGCCGACGTTCATAGCGCTGATGTCCTCAAAACGGAACTCTCTGAGTACCTTTTTAGGAGCAACGTCGCCCTTGGCAAAGTGGCCCTTGGCGGGCTTATTTACCTTAGAAGCCTTCATATCGCCGTAGCCGATCTGAACTGCTTCGTAGCCGTCGTTCTCGATTGTTTTCTTCTGTGATATAACGCAGGGACCTGCTTCAATCACGGTAACCGGAACAACGTTTCCGTTTGCATCAAAAAGCTGGGTCATACCGAGCTTCTTGCCAACGATACCTTTTTGCATTTTTTTTCCTCCTATTGGTTATTGGTTGGCTTTCACCAACATGACCACACCGTTAAACCGATATCAATTAAAGCTTGATTTCGATTTCTACACCGGCGGGAAGCTCAAGACTTGTCAGAGATTCAACAGTTTTGTTGGAAGGTCTGATAATGTCGATAAGCCTTTTGTGTGTCCTCATTTCGAACTGCTCACGGCTGTCCTTATACTTATGAACAGCGCGGAGGATTGTTACGATTTCCTTTTCTGTGGGGAGCGGTACGGGACCGGATACCCTTGCACCTGTACGTTTAGCGGTTTCTACAATTTTCTCTGCAGACTGGTCTACAAGCGCATGATCGTAACCTTTTACTCGAATTCGGATTTTTTCTTTCACTGCCATGTGAAATTCGCCTCCTTAAATAGTTGGCGGGCAAAACTTACACCGCGCCGGGTTTTTCTTCCCGGTGCAATATAAAAACCGGTAATCAGCTGGGGTCACAGCAAATTCCGGACAGCGGCACTGCTGCCGCCGTTGCACACAAGGTCGCAAGTTCAATGTGTGCTGCATGTTCTTTCGCCCGGTTTAAAATCGGACATACTCCGCAGAAATTTCCCCACTCACGGTGGGCCACCTCCTGCATCAACGCATGTTTCACGCCGCAATTTCGCAGCGTACCTTGGTATAATAACATACATTAAGTCTAAAAGCAAGCATTTTTTTGAAAAAAATATAACTTTTTTTGAGATGGTCTATATATTGTATTTTTTTTAAAAACAATCCAAATATATAGATTATGTAAACAACCGCGCTTTACTTTATTATAAGTATGTATTATAATATATACATTATATAATAGGAGGAACGAAAATGGCTGACAGAGTTATTCTTCACTGTGACCTTAATAATTTTTTCGCATCTGTCTCGCTGCTTTCACACCCCTCTCTTTACAGCTTGCCGGTTGCTGTTTGCGGAGACAAGGAGGAACGGCACGGCATTATTTTAGCTAAAAATGAGCTTGCAAAATCCTACGGTGTTAAAACCGCCGAGGCGATTTTCGAAGCAAAGGCAAAATGTCCCGATTTAGTTCTGCTGAAACCGGACTACGAAAAATACCGTGAATATTCTGCCGCCGCTTATAACATCTACAGTAAATACACTGATATGATAGAGCCCTTCGGTATAGACGAATGCTGGCTTGATGTCACAGGAAGCCGCCTGCTCTTTGGCGACGGCGAGACTATCGCCCACAGCATACGCAAGGAAATAAAGGCTCAGCTTGGAATTACGGTTTCGGTAGGAGTGAGCTTTAACAAGGCTTTTGCAAAATTAGGCTCAGATATGAAAAAGCCGGACGCAGTTACGGTTATCTCAAAGGAAAATTTCAAGGATAAGGTATGGCCCTTGCCGGTTTCAGACCTGCTTTTTGCCGGAAAACGCACCTGCGAGAGGCTTGCAGACTGCGGAATATTTACAATAGGCGACCTCGCCGCTTGCAGTGACGGCACGCTAAAGCATCTTCTCGGCAAAAACGGCGAGCAGTTAAAAAAATATGCTTTGGGGCTGGACGATTCTCCCGTAGCTCACCAAAATGATATATATATTCCGAAAAGTGTGGGGCGCTCGGTTACAAGAGCCAAGGATTTCACATCCCGAGACGAGGTTTTAGAGACCTTTACAGAGCTTGCAGAGGATATTTCTGACACTCTTCGAAAATACAGCCTATTAGCCGGAGGAGTGCAGGTTCATATAAGAAACTCCGCGCTTAATGTGCGTGAATTCAGCCAAGCGCTTGAGCATCCGACGAATTCTCCCACCCTTTTAGTCAAAAAAGGTATGGAGCTTTTTGATAAAAATGTTTTCTTGGACCAGCCTTTACGCTCTGTAGGATTGCGAGCCATAAACCTCAAGGACGGAGATATCGCCATTCAGCAGGATTTCTTCGGCGTGCTTGAATCTGACGAGAAACAGGAAAAAATAGACGATTCGGTGTGGGCTGTAAAGAAAAAATTCGGCAGGGACAGCCTTAAAACCGCAAGGACGGTAAAAAAGGACGATTAACTCTTTCTTAATTTTTTTGTTTCGTTTCTTTACTTTTAAGCTTATATATTATATAATGTATGTACCTTTTTCCAGGGAGGCAGACCAATGAATTACAAAGATGATGACTATGATGTTATAGATATGAATTCCTTTAGCAGCAGAGACAATAATATATATTCAAATTCTCCGCAGGATATCTATTCGAGCAACAAAAAAAGCCCGAAAAAGAAAAAGAAGAAGAAAAAGCATATTTTCGCCAAGATTGTTGCGGTTATGCTTGTATGCGTGATACTTTTCTGCGGCGGATTTTATATTTACGGCTACAAGCTTATTGACAAGGTGACCAAAACCGAGCTTGATGAAACAGATTTAGGCATTTCTACGGACGATTACTCCTCGGTTAAAAATATTGCGCTTTTAGGGATTGACGCTCAGGAGGATACCGATACAGGCAGAAGTGACGCAATAGTGGTAGTAACCGTTGATAAAAAGAATAATAAAATAAAAATGACCTCCATAGCAAGAGACAGCTATGTGGATATTGACGGACACGGCAAGGACAAGCTAACCCACGCTTATGCCTATGGAAAAAGTCAGCTTGCAGTTAAAACTCTTAATCAGAATTTTGACCTTGAAATAACCGATTATTTAACAGTAAACTTTTTTGAATTTGCAAGGATAATAGACTATGTGGGCGGAGTTACGGTAGATGTAAGCGAGGAAGAGCGGGTTGAAATGAATACCAACATCATTCCTTGGCTTGACCATATCGGCGTTCCCTGCGAGCCGGTTGCTGCGGCAGGTGTTCAGCTGCTTGACGGCGGACAGGCTGTTTCCTATGCCAGAATCCGCCATACCGACAGTGATATCGAACGCGGAAACAGGCAAAAAGAGGTTCTTATGTCTATGTTTGCGCAGGTTAAGAAAATGAATCCTTTAAAATTGCCCAAGCTTGCAGGAATGATTTTAGAGGAATGTGAAACCTCTCTAAAAACTAATGACATTATTTCTTTAGGGCTTTGGGCGGTGCTCCGCTCTCCCGAAATTGAGCAGCTTAGTATTCCCAATGATAACTTCGCCTCCTCCGGCGGAATTCGCGGCGGAGTATGGTATTACATATACGACCTTGACGAGGCAAAGGCTGACATCTACGATTTTATTTTTGAGAAAAACTTCTACTCTCCCGAAGAAAAAGCAAAACGAGAAGCCGCGGAGAGCGAAGCTAAATAAAATGCCACAACGGAGATACTTCGTAAAGAAGCTATCTCCGTTGTATTATATTTCATTAATCCTATTTATAATATACGCTATAAGCTCCTCTGGCGTAGGTTTATCACCGTCACAGGGAATTTCTTCTAAATTTATTTTTTCTTTACCGCCGGCATTTTTAAACGCTAAGTCTATTGCTTTTGATATTTCTTTTGAAACTTCTTCTGCGGAAACACCGTTTGCCGCCGCCACCTTTTTAATTATATCCATCTTTTCTCCTCCTATTATATTATATCCCGCTGTTATTTTTCTAAAAAATTTAATTTAGCTATTGACAATGCAAAAAAAAAGGTATATAATACCATTAACCTACCAAATAGGTATGTAATTAAAAAGGAGTGCGCATTGTGGAAAACCGTTTTGAAAAATTAGTTCGCGCAAATTTCCGTTTCGGGCGAATGTGAATTTTTTCTTATAATTAAAATATTATTATATAAAAATTACATTTGTTACGAAAGGAAATAAATACAATGTCAGAATATAAATTTGAAACTTTACAATTACACGTTGGTCAGGAACAGGCTGACCCCGCAACAGATGCGAGAGCTGTTCCGATTTATGCCACAACCTCCTATGTTTTTCACGATTGCGCTCATGCTGCTGCTCGTTTCGGTCTTGCAGATGCAGGCAACATTTACGGCAGACTTACCAACTCCACACAAGGTGTTTTTGAAGAAAGAATAGCCGCACTTGAAGGCGGTGTTGCCGCTTTGGCGCTTGCTTCAGGTGCCGCAGCTATAAGCTATACCATACAGGCTCTTGCTCAAAACGGCGGTCATATCGTTTCCCAGAAAACCATTTACGGCGGAAGCTACAATCTTTTAGCTCACACTCTGCCGAATTTTGGTATAACCGCAACCTTCGTTGATATTCATAATCTTGCTGAGGTTGAAAATGCCATTCAGGATAACACCCGTGCGATTTACATTGAGACCCTTGGAAACCCCAACAGTGATATTCCGGATATAGACGCTTTAGCGGCTTTAGCTCACAAGCACGGACTTCCTCTCGTTGTTGACAGTACCTTTGCAACACCCTATCTTATCCGTCCCATAGAGCACGGAGCAGACATTGTAGTTCATTCCGCAACTAAGTTTATCGGCGGACACGGAACTACACTTGGCGGTGTTATCGTGGATTCAGGAAAATTTGACTGGGAGGCATCGGGCAACTATCCGGCGATTTCTGCTCCTAACCCGAGCTATCACGGTGTTTCCTTTACAAAGGCAGTAGGTCCTGCAGCATTTGTTACCTATATCCGTGCTATTCTTCTTCGCGATACAGGAGCAACAATTTCACCCTTTGCGGCATTCCTTCTCTTACAGGGAACCGAGACACTTTCTTTAAGAGTTGAAAGACACGCGGAAAACACAAAGAAGGTTATAGAATTTTTAAGCAACCATCCGCAGGTTGAAAAGGTAAACCATCCGAGCTTGCCCGACCACCCCGACAATGCACTTTACAATAAATACTTCCCCAACGGCGGCGGCTCAATATTTACCTTTGAAATCAAGGGCGGCGAAAAGGAAGCCCACAAGTTTATTGATAATCTCAAGATTTTCTCTCTGCTTGCCAATGTTGCAGATGTTAAGAGTCTTGTTATTCACCCTGCAACCACAACCCACAGCCAGTTAACAGAGGAAGAGCTTTTAGAGCAGGGCATTAAGTCAAACACTATCCGTCTTTCAATCGGAACAGAGCATATTGACGATATAATTGCTGACTTGCAAAACGGCTTTAATGCGGTAAAGGAGAATTAATATGGCTAATATTTATACTTCAGCAGATAAACTTATCGGAAAAACTCCTATCTTGGAGCTTAGCAACATAGAGAAAAAGTACGGCTTAAAAGCAAGAATTCTTGCAAAACTGGAATATTTTAATCCCGCCGGTTCTGTTAAGGATAGAATTGCTAAGGCAATGCTTGACGAGGCAGAGAAAAGCGGAAAGCTGAAAAAAGGCTCGGTTATTATCGAGCCGACTTCGGGTAACACAGGAATAGGTCTTGCGGCAGTTGCTGCTGCAAGAGGCTATAGAATAATAATCGTAATGCCGGAAACAATGTCTATTGAGAGAAGACAGCTTATGAAGGCATACGGGGCAGAATTAGTTCTCACAGAAGGCGCGAAGGGTATGAAAGGCGCTATTGCAAAAGCAGAGGAGCTTGCAAAAGAAATTCCGGATAGCTTTATCCCCGGACAGTTTGTAAACCCTGCTAACCCTCAGGCTCACAGAGAAAGTACAGGTCCCGAAATATATGAGGATACCGATGGCGCAGTGGATATCTTCGTTGCCGGAGTAGGAACAGGCGGAACCGTTACAGGTGTAGGCGAATACTTAAAGTCTAAAAAGAGCGATGTAAAGGTTGTGGCTGTAGAGCCTTCAAGCTCTGCTGTTTTATCCACCGGTATTGCGGGAGCGCATAAAATTCAGGGTATCGGAGCCGGCTTTGTACCGGATGTTCTCAACACAAAAATTTACGACGAGATTTTTCCCGTATCCAATGAGTCTGCCTTTGAAACCGGCAAGCTTATAGGCAGGTCAGAGGGTGTTTTGGTAGGTATTTCCTCAGGTGCGGCAGCCTATGCTGCAATTGAGCTTGCAAAACGCCCCGAAAATGAAGGAAAGACTATTGTTGTTTTACTTCCCGATACAGGAGACAGATATCTTTCTACCCCGCTTTTTGCAGAATAATTTCAAAACCGGCGCCCTTACCTTTGGGCTCCGGTTTTTTAAAAGGAGAAATTATGATATATCTTGACAATGCAGCAACCACAAAAATGAGCGACTGTGCTCTTAAAGCAATGATGCCGTATTTCAGCGAAATATACGGAAACCCATCCAGCCTTCATAGTATGGGACAGCAAGCCGCCGAGGCTTTATTTGATGCAAGACAGCGAATTTCAAGCTGCATAGGCTGTACACCCAAGGAAATAACCTTTACCTCTGGCGGCAGCGAAGCAGATAATCAGGCAATCATTTCCGCGGCGGCAATGGGTGCAAAAAAAGGAAAAAAGCATATTATTTCAACCGCCTTTGAGCATCACGCGGTTTTGCATACTCTTGAAAAATTAGAAAAACAAGGATTTGTTATTACTCTGCTGGATGTCGGTGAAAAAGGTCTTATAACCGCAAAGCAGGTTGAAGAGGCAATTCGCCCCGATACCTGCCTTGTAACCGTTATGTATGCGAACAATGAAATAGGTACTGTTCAGCCTATACGCGAAATCGGTGAGGTTTGCCGAAATAAAAACGTAATTTTTCACACCGATGCGGTTCAGGCTGTTGGACATATAGCTATTAATGTAACCGAGCAAAATATTGATATGCTTTCTCTCTCCGCTCATAAATTCCACGGACCTAAGGGTATCGGTGCATTATATGCACGCAAGGGAATACCCCTGCACACTGTTATTGAAGGCGGCGCACAGGAACGCGGAAAGAGGGCTGGAACCGAGAATCTTCCTGCTGTAATGGGTATGGCGGCGGCTCTTGAAGAGGCTTGCTCAAAATTAAATGAAAACGCACAAAAAATAACCCTACTTCGTAACAAACTGATTTCAGGACTTTCAAAAATTCCCCATTCAATTTTAAACGGCGACGAAAAAAGCAGACTCCCCGGCAATGTTAATTTTTGCTTTGAGGGAATTGAGGGCGAATCCCTCTTATTGCTTCTTGACGATAAGGGGATATGTGCCTCCTCAGGCTCTGCCTGCACCTCTGGTTCTCTTGACCCAAGCCACGTGCTGCTGGCACTCGGCAGACCGCATGAAATAGCTCACGGTTCTCTCAGGCTCAGCCTTTCGGAGGAAACCACCGAAGAAGAAATTGACTATACTGTTAAAGTAGTTACAGAGGTCGTCTCCTATTTGCGGAGTATATCTCCGGTGTGGCGCGATTTAGAGTCAGGCAAAAAAGAATTTATTATAAAAGAGGGATATTGATGGCATTATACAGTGAAAAAGTAATGGAGCATTTCCGCAATCCGAGAAATGTAGGTGTTATCGAAAACGCGGACGGTGTCGGCGAGGTAGGTAATGCCAAATGCGGAGATATTATGAAAATCTATCTTAAGATAGATAACGATATTATTACCGATGTTAAATTTGAAACCTTTGGTTGCGGCAGTGCAATAGCTTCAAGCTCAATGGCAACCGAGCTTATTAAGGGAAAGCCTGTCTCCGATGCGCTTAAGCTTACCAACAAGGCTGTAGCAGAAGCGCTTGACGGTCTTCCCGCGCACAAGCTTCACTGCTCTGTTCTTGCAGAGGAGGCTATAAAGAAGGCTTTGCAGAACTATTATGAGAAAAACGGAATTGAATACGACCGTTCCCTGTTTCCTGATTGCGAAAGCTGTGAACATTGCTGCGAATAAACTTTTAGTTAATTTATTTATATTAATTTAAAAAGAGGTATAAAAATGCTTGTTTCAACAAAAGGAAGATACGCTCTTCGCGTTATGATTGATTTAGCACAAGGATACAGTGAAAGCTACATTCCCATGAAGGATGTTGCCGCAAGGCAAGGGCTTTCACTGAAATACATTGAAAGAATAATGCCGCTCTTAAACAAAGGCGGCCTTGTTCAGGGTGTTCACGGCAAGGGCGGCGGATACCGCCTTTCTAAAGACCCAAAAGATATAAGCGCAGGCGAAATACTTCAGCTAACCGAAGGAAGTCTTGCTCCTGTAGCCTGCCTTGAGTGCGGAGCAGAGGAATGTCCGCGCGCAAAAGACTGTAAAACTTTGCCGATGTGGAATGAGTTTCACAGTATGGCAAATGATTATTTTAACAGCATCTCCCTTGCCGATTTAGCAAACAGCGAAAAGTAACAGCTATTCAACGAATTCGGTAAACACCTTTTTCGAGCATTCCTCTGGTGAGTAATCCCAACGGTCAATATGACCTTCATTATAAAAATATTTTATTTCAGGAGTATAAACCGAGTCAAAGCTGTCAATAATAATTAGTTTAATCTTCATTTTTTCAGGAATAACACTTTTTATATAAACGCTTGCCTGCTGGCCTATAAATGCGCCTGGTCTCGGCTCGGCAAGACCTGCGAGATTGGGTGAAAGCTCAACGAAAATACCGTAATCCTCAACACTTCTTACTATTCCGTTTACCGTCTGTCCTGAAGAAAACAACGCGGCATTTTCTTTCCAAGTTCCAAGAAGTTCTTTATGGGATAGAGTTATTTTTCCGTCCGGAGCAATATTTTTTATGATAACCTTTATATCATCCCCAACCCTAAATCTATCTCTTGGATGAGAAATTCGGGAAACAGAGATTGAATCTATCGGCAAAAGAGCTATGTTCCCACAACCGATATCGCAAAATGCTCCGAAGGACTCAAGATGCGTTATCCGCGCGTCTATTATGTCCCCCACCTTGTTTCGGCAGGAGATATCATCTCTGCAAAGCTGTTGCGCTTTTCTTCGGGATAGCAATGCATAAGGCTTACCGCTTTCGCTGTGTTTTATATCAGTAACAACAAAGCAAACCGGTCTTCCTACACGCGATATAAGCGCAATATCACGGGTGGAGCCTTCGGCAATTCCTATTGCTCCCTCTTCTCGCGGTATGATTCCTTTCATACAACCTAAATTCACGATTAGATTATGTCCCGTATCACACATCATAACAGGGGACTCCATAACCGTCCCCTTAGAGAGCGCGTCACTCAAAGAGGACGCTGTGTTAATACTTCTTTTGTTTTCTTGGGAGGATGAAAGCCAGCCCTCCGGAAAATAACCGTTCATTTTTATCACCTTTCCTTTTTACAGCGCTTTTGCGCTGCCGTCTGTAAAAAGTATATGAGATTAAGCGTGAAAAAATGATAGAATTATGTCTTAGAAAAAAATATTTTTAAAAAAATTTCCCGCTGTGGCTATTGCCGCAACGGGAATTACTTATTATTTGGTTTTATCTCCCAATAATATCTTCTATTAGAGGGTGGAAAGCTTTCTAAAACTCCGTATTCAGGATCAAGAAATTTTCCCTTAAAATAAAGCGACCAATGCCAGCAATGGGGAGTTTCCAGACTCAGCATCGCTATCTGAGGCAAATCACTTTCATCAAAGGCTTGTTTTCTTTCATTTTCGAACTCTATGCCGAGTGCGATTAATGCGGACTTCATATCCTTAAGCGTTGTTTCACGCTCTGTGCCTACCAAAGCTACAATTTCCTCAACGCTTTTGCCCGAAAGCATAGAAAGCACCGCCTGTCCGCACTGGAGCGGAGTAGGCTCATAAATATGCTTGGGATTTTCAACCACTGCCATCAATATCACCTATTTATATATTTCGAGTACCTTTTCCGCTCTTTCTTTAACCATTTTCCGTAAAACTTCGGGAGATTTAACCTCGATTTTATTACCATAGTTAATTATCCATGTAACAAGCGCATCGCTGAGCGCCGCCTTTACGGAAAAACCGAAGCGGTTTTCGGTTACATTTTTTATAAAGATTTTTTCTGAAAAGCGGTCTGCTACCTGCTCTAACATACTTTTATCACAGTTAAATTCAACCTCGCAAAGCTCTCCGCCGTACATACTGAAAAGCTTATTTGTATAATCAGCAACATCAAACTGCTCGGTGTATTCGCTTACCTGACGGAAATCTCTGCTCTTTTCCTCTAAAACACTCACATTTCTCATTCTGTCTATCCGAAGATGTATCAGATTATCATATTTTTCATAATTTCCTATCAGATAATAATGGTCGTCCTGCCATGTAAGAGCATAGGGACTAATAACTCTTTCCTTTGAAACTGTTTCGATACTGCGTTCCTCAAGAGTTCTTACGCTGTAAATAAGGCTTACTTTTTTTCCTGATTCGATAGCCCTGCTCAGAGAATCAATATTATAATAAATTTCCTCGTTGGCACATTTGTTGCCGAAATTCATATAAATGCCCTTTTCAAGCTTCTTTGCCTGATTTCGGCTTAGCATACCGTCCAGCTTGGAAAGAAGCTCCCTTGTTTTCTTCGGTGTTATAAAATCCGCAGATTTTACCGCGTCCGCCAAGAGATAAATTTCTGGCAGTTCAAACTCTCTGCTCGCTAAGAAAAAGCCTTTTTTAGGTGTTGTTGCCCTTATGATATCATAACCGTAGTCTATAAGTGTTGAGATATCCTGATAAACCGATTTACGCTCAGCCGTAACTCCCATACTCTCCAATTTTTCGCAGATAAAAGCCGAGTTTACGGGATTTTCCTCATCACTGTAGCGTCTTAGTATATCAAGAATACATACTATTTTTATTTTTTGTCCGCTTCGAGCCGCCATTTTGATACCTCACTTACAAAATCCTCATAGGTAAAGAATGTATTAATTATATCAAGCATTGCGTTTGGAGTAAGCCCTTCGGGCAAATCAAGATGCTTTAAAAAGGAACGGCGGTTTTCCGATGCAGCTTCACAGCCCGAAAAGCCCAGCGAAAACATATCGGTTTTAGTTATTTTTCTTGACCGCTGTTTTTGTATCTCGCCGATAACTCCGCTTTTTTTCAGCGCATCAAGGATTATCTCCTTTTCCATTCCCTCAACACCGAGTAATCCCTCTTTACCTGCCTTGGTCTTTCTTTTTTCCTTGCCTTTAAGACGGGGAACATACACATTTGTTATCTCGCAGCCCGCCGCTATATTTTTTATATGAGCGCGGATAAGAGTGCCGGCGGAGTCGCTGTCGGTCATAACTATTATACCGTTTTTCTCCGCCAGTCTTTTAATAAGTCGGCACTTATCCTTATCCTTGAAGATTGAAAAGCCGTCGGTAGGGATAATAAGTGCATCAATAATATTTTGAAGTGTGATTTTATCGTACTTTCCCTCAACAATTACCGCACTTTCAAGTCTTATCAACCGTTTCACCTCTCGCAGCTATAAAGATAAGCCTTATTATAAGCTGTTCAATAACAACTCTTGCATCTGTATTGCTTTTAAGGAGCCTGTCCGCCTCGGTTAGTGCATCAAAGCTCAGACTCAATTTATTAAAATCAAACTTTCTAAGATTTTGCGCCGCCCTTTCAAAAACGAACTCTCTGCCCTTATAGCCGAACTGCGCCGCTGTCTCGCTAAGATTTTTTCCTGCACGTTTACAAATGAAAACTCTGTACATATCAACATAAGCCATGGCAAGTGTATGAAGAATGATGTTTGGCTCAAGCCGCATATAGAAAAGCTCGTCCGTAAGCTTTATGGCATTGGTAGAATTGCAGGCGAAAATCTCCTTTGCAAGGTTATAAACCGAGGCCTCTGCGGTTTTAACCGAAACTAAATCGACGGTTTCCTTAACGATTGCCTCCCCCGGTTTATAGCAGCAGAGCTTTTCAAGCTCGTTTTTAAGTGTTAAAATATCGTCTCCCGCAAGCTCTATCAGATACCGCGCGGCATCTGGCAGCATTTTACAGCCGCGCTTTGCGGCACCGTCCACCAGCATTTTAACAAGCTCGGGTGTTTTTCTGCGGTTAAGTACCACCGCTCTGCCTCCGCTTTTTTCTGCGGCGGCTATTATTTTTTTTGCCTTACTGCTTTTTTTGTAATCCACCTCAACCGAATAGAAATTAAGTATAAAAACGGTTTCCTCGTGTTCCTCGGAAAGCAGACTGCAAAGCTTTTCAAGATTCGATTTCGCGGCATGCTCAAAATCATAGTCGGATAAAATTACGCATTTTCTATCCGCAAACAGAGGAACCTGCATTACAGCATCATAAACCTCCTGAAGCTCACAGTCTCCAGCAAAACGCTGGAGATTAAAAACCTCATCCTCAACAAAGGCGGAAAGCTTGGCAGTATAAAGGTCTATAAGATATGCCTCATCTCCGAAAAGAAGATATGTGTCCACCGTTTTTTTTGCCGCGATATCCTTTTTCAGAGCTTCCTCAAAAATCACAGCCATTTTACCTTTCCCCCGCCTTCCTTTATTACTTTTTTTCTTACTGTCTCTAATTTTACCATACCCTTGCGTAACTTGCAAGCCGACATTATTTTTAAAACAACAAGTATTAAAATAACAAATAGCACAGTAAACCTTGCATCAATATCTACAGTTGAATTTTCAAAAGAGGCAAAATATGTTATAACACTGTTTATGTATTTCGTAAGTATTCCTGCCGCAAAGAAAAACGGCTCGGAAAGCGCAGGCACAAAAAGATTGACTGTTAAACCTGAAACTGCACACACAAGTGCGACTGTTACTGCATAAGAAATCAGCAGATTGGTTAATATAGAAACGGTTGAAATATATCCGAAGCAATAAACCGTTACAGGCAAGGTCATAATCATTGCGCTTATTGTTACAGTTACCGATTGAACTAATTTATTTAAGAACTTATTTTCGGTTTTAATTAAGCTGTAAAACTCAGGAGCCACAACAAGTACACCGAAGGTGGATAAAACTGATAGCTGAAATACAAGATTGAATACCGCCATAGGAGAGACTGCCAGCATTATGCATACAGCCGTGCCTAAGGTGTTCGCAGGACAGTTATCCCTGCCGAAAAGCGGAGCCGCCGCTGATAAAACATAAGTAATTCCTGCTCTGATAATCGACACCGTAAATCCGCACACCGCCGACATAAATAAAACCACCGTAACAGATATCAACGCCCTCACCCAACGCTTGTAGAATAATTTTTCGGAAGTTGTGGTTATAAAGCTCATAATTATTGCCAGATGCATACCCGAAACAACCATTACATGGCTAACTCCTGCCGCTTTTACATCTGAATAAAATCTATCGCTCATATACTTTCTGTTGCCGTAGGTAAGGGCACATAAAGTTGAAGAAATATCGCTGTCATACATTATAAACAAGGTTGAGGTTATATATTTCTGGACCTTATCTACAGTCTTTAGCAGACTGTCCTCCTTAACGGTAGGCTCTATGCTTTTAGCGTTGGCGGTTAAGTAAATGCCGTTAGAATAGTCATACAGCTTATACTCTTCTTCTATGGCTTCAAGCTTTATTTTTGCCTCAATTATATCTCCACATTCAAGCTCGGTACTATTATAGAATAAAAGACATTTAATATTTTCAGATAATGCGTCGCTGTTAACAGCTTTAATAACCACTCGGCTGTAGTTTTCTTTGCGTACAGGCTCCTCTACCACCTTAAACTCGCCTTTAACCGTTTTTCCGGATAACCCTTCAGCAGTATCTATACGCGAATAGGTAACCTGAATGTTTATTGAAACAATTACAAGTACAATGAGTACTACTATCATCTGCGGCTTTACTCTTACAGCTATACAAATAAAAAGTGCGGCTATTACAGCCGCACCAAGATAAACCGATTCCTCTTTAAAATAATACGACACGACACACAGTCCGCAAGCAGCGATAGCTGCCGCCGCCATAGGTCTCTTCCAAAAAAATTTAAACATCCTTTTATCACCTTTTTTATTTACTTTTAAAAAGAGATGATGTATTATAAATATATAATAATCAAAAAAGAGGTGCGAAAATATGAAGCTTAATAAAAAGGCTCTTATAGCCGCAAATATTGTAACATATATTTTTCTTATATTTCTTATAGGGATGGCGATTGCCCTGCCGAGTCTTGTTACCTGGTATGTTGAAACTATGGGGAGAAAGCAGACCCTGCCTACAATTATAATGGTAACCTGTTACCCTTGCGTTCCCTTCGCATTATTTACTCTTTTAAAGGTTAGAAAATTAATTTCCAATCTGTTAAATCAGGAAATATTCACAGCAAATAACGCTGAAATTTTCAAAAAAATATCGGCTTACTGCCTTTGTATTTCGGTTATAACCTTTTTTGCAGGATTTTTTTATTTACCCTTTTTTATAGTATTCGCAGGAACCGGCTTCTTTGCTCTTGCAGCAATTATTTTCAAAAGTATTATACAAGCAGGAATAAATGAATAGGATAGACAAAAAGAAAGGTACAGCCGCATCGCTGTACCTTTAAACTTTTATCCAAGTCCGATATAGGGGGCGGGGTCGTAATTTACTCCGTTTATCATAACCTCAAAGTGCAGGTGGTTTCCTGTTGACATTCCGGTTGTTCCAACAAGCGCTATTGTGTTGCCGGCATAAACCTTTTCTCCCGCGGCATAAAGCAGCTTTGAAGCGTGAGAATAACGTGTTTTTATACCGTTGCCGTGGTCAACTATCATTGAATAGCCGTAATTTCCGTCCCATCCGGAGGAAACTACCGTACCGTCCTTAACAACATAGATAGGTGTTCCTGCATCCGCCGCAAGGTCAACACCCTTGTGATTGCGGCCGTCTCCGTAATACGCGGTTACAATATAAGAGGATTTCGGCAGCGGGAATATAAAGCCTTGGCTGTAGGCAACCTTTCTTTGAGAAGCGGTTGCGACGCTGCGCGCAGTTCCTACAACAACAACCTGAGTTACAGGTGAGCTTACAACCTCGTTTGAAAGCTCTGTGCGTTCGCTTTCAACACCGTTGAGTGTTACTATTTTTTCGGTAACTCGGTTAACACCGTTAATACCGGCAGTCTTAACCTCGGAATAACCGATAACCTGCGCGGAGGTCTTTTCTTTTACGGTTGAGAAAGGAACCTGAACATCGCTTGTTAAAGTTGAAACGGTTTTAACCGACAGTTTGTCCATAACCGAGACAGCGGTATCAACATTGTCAATATTCTCAGCTAAGAAATATCCCTTTTGAGTTTCAACTTTATCTACAAACTCAGAGGAGTTTTCAGCCCCGTCAATATTATACTTTGCAAGACAACTGTTCAGATACTCTTCAACATCAAAATTGCTTACGCAGGCGGCTGTTTTTCCGTTTACCTTAAGCTCGGTAGCGTAAACAATATTATCCGCCCTGTCAATAAGCATATTCGCAAGGCTTTTATCGTCGGTCAAGCGGTTGGAAATGGTTAAGGTAAGATGAAAGCTTGGTTTTGAAAGCTTAACATTTTTGCTGTTTCCTCCCTTTACCGAATCGACAGCCAGTATTTTCGCGGAATCGAAAACCGTGGTTTCCCTGATAACGGCGATTTCCTCGCCTTTATAATCAACCTTAAAGCCAACGGTTACACCGGTTGTTCCTATGCTTATTATTAAAGCGATAAGCCCTACAAGGCAAAAACTGCTTATTTTAACAAGTATTCTGTTTTCAAGGATAATTTTTTTAGCCAAGAGAATTTTTTCCTTAAAAATAATACTCGCTCCCTTCAATGGTTACATTTTGTAATAACTTCTGGTAATATTATATCAAAAAGTTACAAAATTGCAACCTTTTTATTTAAGAAAAAATAATTATTTAAAAAACGGCACGGTTAAACCCCTAAAAAATGGCTTAACCGTGCCGTTTTCATTTGTTTTAGAAAATATTAATAAAATGTTAATTTTAAAACATTGAAATTTGATTTGTCTCAGGCAAATCGTTCATTGCTCCCAAATCCGCCAAATTCTGGATTATGGTTTTGGAAACACCTGCTTCAACCGCAAAATCCTCTCGGGAGACAAAGTTGCCTTTCTGCGCCGCCTCATAAATAGAGTACGCCGCTTTTTCACCTACACCCGAAAGCGAACCAAAGGGTAAACGCATTTTGCCGTCCTCCGGCAGATACTTCATTGCGTGAGATTTATTTATATCAATGGGTAAAACCTCAATACCTCTCGACATCATCTCATTGAATATAAGCATATTGTTATATACATCAAGCTCTTTTGCTGTAGCGTCCTTACCCTTTGCCTTTATATTCTGTAAATATCTCCGTACTGCCTCCTTGCCCTGAATAACAGTCGGAACATCAACATCCTCAGGTCTTGCGGTAAAGTATGCGCAGTAGAACTCAAGCGGCTTATGCACCTTATACCACGCTACTCTGAGAGCTGAAATAACATAAGCAGCGGCGTGAGCCTTGGGGAACATATACTTTATCTTATAGCAGCTTCCTATATACCACTCGGGCACTCCTACAGCGCGCATATCGTCCTCCATAGCATTCCATTCTTCCTTTGAAACCTTTTCCTTAGCAACAAGACCCTTACGGACAGTCTCGGTTATCTTGAAGGCTCTGCTCTCTTCCATACCCTGATGGATAAGATAAACCATTATGTTGTCACGGGTTCCGATAACCTCGGAAATAGTACAGGTGCCGTTATCAATCAGATCCTTAGCGTTTCCGAGCCAAACATCGGTACCGTGGGAAAGACCGGATATCTGCAAAAGGTCAGAGAAATTCTTAGGCTTTGCATCCATAAGCATTTCTCTTACAAATTTAGTACCGAACTCAGGTATACAGTAGGTTCCGGTTTTAGAGTCAATTTCCTCGGGTGTTACTCCCAGAGCCTCAGTAGAGGTAAACAGACTGTAAACCTCAGGGTCACTCATAGAAACATCGTTTACGGGAATTCCCGAATATTCCTCCAGATATTTATATGTGGTAGGTATAACGTGACCAAGCTCATCAAGCTTTAATATAGTATCGTGAATAGAATGGAAATCGAAGTGAGTGGTTATTATATCCGACTTAACATCATCTGCCGGATGCTGAATGGGGCAGAAATCGTAAATCGTATTGCTCCTCGGCACGATTATCATTCCTGCCGGATGCTGACCTGTAGTTGTTTTGACCTTTGAGGCCTCAACCAGCTTTGCCATTCGGTTAAGCTCTGCCTGACTTAAAGTAATACCCTTTTTCTCAGCGTAAGCCTTAGCAAAGCCGTAGGCAGTTTTTTCAGCTATTGTAGAGATAGTACCCGCCTTGAAAACGTTTTCCTTGCCGAAAAGTGTTTCGGTGTATTTCTGCACCTCGTTCTGGAATTCATCCGAGAAGTTAAGGTCGATATCCGGAACCTTATCTCCCTTAAACCCTAAGAAGGTTTCAAAGGGGATATCGTGGCCGTTTCTGTTATACGGAGTACCGCACTCAGGGCAGTTTTTCTCAGGCAGGTCAAAGCCTGAGCCAACAGAGCCGTCATTAAAGAACTCGCTGTGGCGGCATTTGGGGCATACATAATGCGGCGGCAGTGGATTAACCTCTGAAATTCCCGCCATTGTAGCAACAAAGGAGGAGCCAACCGAGCCTCGCGAGCCTACAAGATAGCCGTTTTCTTCGCTGTAGGCAACCAGCTTCTGCGCCGAAATATACATTATCGAGAAGCCGTTGTTAATTATTGAATTAAGCTCCTTATCAAGTCTTTTTTCAACAATTTCGGGCAAATCATCGCCATACATCTTATGAGCGTTTTCCCAGCAGATATCACGCAGTAAATCGTCCGAGCCCTCGATTACGGGCGGATAGTTACCGTCCGGCACAGGGATAACCTCGTCTGACACCATTTCGGCTATTTTATTAGGATTATCTATAACAAACTCTTTTGCGCGCTCGCCGAAATAATCGAAATCGGCAAGCATTTCATCGGTGGTTTTAAAATACAGCGGAGCTTGATTATCAAAATCATCAAAGCCTTGTCCCGCCATAATAATTTTTCTTATCAGCTCATCCTCTTTTTTGAGGAAATGAACATCTCCTGTTGCAACAACAGGCTTACCGAGCTTGTCCGCAAGCTCAACAACCTTGCGGTTAAAATCCTTTAAAACCTCTTTACTTGTAACCTGTCTGAACCTATTAGGTGTAACAACACCCGTTTTTTTATCGGTTTTATCAGGCAAAGAGGACTCTCTTATCATAAACTCGTTATTTCCGAGCGGCTGAATTTCGAGATAATCGTAATAATCGGCTATTCTTAATAGTTCTTCTTCAGGCTTGCCGTCAATAATAGCGCAGAAAAGCTCACCCTGCTCGCAGGCGCTTCCCACAATTAGACCCTCTCTGTGCTTATCAAGTACACTTTTAAGAGTAAGCGGTCTGCCCTTAAAATTATTAAGGTGTGCGTCTGATACGATTTTATATAGATTTTTTAGCCCCACAAGGTCTTTTACAAGGATAATCTGGTGGTATCTTATCTTTGCTATCTGCTTAACGGTCATTTCGGAAATATCGTTGTTTATATCGTCAACAAAATATCCCTCTACTCCGTAAATAACCTTAAAATCTCCTCCGCCCTTGCGGATTGACTTAACCGCCGCGGCAGCCGCAGGGTAGGACTGAACCACTCCGTGGTCGGTTATAGCTACTGCCTTATGTCCCCAGTTGAAGGCTCTGTTGATAATATCTCCTGCGGAGGATACCGCGTCCTTAGCGGACATATTAGTATGGCAGTGTAGCTCAACTCGCTTTAAGCCCTCGTGTTCATCTGTTTCGGTATATTTCTGTAAAAGAGCAATTGAGCGCGGCTTTACTACATAATCATGCTTAAAGTTATCAAACTCATAAGAGCCGTTAACAAGCACAAATGCTCCGTTTTCAAGAGGAGCAATCTCATCCATACGCTTGATATCCATAAACATACTGGCAAAAAGAGAATTCGTATGGTCACTGAAACAGAAGCTTACAACATTGCTTTCTCCTCTTTTAGTATTTATTTTACGGACTTCAACATCAAAAACCTCTCCCCAACAGCAAATCTCAAAATCATCGGGAGAAATTTCTATCATAGGTTTTACATTGGTGTCTATTTTTCTGCCGTAAAACAGCTTAGGGTCATCAAGATAGACTATTCCGTTATCAGGCTTACCTTCTCTTTTTTCAAACTTAATGGTTTTCTTTTCGGTGTTGGGCTTAGACTGACTTGCAGAGGATACAGGTGCAGGCGTATACTCTACGGGAGGAAGATCTATTTCTATATCATCAATCTGACCGAAAAACTCTACCTCAATATCGGTTGAGAATTCTTTTTTTACAGCCGCTTTAAAGCTCTTTACAAAATTCGATTTAGATATAGTCTTAAAGCCGCCGAATTTAAGCCCTATTTTTACTGTTTCGCGCTCAATTTCATAATCTGCGGAATTAAAATATCCGTTAAGCGCACCGTTTTTTGATTTAATAAGGTCTATTATGTCCGCACAAGCCTCAACGCAAAACGCTTTAGGAGGAAACACCGCTTCAACAGATATTCCGCTTAGCTTCAAAGCAGACTTTATCTGCTCCTTAACAAGCTCTAAATCTGAATTTTTTATGTAGCCTTCGGAATAGCCCTCGACCGCCATTACTCGCTTTTGCTTATCAAGCTCACAGGCGGTTACCTGCATATTTCCTACCGTTTCGGATAAGCCCTCGGCAAATTTTTCAAAAAGTTGTGAAAATAAAGTCATTTTTCCCCACTCTATATTTTTTCTATTTCCTTTATTAGCTCGTTTACAAGCTCATTTTCGGGCACTTTTCTCAAAATCTCGCCCTTTTTAAATAAAACACCGCAGCCGTCGCCGCCGGCGATACCGATATCTGCGCCCTTTGCTTCTCCGGGACCGTTCACAACACAGCCCATAACCGCAACGGTTATATTTTTATCAACTCTCTCAAGTTTCTGCTCAACTTCGTTTGCAATTTTTATAAGGTTTATTTTTGTTCTGCCGCATGTGGGGCAGGAAACAAATTTAACCCCCGAATTACGAAGACCTATTGCTTTGAGCAGTTTTTTAGCCGATTCAACCTCTTTTACAGGGTCGTCGGTCAAAGAAATACGAATTGTTCCGCCTATTCCGCGAAGCAGTAGGCCTCCAATGCCTGCGGCGGATTTTATAACCCCCATACTCTCCGTTCCTGCCTCGGTAACTCCTAAATGCAAAGGATATCTGCACTTTTCGGCAGCCAATTCGTACGCTCGGTACATTTTAGCAGTATCTGAGGATTTCAGAGAAAGCACTATATCATCAAAATCAAATTTTTCAAGAAGACTTATATGATAAAAACCGCTTTCCACTATAGCCTCAGGGGTAGCACTGCCGTATTTTTCCAGAGTACTTTTTTCAACCGAGCCTGAATTTACCCCTATTCTTATCGGAACATTTTTTTGCTTACAGGCATCAGCCACAGCCTTTACCTTATCGTCCGACCCGATATTTCCGGGGTTTATACGTATTTTATCGGCTCCGGCGGCAAGGCTTTCAAGAGCCAGCCTGTAATCGAAATGAATATCGGCAACAACCGGAATTTTTAAATTTTCTTTTAATGCATATACAGTCTTTGCGGCTTGCATATCGGGAACAGCGAGACGAATTATCTCACAGCCCTTTTTTTCAAGCTCCAAGCCCTGCGCAACATTACCCTCTATATCGTGGGCCGGAATATTGAGCATAGACTGCACCGTAATCGGAGCGCCGCCGCCTATTACAATATTGCCTACTTTTACAGCCTTTGTTTTATCGTTTGTAAACATTCATTCACCCCGTTATCAGAGACCAAATATCCTTTGCGGTTATCAGCAGCATAAAGCCTATCAAAATAAAGAAGCCTACCATATGAACTACTGCTTCGTATTTTTGAGGGACAGGCTTTCTGAATATCATTTCAATAAGAATAAACAACAGTCTTCCGCCATCCAGTGCGGGAACGGGAAGCAGATTGAATATACCTAAATTTATAGATATAAGTGCCATAATCGGCAGTATATTTATAAGACTTTCTTTTGCGGCTGTTCCTATCGCCGCGGTAACACCGACAGGACCCGACATTGCACTTATTCCGTATTTACCGCCTATCAAATCAATAAGCGAGCGCCATATAACAAGGCAGTAGGAAACGCAGGTTTTGCCCGTTTCCTTTATAAAATTGCCAAAGGTTTTCTCTATTCCGTAAACATAAAAATCTACATTCAGGTAGGACATACCGTTCTCCTCGGAGGTTGTGAACTCAACATCATTAAGCTTCACACGCTCTCCGTCTCTCTTAACGGTTATATCTATCTTACCGTCCTTAACATTTGTAAAAGCATAGCTTAAATCATAGGTTGTAAAAATTTTTCTTCCGTTTACTTCAAGTATTTTATCGTCTACTTGAAGTCCGCTCTCACAGCTTACTGCTCCCTCTCTGAATTCAGCGATAACGGTTGAAGTAAATCTATCCTGCGGAGCAAGAATACAGGCTACTATTGCAAATCCGAAAAGCAGATTGAAAACCGCTCCCATAACAACAATAATAAATCTTTTCCATGCCTTTTTGTTACAAAAAGCACGGTTATCAGAGCTTTCCTCGTCCTCACCCTCCATAGCGCAGTATCCGCCTAAGGGAATGAGCTTTAGCATATATGTGGTCTCGCCTATTTTTTTAGAAAAAAGCTTTGGTCCAAACCCAACCGCAAACTCGTTTACTCTTACCCCTGTTGCCTTTGCGGCAATAAAATGACCGAATTCGTGTATAACTATAAGCACCAAAAACAGCAGAACTGCTACTATATACGGCCAGACATTATTCCATACCTCTATTATGACAATCACCTACTAACAGAATTAATTACCGCCTGTCTTGCCTGTTTATCGGCAAGGAATATATCCTCAATTGAAAAATCCTTTTTATTTTCCGCATCCGCCAAAGCCGCCTCAACAAGCTCGGCAATCTGTAAAAATCCTATTTTACCCTCTAAGAAAAGCTTAACCGCTTGTTCATTGGCTCCGTTAACTGCCGCAGGAGCAATTCCGCCTTTGTTTATTGCCTCAATACAAAGGGATAAACAGCGAAAGGTTTCAACATCGGGCTTTTCAAAGGTTAGTGTTCCGATATCGGAAAGACTAAGCCTTTCAAAGGCTGTTGCCGGTCTTTCGGGATAGGTTAAAGCATAGGCTATCGGCAAACGCATATCGGGAGTACCGAGCTGTGCGATTACAGCGCCGTCCGTCAGCTCCACACCCGAATGTAAAATACTCTGCCTGTGAACCAGCACCTCTATATTATCGGCACTGACGCCGAAAAGATGCACCGCCTCTATCACTTCAAGACCCTTGTTCATAAGTGTAGCTGAGTCAATTGTGATTTTCGAGCCCATCGACCAATTCGGGTGATTTAGCGCCTCACTTACTGTTACATTTTTAAGCTCTTCCTTTTTCTTGCCGTAAAAAGGTCCGCCCGAGGCGGTCAAGAGTATTTTTTTAAGACTTCTCTCCGGCGCTCCCTGTAATGACTGAAAAATAGCGGAATGTTCGCTATCTCCAGGAATAATTTTAACATTATTGTTCTTAGCTTCCCTGTTTACTATAACTCCGCCTGTTACAAGGGTCTCCTTGTTTGCAAGGGCAATATCGGTACCTTTGGCAATTGCTGTAAGAGTAGGCTTTAAGCCTGCTATTCCTACAATTGAGTTAAGCACCATATCACACTCAGCCGCTGCAGCAGAGCAAACACCCTCTTCGCCGGATACGACCTTTATATCGGTGTCTTTGAGCTTTATTTTTAAGTCTGAAGCGGCTTTTTCGTCAAACATAGCTACAATTTCAGGCTTAAAAAGTCTTGCCTGATTTTCCGCAAGCCCTATATTCTTCCCTGCCGCCAAAGCCTTTACTCGGTACCCCTCTTTTTCAGCCACTTCAAGAGCCTGAGTGCCAATAGAGCCGGTAGACCCTAAAACAGAAATGCTTTTCATATCAAATTACCCCGTAGCCTATAAGCAGATAAAGTACAGGCGCTATCATAAGGATACTGTCCACCCTGTCAAGCACACCGCCGTGACCGGGAATAAGCTTTCCGTAATCCTTAATTCCGGCACCTCTTTTTATTGCAGAAGCGAACAGGTCACCTACCATTCCCAAAATGCAGAACGGTACCGTTAAAATAAGAGTAACTGCCAGCTTTGAGGTCATATCAAAGGCAAAAATCAGGATAAGCGCAACTATAACGCTTGAAACAATTCCACCTATGGCACCCTCAACTGTTTTTTTAGGGCTGATTTCGGGGCAGAGCTTATGCTTTCCGCAGGTAACACCCACAAAATACGCACCCATATCGCAAATGCTTGAAAAGTTAAGCATCAACAGTAAATAGTATATTCCGCTGTTATGGTTTAAAATACCCTCAAGACAGCTAAATGCATAAGAAATTATAACAGGCATACCTATTAAAGCGGTAATTTCCTTAACCGAAAAATCCTTATGATTATAAAGCGCCATAACCGCTGAATAAACGCAGTAAATCACCGTTACAGCAGTAAAGCTTACATATTTTCCCGTATATCCTGCAATTGCAAAAACCGCTAAAGCGGAATAAACAGCCGCGCCGGTAATTGCCGCTTTACTTTTTATTCCGGCAGCATTATAAAGTATCTCATAATCGGCAACAATGCAAAGAATTGCCAAAGCGGCGGTTATAACAATCGGAAAATATGCTCCAGTTACCAAAACAGCCACAAGAACTGCTATCATAATCGCTCCCGAAATTATTCTCGTTTTCATTGAAATTCCTCCTATATTCCGCCAAAGCGTCTGTTACGGCGGTTATATTCGTCCAAAGCCTTTTCAAGGTGAGCAGGCTTAAAATCAGGCCAGAGAACATCCGAAAACCAATACTCGGCATAAGCCGCCTGCCAAATAAGATAATTTGAAAGACGGTATTCTCCGCTGGGTCTTATAATATAGTCAGGGTCGGGCTGACCGGCGGTATAAAGCCGCTCGGAGATGGTTTCCTCGGTTATATCCTCCGCGCTTAAGCCCTCTTTTATTATGCGCTTTACCGCATTTGTTATTTCATCTCTGCCGCCATAGTTAAGAGCGATATTAAGGTGAAGCCCTGTTGCGTTTTCGGACTCACTTTCAGCATCGGCAATAAGCTCCTTAATATCCTCGTCCAACGGCTCAAGGTTGCCTATAAACTTAACCTTGATATTTTCATCCTTAAAATTTTTTGCATCTTTAAGATAATCTCTTAAGATGTTCATTATATTATTAACCTCTTCCTGAGGTCTTTTCCAGTTTTCGGTTGAGAAAGCATAAACGGTTAAATATTCAAGACCTATCTTATTGCAGTATCTTGCAATATCCTTAAAATTTTTAGAGCCTGCCGCGTGACCCGCCGAGCGTGGCAAGGAACGCTTTTTTGCCCATCTGCCGTTCCCATCCATAATAATGGCAATATGGCGAGGCAACACTCTTTCTTTTTCTTTTTTTCTGAATAAAGGCATTGTATTTCCCCTTGCTAAAAATGGGCGCACCCATAAAAAAGTGCGCCGCTGTAATTATATTTCGAGAATTTCTTTTTCCTTTAGGTTGGCTATTTCATCAACCTCTTTGCAGTATTTATCGGTAAGGGTCTGAATTTTCTTCTCACCGTTTGCCTCATCGTCCTCAGTTATCTGGTTATTTTTCTTTAAAGCCTTTAATTTATCCATCGCGTCACGGCGGATGTTTCTTATGGCAACCTTATTATCCTCAGCCATTTTGCGAACATCCTTAACGATTTCCTTTCTGCGCTCCTCTGTAAGAGGCGGGAAGGAAAGGCGGATAACTCTGCCGTCGTTCTGAGGATTAATTCCGATATCAGAGGTTAAAATAGCCTTTTCGATATCCTTAAGAGTTGAAGCATCCCAAGGCTGAATAACAAGACTTCTCGGCTCAGGAACAGATACTGCCGCCATCTGCTGTATAGGGGTGGGACAGCCGTAGTAATCAACCGATATCTTATCAAGAACAGAGGCGTTTGCTCTGCCTGCTCTTATAGCCTTATAATCTCTTTCAAGAACGCTTACGCTCTTTTCCATTTTTTCTTCGGTAGCTTTGAGTAATTCTTTCATAAAACATCTGCCTTTCGGTAAATATATTTTTTACTGTACTAATGTGCCGTTATGCTCACCCAGCATAGCGCGGACGATATTATCAGGGTCATTAAGATTAAACACCAATATCTTTATGCCGTTATCCTTGCAAAGTGAAGCGGCTGTGCTGTCCATAACATTGAGTCCCAAGGTGAGCACATCAATGTGAGAAAGTGTGTCAAATTTCTTAGCGTTCGGGTTTTTGTTGGGGTCACTATCATAAACACCGTCAACATTAGTTGCCTTAAAGATAACATCTGCGCCTATTTCAGCGGCTCGCAAAGCGGCGGCTGTGTCGGTTGAGAAGAACGGATTTCCCGTTCCGCAGCCGAAGATAACTACTCTGCCCTTTTCAAGATGTCTTACCGCCTTATTTCTGATATAAGTCTCGGCTATCTGGCGCATTTCAATAGCTGTTTGAACTCGGGCTGTTACTCCGAGCTGCTCTAAAGCATCTGCTAAAGCGAGAGCATTAATAGAGGTTGCAAGCATTCCCATGTGGTCAGCTCTGGTTCTGTCCATATTTCCGCTGGAGCGGCCTCTCCAGAAGTTTCCGCCGCCTACAACAACTGCTACCTGAACTCCCAAATCAACAGATTCTTTTATTCTTTTGCAAACATCCATTACCTTTTCAAAATCTATTCCGGTTCCCTTTTCTCCGGCTAAAACCTCACCGCTTAATTTAAGCAAAACCCTTTTATATACCGGTTTCATTTTTGCAACACTCCACACATTAGTTTACTATATATATTTTACAATATAGCACAATTAAAGTCAATTAAAAAAAGGCATTTCTTTTAGGAAATGCCTTTGATAATTTTTTATATTGAATATTTCTTATCGTACATATTAAATTCATCAATAAATCTTCCGTTTGAGGAGGACTTTAACTTGTGAAGATACTTATGAGCATCCAGCATATCGCTGCCTAATTGCATTGTATAAACTGCAACATTGGAGCAATGGTCGGAAACGCGCTCGTAGTTGGTAAGCAGGTCGGTAAATATAAACCCAAGCTCAATAGTACATTCGCCGTTCTGCAACCGCTTAACGTGCCTTGCCTTAAGCTCGCTTTTGAGCTTATCAATAACCTGTTCAAGCGGCTCAACATGCGAAGCACCGTCAGCATCATCCGTCACAAACGAATCAACCGTGAGGTTAAGTATCTCAATAACCGCAGAGGTTATAACATCTATTTCCGAAAGCGCCTGTGATGAGAAGTTTATCTTTTTCTCATTTATCTCTTCGGAAACCTTGCATATATTAAGGGCATGGTCACCTATGCGCTCGAAATCTCCTATGCTGTGAATAAGGCGGGCAACTGCGTGAGATTCGCTCTCACTTAAGTCATTGTTACTTATTCTTACAAGATAAGTACCGAGCTTGTCCTCATACTTATCAATAAGATTTTCGGTTACTCTTACATACTCCGCTTTTTCACTGTTATAATCCTTTACCAGCTTAATAGAGGTAAGAAGTGCTTCTCTGGAGGTTTCTGCCATTTCAACCGCCAAACGGTGACATTCGGAAATAGCAAGGGGTGTGTTATTGAACAAACGCTCGTCCAGAAAAACGGTATGAGTTTTTTCCTTGCCATCAGGCACTGTGATTTCACAGAGCCTGATAACACCCTTTCTAAAGGGAATAAGCATAATTGTGTTAATAAGATTAAACAGTGTATGTATAACCGCAACACCGAGCATTGAAACCTGAGCAGTAACAACATTAGGAGCCACAAATCCAACTATATAAAGACCTATAAGGCACACTATAGAACCGATAGTATTAACATAGATATGCATAGCCACAACGCGCTTTGCGCTCTTGTTCGTACCAAAGCTTGAAAGCAGTGCTGTTATACAGGTTCCTATATTGGCACCCAAAACCAGCGGTATTGCCATCTGATAGGTTATTGAACCGGTAAGCGCAAGTGCCTGCACTATACCTATTGTAGCCGCAGACGACTGAATAACACTTGTAAATAGGGTAGATATCAGAAGCGCTACAATCGGGCTTGCAAAGGCGGTGAGCAAGCTTGAAAAGCTCTCCATTTCCTGAATGGAGCTCATAGATTCGCTCATCATATCCATACCCGTCATCAATATGGCAAAGCCTAAAAGTATGGCGCCGACATTTTTCTTGCTTTCCTTTTTAGCAATCATCCTCATGATTATGCCCACAAAGGCGAGAATGGGAGAAAATGTCATAGGCTTAAGCAGTGTAATAAAGAAATTATCACCGCTTATTCCCGCAAGACTCAAAAGCCAAGCGGTAAGCGTAGTACCCACATTAGAGCCCATTATTATACCGAAGGTGTTTGAAAAGTTCACTATCCCTGAGTTAACAAGACCTACCAGCATAACAGTCATAGCAGAAGAGGACTGTATCGCTATAGTAACTCCTGCTCCCAGAAAAAAGCTTATAACGGGTCTTTCCGTAACCTTTTTAAGGGTTCTTTCAAGACCGCCTCCGGCAGTTCTTTCAAGACCGGAAGACATTATGGACATTCCGTAAAGGAAAAATGCAAGACCTCCGAAAAGTCCGGCTAACATAAGTAAAATTTGAGTTGATGTCATAAACTATACCCCTCATTATCTATATTACACGGCATCAATTAAAATTCTATTGTTTTTTCAATAAAGCTCTTTAAATCATCTATGGAGATACGCTGCTGCTGCATTGTATCACGGTCACGAACAGTTACGCAATTATCCTCAAGAGAATCAAAGTCATAGGTTATGCAGACAGGTGTTCCTATCTCGTCCTGACGGCGGTATCTCTTTCCTATAGAGCCTGCCTCGTCAAAGTCAACAGAAAAATATTTTGCAAGAAGCGCATAAACCTCCCCTGCTTTTTCGGAAAGCTTCTTAGAAAGCGGAAGAACAGCGGCTTTAAAGGGAGCAATAGCAGGATGAAGTCTTAAAACAACTCTTGTATCGCCCTTTTCGTCGGTTTCCTCATCATAAGCATCACAAAGGAGTGCAAGAGTAACACGGTCCGCTCCGAGCGACGGCTCAATTACATAAGGAATATACTTCTCGTTTGTTTCGGGGTCGAAATACTCCATAGCCTAGCCCGAATGCTCAGAATGCTGTGTTAAATCGTAATCGGTTCTGTCCGCAACGCCCCAAAGCTCGCCCCAACCGAATGGGAAGAGATATTCAAAGTCGGTAGTTGCCTTTGAATAGAAGCAAAGCTCCTCGGGAGAATGGTCACGAAGTCTTAAATTCTCCTCTTTTACTCCTAAATCAAGCAACCACTTGCGGCAATAAGCGCGCCAGTATTCAAACCATTCAAGGTCAGTTCCCGGCTTGCAGAAAAATTCAAGCTCCATCTGCTCGAATTCACGGATTCTGAAAATAAAGTTTCCTGGTGTAATCTCATTTCTAAAGGATTTACCTATCTGCGCAACGCCGAAAGGTACCTTTTTACGGGTTGTTCTCTGGATATTCTTAAAGTTTACAAATATACCCTGAGCGGTTTCGGGACGAAGATACAAAGTAGATGTGCTGTCCTCTGTTACACCCTGAAAGGTTTTGAACATAAGGTTAAACTTTCTTATATCGGTAAAGTCCTTGCTGCCGCAGTGAGGACAGGCAATTTCCTTTTCCTTTATGTAGTTCATCATTTCCTCATCGCTCATTGAAGCCGGATTATCGTCAAGCCCGTTTTCGGCAACATAATCTTCAATAAGCTTATCGGCTCTGTGTCTTGTTTTACAGCTTCGGCAGTCCATAAGAGGGTCAGAAAAGCCGCCCAAATGACCCGAAGCCACCCAGGTTTCGGGGTTCATCAGGATTGCACTGTCAAGTCCTACATTATAAGGAGACTCCTGAACAAACTTTTTCCACCAGGCTCTTTTTATATTGTTTTTAAGCTCAACTCCCAAAGGGCCGTAATCCCACGAATTTGCAAGGCCGCCGTAAATTTCGCTGCCCGGATATACAAATCCGCGTCCCTTAGCAAGAGCAACTATCGTATCCATAGTTTTTTTAGAGTTATCCATTATATTTCCTCCGTAAAGCCAGATTTCTACAAATAATATAGTAAACAAATTTTTGTCAAAAGTCAATAGATAAAACGCTCTTAAAATACAAAATAAGGGTATTGCCCAAATTTACGCTTGACTGTTTTAATTAAAATTGTTATTATAGATAAAGCCAAATACGCCCCGATAGTTCAACGGATAGAACAAGGTCCTCCTAAGACTTAGATATCGGTTCGATTCCGGTTCGGGGTGCCAAAGAACACCGCAAGGAAGCATTCCTTGCGGTGTTCTGTTCTGTGATGCTGTTACGGATATAACCGATTTTCAAATCATCACCGCGTAAAACGAACTAATCCGCCTATACGAATTTAATCGCATAAACGGATTTTAAATTATTGATTTAATTGTATTTCAACATCTCTGCCTCCGTACATAACACGGATGACCGTTACAGTTTGTGTTTCTTTATTGGGGATATAAAACACCAAATAGTTATCTACAGGCATTACCCTAAGTCCTCGGGATAGCCAAGGTTCTTTTTCGTAAAGTCTGAAACGCTCAGGCATTTCCTTTAGTTTTAATATATTGCTTTCTAATCTGCCAAGCTGTGAGTTAGCGTTTTGCAAGGACATTAAATTGAAAGCAATATATTCAAATATTCCTTTTAAATCTTCCTCAGCCTGTGCTGAAATTTTCACAGAATATATCATAAGGAATAATTCTTACGCAAATCTGTAAAAACATCCTCGGCGGCTCTAACTCTGCCGTTTGCAATATCTGCGTAGCCTTTCTCTAATTCTGCATTTAACTCCTGCTCTGTGAGAGTTGAAACATCAACAGGTTGCTTTGCGGGTAGTTTAACATCAAAGGGTAAACCTCTTTGTAAAACTATCTGTTTATAAAACATTGTTATTGCGTTTGACGCGGGAATACC
>JAFUPX010000009.1 GCA_017472575.1 Clostridia bacterium | reverse complement strand
TACTGGCGTATCGTTTCTTGTCCTTGATTCACTAATTTCTTAAGAATCGTCGGGTCCTTATTATTGTCGTTGTTTAATTTTCAAGGTCCGTTTTGCGTTCCCTCTCTCAAGGGCGCCTGATTATATTACCACAACCATTCCTTTTTGTCAACACTTTTTTTAAACTTTTTTTAAAAGTTTTTTTGTGATGTTTTTAAATACAATATCTTGTGGAAATATAATCTATATATACATATAATATATGCAAAAAAGGAAAATCCATACAGAATTTTCCTTTATTTCTTAAATATAAATATTTTACTTATAATATAATTTAATATTATTACAACTATCTGCGCTGTTGTTTTTACCGCTATTGAATTAAGACTAAGCAGCTTTATGAACACCAAAAGAAGCACCTCTTCAACTCCAAGGGTTGCCAATCTTGCCGCATAAAAGGAAAGAATTTGCTTTATTATCCCCTTATCCTTTGCCGACTCAAAAACCCAAAGTCTGTTCGTTACAAACGCAAAAAGCACCGCTATAACCCACGATATAATGTTTGCTATCAGCTCATCAAGCGGTATCACCTTTGTGAAAAAAGCAAAGACACCTATACTTATAAGAGTTGTAAGCCCACCAAAAAACAGATACAAAATCTGCTCTTTATATTTTTTATAATTATCAAGAACGGTGACTTTATTTTTCATTTTTATCGTCCGTCCGTTCAGAAATAATGAATCTCGGGCGTTGCTTTGTTTCAAGATAAATTTTGCCGATATATTCACCTATTATTCCAAGACTGATAAGCTGAACACCGCCGAGAAAGCAAACGATGCTTACAGTTGAAGCCCAACCGGCAACCGAGTGACCGATAAATGCATTTACAACAGACCAAATGATACCTATTATACTGATTACCGCTACAATAAAGCCTAAAAATGTTATAAGCCTTATAGGCTTGATAGAAAGACTTGTAATACCGTCAAAAGCCAGAGCCAGCATTTTTTTAAAGGGATACTTTGTTTCTCCTGCAAGTCGCTCATAGCGTTCATAATAAACACTTGTACTTCTAAACCCAACAAGGGGAACCATACCCCTTATAAACAGATTAACCTCTTTAAAAGAGAGCAGATGTTCTACTACTCTTGAAGAAAGAAGCCTGTATTCGGAGTGATTGTAAACGGATTCCACACCGAGGCTGTTCATAAATTTATAGAAGCCCTGAGCGGTTGTACGCTTAAAAAATGTATCACTTTTTCTTGAACTGCGTACACCGTAAACTACCTCACAACCATTAAGATACTCGTCAACCATTAAATCAATGGCGTTGAGGTCATCCTGACCGTCACAGTCAACCGTTACGATTATATCGCAGTTATCCTTTGCTTCGCTAAGCCCTGCAAGTATTGCGTTTTGCTGACCGCGGTTACGGCTAAGGGATATACCTTTATAATGCTTGTCCGAAGCAGCAAAAGAAGATATTATATCCCAGGTGTTATCCTTACTGCCGTCGTTTACAAATAAAATGCGGCTGTCCTCACTTATTTTTTCAGAAGATATCAAAAAATTCAGCTTTTCTAAAAACATAGGGGCTGTTATAGGAAGAACATCCTTTTCATTATAGCAAGGGATTACAATATAAAGTATCGGTTTCATTCCGCTTTCTCCTTTTATAATAAAGGTCAGGCTGACGAGAGTCGAACTCATCAGCCTACATTAATTATACTATAAACCGATTTTTTGTCAAGCAGAGAGAAGACCCCTGAGCTTTTTAAGTATCTTCTTTTCCATTCGGGAGACCTGTACCTGAGTCATTGAGAGAAGCTCTGCTGTTTTACTTTGCGTTAATGACCCGAAATATCTGTATTTTATTATTTTTTGTTCAATATCATCAAGTGTTTCGAGGGCTGAATCTATAACAAGACGGTCGGATATTTCATCCTCTGTGCTGACGGTGGGGATATCAGCTTCATTTACTCCGTCCTCATCCTCGTATGTGAGCGACATAACAGGCTGAGAAGCACAGACCGCCTCGGTTACATCTTCGGGGGTTGCTCCCACAGCTTTTGCTATTTCTGTTACGGTTGGTTCCCGACACAGCTTTTGCTCCAAAACAGATTTTTCTCTTGTTATTTTCAGCGAAAGCTCTTTGACCGAGCGTGAAACCTTAACAGCTCCGCCATCCCTGAAAAGGCGGCGAATTTCTCCCAAAACAACCGGCACTGCATAGGTTGAAAAGCAAAAGCCTCTTTCCTTATCAAAGGCATCCACCGCTTTAACAAGTCCCATACAGCCAGCCTGATATAAGTCGTCATACTCAATTCCTCTGCCGATAAATCTTTTGCAAAGCGAATGTACAAGCCCCAAATTTTCCTCGATGAATTTTTGCCTTGATATGTCTTCCTTAACCATTCAGCTTAAATCTCGGGCTTATTTTTTTAGTCATAGATACTGTTGTACCTTTATCCTTTACAGAACGAACTCGCACGCTGTCCATAAAGCTCTGCATAACTGCAAAACCAAGCCCTGCACGCTCTCCTCCGACAGTTGTAAAAAGCGGTTCCATAGCCTTTTCTATATTTTCAATTCCGCACCCTTTATCTCTTATTTTCAGGCGTAGCATATTATTATCGGTAAGCTCACCCGTTATGTAAATTTTGCCTGCACCCTCCTTATAAGCGTGAACTATGCAGTTTGTAATCGCCTCGGATACCGCGGTTTTTATATCGCTTATCTCCTCAAGAGTTGGGTCTAACTGTGCCGCAAAAGCCGCAACACAGGCTCTTACAAAGCTCTCGTTTGCCGAGCGGGAGAGCACCGTCATACTGAATTTATTGGTTGTTTCCATTATTTTCACCTTTTCTTTCAAGTTTTGCCAATCTTTCAAGTCCTGCAAGCCGCATAACCTTGTAAATCTGGGGCGGAGCATTTGCTATATGAAGCTGCGCTCCGGTTTTTAAAAGATTTCTGTATCTTCCCATAACAAGACCTATGCCTGAGCTATCCATAAAGCTTATATTTCCAAAATCCAACACAAGCAAAGTAGGCATATTAAGCTCAACCGCCAAATCTATGGATTCCCGCATTTCCTTTGCGGTGTGGTGATCAAGCTCACCTGAAAGATATGCGGTTACAACCTCTCCTGTAACATTTATTTCAACCGACATTAAAACACCTCCGATGTATAAAAATAAGAGCCTGTACATATAATACAGACTCTTTTATAAAAATACAGTCGAACAAAGTAACGAAAAATTATTTTTTTAATTTTTCTCTTATTCCTGAAGCTAAGTACAAAGAACCGAAGATAACGATTCCTCCTCCGGCTGACAGCTCCTCGGCTTTTTCCAAGGCTTCATCATAGCTTTCAGCGGTAACACAAGAACAGTATTGCGAAGCCGCCGCGCACAGAGTTTTCTCATCAAGCGACCTTGGCATACCCTCTACCCTAACTGCAACTGCCGATTTAACCTTCGGCAAAACCTTGCTTAGCACCTCATGGTAATCCTTATCCCTCATAGCCCCGATAATGGCAGTGGAAATATTCTTTCCGTCAAGAAAATCTGCAAGGGTCTGAGCGCCGTCGGGATTGTGAGCGCCATCCAGAATAACAAGCGGATTATATGATATAATTTCAAGTCTTGCAGGGAAAAATGTTTCGGAAAGTCCTTTATATATAATGTGATGGGATATATCATATCCGCTGTTTTTTATTGCTTCTATAACGCAAAGTGCATTTTCGGTTTGATGCGCTCCGGCAAGAGAAAGTCTATATTCTTCTCCTTTATACAAAAAACTGTTTTCACAGTTTAAATTTTTAAGCTGTGAAGCATCGGGAATAATAAGCTTGTCTGTGTATTTTTGCATAATATTATGCACATTTTTCCTTTGAAAAGGCGAGGTTATAACGGGTGCACTTTTTATTATTCCGCATTTTTCGGCGGTTATTTTTTCTATGTTGTCACCTAAAACCGCTGTATGGTCAAGACCGATTTTCGTAATAACCGTTGCGGCAACATTTTCGAGAGTATTTGTTGCGTCCAACCTGCCGCCAAGTCCCGTTTCTGCAATTACGATATCACATTTTTTAATTTTAAAATATAGAAAAGCAACAGCGGTTATAAATTCAAATTCGGTTACTTCAATACCCGTATTTTTAACAATTCGGCAAATTTCTGCTAATTCCTTTTCCGAAATAAATTCACCGTTTATCTGAATTCGTTCCCTGAAATTAATAATATATGGAGAGATAAACAGTCCGGTTTTAAATCCTGCCTTCTTAAATACAGTAGAAAGCATTGCGGCAACCGAGCCTTTTCCGTTTGTTCCTGCAATATGTATTGCCTTAAAGCTGTTTTGCGGGTCGCCAAGCCTTTGGAGCAAAAGTTTTATTCTATCAAGTCCCGCAGGCTTTGAAAAGTTGCCCAAAGAATGAATATAGGCTAAAGCCTCACTATAATCCATTTTTGCCTCCTAAAAATTTACTTACATTATATACAGATTATATCGCAAAATACTTGAGGGTGATAGTGATGAACGAAAAAAAGCGAGAAAAGGATACGGTGCCGGAGATAATTTTAAAGGGTGCCGATGAAATTTGCTTTTTCAGGCACGGTTACCCTTTAGAGGACAGCGAGCGTACAACAAACTCCGCTCCCAATAACACTTTAGGGGAACTTGAGAACTGAACGCAAGGCTGTAATTATTCAAAACAATGGGCGAACAGATTGTTCGCCCATTGTTATTTACTGCATATTTTTAATTTCGTTAATGCTTTCTTCGAGCATTTTAATCTTTTCAAGCACCTTTGCAAGCTGAACACGCTGCTGCTCAACAACGGCAGCCGGAGCCTTTGAAACAAAGCCCTGATTATTAAGCTTTTTCTCAAAGAATTCCTTATCGGCAACAGCCTTGCCCATATCCTTGTTAAGACGCTCAAGCTCAGCGGTAAAGTCAACCAGCTCTCGCATAGGCATATAAACTGTAGCCGCATCGGTTACAACGCGAACTGCACCCTCTGCCTCAAAGCTATCTCCTGTTTCAACCTCAGAAGCGGACGCTAATCTGCAGATATACGCACTGCCGGTATTAAAGGTATCCTTAAACTGAGTTGCAATACAAACCTTAGCCTTCTTTGAGGGAGGAACATTCATTTCCGCTCTGCGGTTTCTGATAGCCTTGATAACCGACATAATTCTCTCAAATTCGGTTTCCTCTGCTGAGAATTCAAGCTTTGCATCAAACTGCGGCCAATCCGATATCATTATCGACTCACCCTCATGCGGTAAAGACTGCCAGATTTCCTCAGTTATAAACGGCATAAACGGATGCAATAGCTTTAATGTGCCTGTGAATACGAAAACAAGAACACTTCTTGCAATATCCTTAGCTTCAACATCTTCTCCGTTCAAGCGTGATTTGCAGATTTCAATGTACCAGTCACAGAAGATATCCCAAATAAAGTCATACAGCTTCTGTACTGCAAGACCAAGCTCGTACTTTTCAAGATTTTCGGTTACAGACGCAACCAAAGAATTATACTTTGAAAGAATCCATTTATCCTCAAGTGATATTTTTTCAAGGTTAATCGCTTTTACTTCGTCGCTTTCAAGATTCATCAGGATAAATCTTGCAGCATTCCAAATCTTATTAGCAAAGTTTCGGCTTGACTCAACACGCTCATCAATATAGCGCATATCGTTTCCGGGGCTGTTACCGGTTGCAAGAGAGAAACGGAGTGCGTCAGCTCCGTATTTATCAATAACCTCAAGCGGGTCAACACCGTTACCTAAAGATTTTGACATTTTTCTTTCCTGAGAATCGCGGACAAGTCCGTGAATAAGAACAGTATCAAAGGGAACCTGACCGGTCTGCTCAATTCCTGAGAACATCATTCTCATTACCCAGAACGGAATTATATCATAGCCCGTAACAAGGGTGTTGGTGGGATAATAATGCTTAAAGTCTTCGGTTTCCTCAGGCCAGCCGAGAGTTGAAAACGGCCAGAGCGCGGAAGAAAACCACGTATCAAGAGTATCGGGGTCTTGCTCGATATTCTTACTTCCGCAAGATTTACAAGCAGAGGGCTCTTCCTTTGAAACAGTAATTTCACCACAGTCTGCACAGTACCACGCCGGAATACGGTGTCCCCACCAAAGCTGACGGGAGATACACCAGTCTCTTATATTTTCGAGCCAATGGAAATAAACCTTTTCAAATCTCTGGGGAACAAATTTTGTTTCGCCCTTTTTAACCGCCTCAATTGCAGGCTCGGCTAACGGCTTCATTTTAACAAACCACTGCTTTGAAACACGCGGCTCAACAGTGGTTGAGCAACGGTAGCAGGTGCCTACATTGTGGCTGTAGTCCTCAATTTTTACAAGAGCGCCCTCTTTTTCAAGGTCGGCAACTATTTGCTTTCTTGCCTCGTATCTGTCCATTCCGGCATACTGCGGATAATCGTCAGTAATCTTAGCGTCATCAGTTAAAACATTGATAACCTCTAGGTTATGTCTAAGACCGACTTCAAAGTCGTTCGGGTCGTGAGCAGGTGTGATTTTAACAACGCCTGTTCCGAAATCCATTTCAACATAATCGTCCGCAACAACGGGAATCTGCCTATGTACGATAGGCAAATCAAGTGTTTTACCGATTATATCCTTATATCTTTCATCATTGGGATTTACCGCAACGGCAGTATCTCCCAAAAGCGTTTCAGGTCTTGTAGTTGCAAGCTCTAAATAGCCGCTGCCGTCGGTAAACGGATAGCGCAGATGCCAAAAATGACCCGCCTGCTCCTCGTACTCAACCTCAGCGTCCGAAATAGATGTCTTGCAGTGGGGACACCAGTTGATTATTCTCTCGCCCCTGTAAATAAGACCCTTTTCGTACAGCTTTACAAAAACCTCTTTAACCGCCTCGCTGCAGCCCTCGTCAAGAGTAAAGCGCTCGCGGTCCCAGTCGCAAGAAGAACCCATTTTCTTGAGCTGTTCAATAATTCTTCCGCCGTATTGCTTTTTCCATTCCCATGCGCGTGTTAAAAAGCCGTCTCTTCCGATATCCTGCTTTGTAACACCCTCTTCACGCATTTTTTCAACTATTTTAGCCTCTGTAGCAATAGATGCATGGTCGGTTCCGGGAATCCATAGGGTATCGTACCCCTGCATACGCTTAAAACGGATAAGGATATCCTGCAATGTATTGTCTAACGCGTGACCCATATGAAGCTGACCCGTAATATTCGGGGGAGGAATAACTATTGTATAAGTTTTTTTGCCTTCCTCGCATTTTGCGTGGAAATACTTGCCCTTAAGCCAATCCTTATAAACCCTTTCCTCAACATCCTTCGGGTCGTACTGCTTTGCTAATTCTTTAGCCATTTAACTTTCACTCCGATTGGAAATAATTTACTTTGATATTTTTAAAATATATACATATATTATAATTGTCGAACGGTAACAGTCAAGCGTTTGCAAAGCCGTCCGGCAAAACCGCCCGTTTTAAAGAGATTTATCTCTTTGCCGGACGGTTTTCTTATTTTATCACAAATTCCGTATATCTTCAACTATAATTCCAGTTTTTGTTGTTCCGCTACTCCCGTAAGCGGCTTTGAACCTGCGGCAGGGAGATTTCTTGTGCGGTAGCGATGCTCGCTTTCGAGTGTACCCTTTTGATAGCTTTCCGCCGTAAATATACGCTGACCCTTTTTCTGAGTCATAACCGCTATACCGCCGTTATCCTTTGTGGTTTTAAGCGGAATTGAAGCCGTATTTACAAGCAACATTCTTCCGTTTGTAGATTTAAGAAGTATATCGGTATCCTCGGTAAAGAACATAACCGTATGAAGCGTGTGCTTTTCGCAGTATGCCTTTATAAGCTTTTTGCGGTTGGTTTTAGTCTCATAAGATTTAAGCGGAACCTTAGAAATTCTGCCGTTATCGTAAACAAAAATCATAAAGCCTGCATAATCTCTTGTATGAACCATAAACAATGCGTTTTCAGCCTCTTCAAACTCTAACTTGGCAGGGATGTATTCACCTAAAACGCTTGCCTTAGAATCTGAGAATTCGTTTGTTTTACTCTTGTAAACCTGAGCCTTGTTAGAGAAGAATAGCAGCTCGTGAGCATTTGTAGACTCAAGCATCTGGGTGATTTCATCACCGTCCTTAAGCTTCTGCTCGCCGCTCATTCTCAGAGACTGCGGGGTTATCTTTTTAAAGTAACCGTCCCTTGTGAAGAAAAGTGTTACGGGAGATTCGTCAATTACTTCCTCTTCCTTTTCATCCTCCTCGTCAGCGGCATTTATAACAATGGTCTTTCTGTCCTGTCCATATTTATCCTTAACCTGTTCAAGCTCACTTACGATAATCTTAAGCAGTCTGCTTCTTGACTTAAGTATGCCCTCCATATCGGCTATTTCTTTTTCAAGCTGCTCAATATCGGCAGTGCGCTTTAAGATATACTCCTTATTAAGGTGGCGGAGCTTGATTTCCGCTACATATTCAGCCTGAATTTTATCAATTCCGAAGCCAATCATGAGGTTGGGAACAACCTGCGCCTCCTCCTCGGTTTCGCGGACTATCTTAATAGCCTTGTCAATATCGAGAAGTATTTTTTCAAGACCCTTTAAAAGATGTAATTTATCCTTTGCCTTTGAAAGCTTAAAATATACTCTGCGGCGGACACATTCCTCTCTGAAAGCTACCCATTCCGAAATAATTTCCTTAACTCCTAATACCTGAGGAGAGCCTGCAATAAGGATATTGAAGTTACAGGAAAAGCTGTCCTCTAAGGGAGTTGACTTAAAGAGCTTTTTCATTAATTTTTCGGGGTCTGCGCCACGCTTTAAGTCTATTGTAATTTTAAGTCCCTTTAGGTCGGTTTCGTCTCGTATATCGTTTATCTCGGTAACCTTTTTGAGCTTAACAAGCTCAATAACCTTCTCAATGATAGCCTCGGTTGTAGTTGTGGGAGGTATCTCGGTTATATCAATGCAGTTAGCCGACTTATCGTAATTATAAACTCCTCTTACCTTAAAGCTGCCTCTTCCTGATTCATAAATCTTCTCCATATCCTCTCGGTTATAAAGAAGTCTGCCGCCTATGGGAAAATCGGGGGCAATAAGAGTGTCGGCTACATTTATATCATTGTCCTTAATATAAGCAATTGTTGTATCGCAAACCTCTTTTAAATTAAAAGGACAAATTGAGCTTGCCATACCTACGGCGATACCTGTATTTGCGTTTACAAGAACAGACGGAAAGGTCACAGGGAAAAGTGTGGGCTCTTTCATTGTAGCATCGTAGTTGTCTACAAAATCTACTGTATCCTTGTCAATATCAGAAAAAAGCTCCGCCGCAATTGGGGCTAACTTTGCCTCGGTATAACGGGAGGCGGCATAAGCCATATCTCTTGAATATGCCTTACCGAAGGAACCCTTTGACCTTACATAAGGGTGCAAAAGTGCCTGATAGCCCTCGGAAAGACGAACCATTGTCTCATATATAGCCGCGTCACCGTGGGGATTAAGTTGCATAGTTCTGCCCACAATATTTGCAGATTTTATGGTACCGCCGTTAAGCAGACCCATAGTATACATCATATAAAGAAGCTTTCTGTGAGAGGGCTTAAAGCCGTCAATCTCAGGAATAGCGCGTGAAACGATAACGCTCATCGCATAAGGCATATAGTTGGTTTCGAGCGTTTCGGTTATAGGCTGTTCAACCGTCAAACCCGCTCCCGCTATATATGCATTTATTTCCGGCTTTGCCGGTTTATTTTCTTGTTTCTTTTTTCTTGGAGTCATTTCATTTCTCCTTATAAAAAATTAACTCTTCACTATTCACTGCTGATATTCAGTATCACTGAATATCAGCTTACATCTGCATCGTCAAGATACAGATACCCGAACTCGGCGATATGGTCTTTTCTTCCCTGAAGATTATCTCCCAAAAGCAAATCAAACATATCGCTTGTGCGCTGAGCATCCTCAGGCATAACCTTTATAAGTCGGCGTGTTGCAGGATTCATAGTCGTTAAGTTCATCATATCAGGCTGGTTTTCACCGAGTCCCTTTGAGCGCTGGAGTGTATATTTCATATCCCCTATCTGCTCTAAAATATCATTCTTTTCCTTTTCATCATAGGCAAAATAGGTTTTCTCCTTGGTGCCTATTTCATAAAGGGGAGTTTCCGCAATAAATACCTTGCCCTCGTTTATAAGTGTGGGCATTAAGCGATAAATCATAGTTAAAATAAGGGTTCTTATCTGGAAGCCGTCCACATCCGCATCGGTACAGATTATAACCTTATTCCAGCGAAGATTATCAAGGTCAAAGGTGGTAAGTCCCTTGTTAGCCTTAGACTTAACCTCGACTCCGCATCCTAGAACCTTTATAAGGTCGGTTATTATATCGCTTTTGAAAACCTTTTCATAGTCTGCCTTCAAGCAGTTGAGAATTTTACCTCTTACAGGTATTATAGCCTGAAAATCAGCGTCCCTCGCTAACTTACAGGAGCCTAAAGCCGAGTCACCCTCAACTATGAATATTTCTCTCTCGGTTACATCCTTGGAACGGCAGTCAACAAACTTCTGCACCCTGTCCATCATAGAGTTGCTTGTTTGTAGGGTCTTCTTCAGATTTATGCGTTCTCTTTCGCTTCTCTCACGAGAACGCTTGTTAACAAGTATCTGGTCGGCAATTTTATCTGCCTCCGCCTTGTTTTCAATAAAGTATATTTCAAGCTGGTGGCGTAGAAAATCCGCCATAGCCTCGTATATAAAATGGTTGGTTATTGACTTCTTAGTCTGGTTTTCATAAGAGGTTATGGTCGAGAAAGAGGAAATAACTATGCAAAGACATTCCTCTATATCCGAAAAGGTTATTTTGCTTTCATTATTCTTATACTTTCCCGCCTGCTTGATATAGGAATCTATCTGCGAAACAAATGCGCTTCTTACCGCCTTTTCGGGGACACCTCCGTGCTCAAGCCAGCTTGAATTGTGGTAATACTCCTTTAAAGGGTGAAGATTGCTAAAGCATATAGCAACATTTATTTTAACCTTGTATTCAGGCTTGTCCTCACGGTCGCGTCCCTTTCGTTCTGTCTGCCAGAACTGCATAGAGGTAAGCTTTTCTTCGCCTGTATGGTCGGATACATAGTCCCTGATACCGTTATCGTAAATTATATTTTTCTCTATAAACTTATTTCCCTGTTGCTCCCTGAAAACAAAGAGAAGTCCGTCATTAACTATTGCCTGACGCTTTAAAGTATCAATAAAATATTCAGCCGGTATATCAATATCGGTAAAAACCTCTATATCAGGCTTCCAACGGGTCTTGGTGCCGGTGTCTCTGCCTGAATAAGGCTCCTTTTTAAGACCGCCCACATTATAACCCTTTTCAAAATGGAGGTTATACTTAAAGCCGTCTCTTTTTATCTCAACATCCATATATTCGGAGGCGTACTGGGTTGAGCAAAGGCCCAATCCGTTAAGACCGACCGAGTATTCATAGTTTGCACCGTCGTTAGTGTTGTACTTTCCTCCGGCATACATCTCGCAGTATAAAAGCTCCCAGTTGTAGCACTGCTCCTTGTTGTTGAAATCAACCGGTGCTCCGCGTGCGAAGTCCTGAACCTCTACAGAACCGTCCGAATACTTCGTAACTACTATTTTCTTACCGAAGCCCTCACGCGCCTCATCTATTGAGTTTGAAATAATTTCAAAAACAGAATGCTCGCAGCCGTCAAGTCCGTCCGACCCGAAAATAACTCCTGGGCGCTTTCGCACCCTGTCAGGGCCTTCAAGCTTTTTTATACTGTCGTTACCGTATTCGACTGTCTTTTTAGCCATCTTCCGCTCTCCTTTTTACATATACATACCTAATTTATATGATATACCAAATATAGTCTTTTTGTCAAGGAAATTACCAAAATATAGGGCAGTTTATGCCGAATTTGTTTCTGAAGTAAAAAAAATATGAACAAATGTTACAAACGCTTTATTTTAAATCTCCTAATGCGTATAATTAAAACGCAATTTTTGAGAGAAGGGATAAACAATGTATATTATAAAAAATGCTCTGCGCTGTATCAGCAGGGCAAAATCGAGAAATATCCTTATAGGTGTTATCGTGTTTATAATTGCGGTATCTTCCTGTATAGGTCTTTCTATCCGTCAGGCGGCAGAGAGCGCCAAGGAGGAAACCTTAAATTCTATGTCGGTCACAGCAACCATCAGCTTTGACCGCTCCTCCGCAATGAAGGATTTCACACCGACCGAAAAGCCCGAACAAGGCGGCGAGGGCGGCTTTGACAGGAATTCCTTTAAGGAAATGATGGGCAAAGCATCATCACTTTCGCTTGATGAATATTTAAAATATGCCCAGGCGCACTCTGTTGAGGATTTTTATTATTCTCTTACCGTTTATGCCAACGGCGACGATTCCTTTGAGCCTGTAAGTAATGACAGTACCGAGCAAACCCAAAACGGCAGTATGGAAAATATGCCGAAAGGTATGTCATCAGGCAAAGCGGGCAGGATATTCGGTCAGGACAGCGACTTCACCCTCGTAGGCTACAGCAGCGAGACTGCTATGACCTCATTTGCCGACGGTACAGCATCGGTTACGGACGGCGTTGTTTTCAGCGAGGGAACCGAAAACTTTGATTGCATAATCTCAGAGGAGCTTGCCGCCTATAACGATTTAGCCGTAGGAGATACGGTAAACCTTGTAAACCCAAATAACGAGGAAGAGATTTATACCCTTGCCGTTGTGGGAATTTATATAGATTCCTCCGCTAACGAAAGCAGCTTTTCACCCTTCGGCTCAACCTCAACCGACCCTGCAAACAGTATTTATTTAAGCTATAACGCTCTTAACAGTATTGTTACCTCCTCCGAAGAAACCAACACCTCTGAGGACGACAGCGAAACTGCCGCCTTATCGGGAAATCTTGAAGGAACCTATGTTTTCGCGGATGTTGACTCTTACGAAAAATTTGAAGAGCAGGTACGAGACTTAGGTCTTGATGAAAGCTACACCGTTACCTCGTCTGATATAACCGCATTTGAAAACAGCCTCACTCCGCTTAACACCTTAAGCAAAACAGCGGGCTATTTCCTTATAGTTATTCTCTTAATCGGAGCCGTTATTCTTGTAGTGCTCAACATATTTAATGTAAGAGAGCGTAAATATGAAATCGGCGTTTTAACCGCTATAGGAATGAAAAAAGGCAAGGTTGCTTTGCAGTTTTTAACCGAAATATTTGTTGTAACCCTTGCCGCAATCATTTTAGGCGCCGGAATAGGAGCCGTAAGCTCGGTTCCAGTAACTAACGCACTGCTTGCAAATCAGATTGAATCCACCAATACAAGAGCCGAGCAGACAGAGCAAAACTTTGGCAGAGGCCCAAACCTTATGGAAGACGGTACAAACGGCAAGGCTCCAACTGCTCCAGATAGTAAAGGCGGCGGTATGGGCGGCTTTATGGATATGTTTAACCCTGAAAGTGAGAACAACTATGTAACTGAAATAAGCTCTGCTACTAACTTAACAGTTATTCTGCAAATGCTTGGTATAGGAATACTGCTGACACTTATCGCAGGCGCCGCTTCAATGCTGTTTGTAATGCGATACGAGCCACTCAAAATCTTAGCTAACAGAGATTAAGAAAGGAGATAATTATGTCAGTTTTAGAGCTTAAAGACATTTGTTTTTCGTATGATAAAACACCGGTTTTAAAGGATATATCCTTTGAATTTGAAAAGGGTAAAATGTACTGTATTGTAGGAAAATCGGGAGCCGGAAAAACCACTCTTCTTTCTATTCTTTCAGGACTTGCCGCTCCAACCTCGGGTGCTATTCTTTATAACGGCGAAGATATTAAGAAAATAGATAAATACGATTTCAGGAGTAAATATATAGGTGTAATTTTCCAGAGCTTTAACCTTTTAACTAAGTTTACCGCACTTGAAAATGTTATGCTTTCTATGGATATAGCAGGAGTTAAGGGTAAGGATAAAAAATCAAAGGCTATGCAGCTTCTGGAAAGCGTAGGTCTTGATGAAGATGAGGCAAACCGCCGTATCTTAAAATTATCGGGCGGTCAGCAGCAGAGAGTCGCCATTGCCCGCTCTCTTTCCTACAACCCCGATATAATTTTAGCCGATGAGCCTACAGGCAACCTCGACAGCGAGACTCAAAATGAGATTATGGAAATCTTCAAAAATCTTGCCAAAAACGGAAAATGCGTTATCATAGTAAGCCACTCACCCGATGTTGCAGAAGTGTGTGACGTAAAATACGAGCTTAAAAAGATATCGGGTAAAAAGAAATAATATTATTCTTAAAGCCGTCATAAGGCGGCTTTTTTTGTTGCTTTTTCAGAGATTTTGTAATATTATTAAAAAAGGTGATATAAATGGAAATTTTAAATCAGCTTACCTCATCTCTCTTTGGCAGAGTTATTTTCAGCGGTGCGGTTGTGAATTTCTTTCTTGTTATTTTAGGAAGCGGACTCGGTCTTTTGTTTAAAAAAGGCATACCTGAAAAGGTTAAAACCTGCCTTATGAACGGAATGGCACTCTGCGTTTTATACATAGGTATAACCGGAATTTTTGAGGAAGGTATTAATATAATCGTTATTATTCTTTCCTTTGCCATAGGCTCGGTTTTAGGCGAGCTTATCGACCTTGACGGTCTAGTGAAAAAGCTGGCGCAAAAAATAGAAACTCTTTTTAACCGCAAGGGTACGAACACAAAAATTGCTGACGGCTTTGTTGCCGCAACGCTTCTGTTCTGCGTTGGAGCTATGACTATCGTCGGCTCTATCGACAGCGGAATTTCAGGTGATAATTCCACCCTTTATTCAAAATCGGTTATTGACTGTATTTCAGCCATAACCTTTACCGCCACCTTCGGTATCGGAGTTATGTTTTCGAGTATACCTGTACTTATTATAGAGGGCGGGCTTACCCTTTTGGCGGTTGCCGTAGCCCCTGTTTTAACAACTGCCGCAGTTTCACATATATCGGTGTCAGGCTCTCTTCTTATTATTGCGCTTTCCCTTAATATGCTTGGAGTAACCAAAATAAAGGTTATGAACTATGTTCCGGCAATGCTTTTGCCGATTATTTTCTGTATTTTCATTTGAGGTTAAAACTATGCCAAAAAAACGAACTAAAAGACAAAAAGCCATTATCAGGAGAAGAATTTTTCTCTCCGCTTGCGCACTTGCTTTAGCTTTAACTATAGCACTTGTTGTATTTATTGTTAAATCGGTAAAAACAGCTGTGGACAAGCCTTTGGAAAGCTCATCAATATCCGAAGTCTCCTCCGAAGAGCCGAAAGAGCCTTATATTGTATCGTCGGCAACTGTCGTGAATACGGGGGATATTATGGTTCATTCTCCCCAGCTTACAGGTGCCTACCGTTCTGACACAGCTACTTATGATTTCTCCGACTTTTTTAAGCACGCAGCTGAATATTTTAAATCGGCAGACTTAGCAGTGGGAAATCTGGAAGTGACCTTCGGCGGAACCGAGGCAGGCAGTTACAGCGGTTATCCCGCATTCAACACACCCGATTCTTTGGCAGACGCAATTAAAAACGCCGGCTTTACCACTCTCCTTACCGCCAACAACCACAGCTACGATACCGGACTTTACGGTATGAAACGAACGCTTGAGGTATTAGAGGAAAAGGGCATACCCTATACCGGCACAAGGCTTTCAACCGACAATCCTCCTTACCTTTTAAAAGAGGTAAACGGAATAAATATAGGTATGACTGCCTTTACCTATGAGAACACAAATGAAAACACTCCGTCAGGCAGAAAATCATTAAACGGCAATATAATAGCCGCCGATGCAAACAACCTTATAAATTCATTTTCCTATAATAACCTTGAAGTCTTTTATCAGAACGCTCAAAGCTATATTGACGGTATGAATAAAGACGGTGCCGACTGTATAGTTTTCTATATGCACTGGGGCGAGGAATACCAGTTAACCGCCAATACCTGGCAGAAAACAATTGCCCAAAAGCTTTGCAATATGGGTGTTGATATAATAATCGGCGGTCATCCGCATGTTATCCAGCCTATGGAGCTTCTTTATTCGGAGGACAGCGAAAACACCACAGTTTGTATTTATTCTCTCGGTAACGCCGTATCGAACCAGAGGCAGGAGCTTATGGCACCCGAATGTACTACAGGTCATACAGAGGACGGTCTTCTCTTTTACTACACCCTTGATAAGTACAGTGACGGTATAACCGTTTTGTCCGACATAAATATAATACCTACCTGGGTAAATAAATACTCAGGCGGCGGCGGATATCTGTATACAATATATCCGCTTGAAACAAAGGACGCCGGCTCGGCAAAATACGGACTTTCAGGCTCTGCCGCAACAAAATCTGCAGCTTCTTTTGACAGAACAATGGCAACCCTAACCGAGGGCTATAACCAATGCAAGCAGGCTCTAACTCAGTAAAAAAGCTTTTTTTACATATTTTATTTGAAAGTTACAGAGCAGGGGTAAATCCCCTGCCCTGTAACTTTTTTATTTCCTTATCCTTCCCGAAAATGAAAGCACAAGAAAAATTATCAAATTCACTACAACCACACTGGCACCTGCCGGCATATCATAGCATACAGATAAAAACAGTCCTGTTAAAAAGGAAAATACCGAAATAATTACCGAAACAACCGTTACAGAACGGTATTTCCTACAAACCCGCATTGAGGAAAGTGCAGGAAAGGTTATTATACTTGAAATAAGCAATGCGCCCATCATTCTCATACCTATAACCACCGTTACTGCAGTTAAAACCGCCAGCAAACAGTTATACAGCTTTACCTTTACTCCGGTTGCGGCGGCAAAGTTTTCGTCAAATGTGGCGGCAAAAAGCCTGTTATAGAAAAGCAAATACATAAGTATTACCGCAACGGCAATTATAACCGTAAACACAACATCCTCTTTGCTGACAGCCAGAATACTGCCGAACATATAGTTGTTTATATCGGTATTCATTCCGGTGGTCATAGTTGCCACGATAACACCGATTGCAAGGGCAGAGCTTGAAACAACAGCTATAGCCGCATCTCCTTTTATTTTACCGTTTTCGCTTATTCTCAGTAATAAAAAAGCCGCAATAACTACTACCGGCACCGCAACCTTAAGCGGAGCCGCACCAACTGCCAGTGCTACCGCCGCCGCACCAAATGCTACATGGGAGAGTCCGTCGCCCAACATTGAATACCTTTTAAGCACAAGGTTTACTCCAAGCAAAGCCGCACAAAGAGAAACCAACACTCCTACAATAAGCGCGCGCCAGAAAAAGGAATACGAAAAAACAGAAAGCAGATTTTCCATTTATATTCCCCCCTGCGCTTTTTTATAGTATTCGGTTAGAATATATTCCGATTTTTCACCGAAGAAATACCCACCCTCGGAAATATGAAGAACCTTATTTGCATATTTTAGTCCTGAACAGATATCGTGGGTTATCATAATAACAGTTATTCCCGACTTATTAAGCCTTTGAATAGCGGTGTAAAGCTCGTTTACAGCTGATGAATCAAGTCCTGTTACAGGCTCGTCCAATAAAAGTACCCTATCCGCCGCGCAAAGCGCCCTGCATAAAAGCACCCTCTGCTGCTGACCTCCCGAAAGCGAAGAAAAACAGCGGTTTTTAAGTCCTGAAATCTCCATAGTCTCCATATAGTTAAGAGCCTGCTTCTTCTGTTTTGAACTGTAAAAAAGACCGGTTTCCTTTTTGCCTGCAAAGCCGGATAAAACTATCTCAAAAACGCTTGCGGGAAAATCTCTTTTTGTCTCGCTTCTCTGAGGAAGCCATCCGATACTGTTTTTTGTGATACCGCCGTATTTTATAGCTCCGCTGTATTTAACATCAAGCCCCAAAATACATTTCATAAGGGTGGTTTTACCCGAGCCGTTTTCTCCAGCAATACAGAGGTAATCGCCCTCGTTTATTTTAAAATTTAAATTTTTAAAAACCGCGTTGCCCTCAAATGCAACACTTAAATTTTCTACCTCAATAAGGGTTTTCAAGCTATCCCTCTTTCCAGACTATCCAAATTGTTTTTTATTATATCAATATAAGTTATCCCGCTTTTAAAATCATCAAGGGTGACATTATGCGCCGAGTGAAGCTCTAAAAGCTTGACCCCTGTTTCCTCACTTAATGCCTGCGCAATTTTCTTATCGCTCATTTCAATATAAAAAACCGCTTTGCAGTTTTTCTCTTTAATTTCACCGACTAAAGTATTCATTACTTTTACGCTTATATCGGTACTTACTGCACAGCCGCCGAATGCTGCGGCGTAGTTGAGTCCGTATTCTGAAGCAAAATAAGCAAACGGAAAGCGATCTGCAACAAGAATAAACTTACTTTGGCTTTTTTCAACCACCTCAGCGGTTTTCTCAGAGACCTCTTCTATCTTGCCGATATACTTTAGAGCGTTTGCCTTGTATTTTTCCGCATTTTCAGGGTCAGCTTGCGTAAGCCTTTCGCAAATTTTCTCTATCATCAGTACAGCATTTGAGTGAGAGGTCCAGATATGCTCATCATATTCATCATGATGCCCCTCCTCGCTGATAAGCTTTACACAGTCCATCATTTTTACGGTTTTTTCCTCGCTTGCACCGATTTTCTCCGCCCATTCCTCCGATTCTCCGCCTATTTTTATAAAAAGGTCCGCATTTTCCACCGCAACTATGTCAGACGGCTTAGGATCAAAGGAATGTATCTCCGCACCAGGCTTTATCAGCAGAGTTATGTCAACCAAATCTCCGCCGACCGCTCTTACAAAATCGTATATGGGAAATACTGTTACGGTTACATTTAATTTCTCTCCGCTTGCTTTTTGCTGACCACAGCCGCAAACAAGAAAAACGAAACAGCATAAAACCACTAAGCACTTCTTACCTATTTTTGAGAACATTTTTCACATACTCCGTAAATAACAGTTTTTAATCGGTCGATCTTAAAGCCGTGATCAGCCTCGATATGGGCGTAAAGCTCGTCCATCAAATGACATTCCATATGGTAAAGCTCTCCGCATTTTTCGCATTTAAGATGAAAATGCTCATGGCATTTTTTGTTTTCGGGAACATACTGATAGCATGCCGCCTTGCCGTCTGCCGGAGCGTACTTGCGAACGCTTCCCTCATCAGCCATTTTTTCAAGACAGCGGTAAACAGTGGTTCTTCCTATATTTATACCGCTTGATGCAAGAGAAAAATACAGCTCGTCCGCCGTTAGATGTGAGCTTTTATCTTTAAGAAAGTTTTCTATTACAGCCCTTTGCTTTGTTTTATATCCACCCGAACGCATACCACACCTCAATTTGAAACTGAATTTCAATTTCAAATTATAAACCAAGCTAAGCATTTTGTCAAGGATGTTAAGCCTTGAAAAATAAAACAAATTTTGATATGATAAAAACACATAATCACATTATACAGCAAAGCATCAGCATTTCTTCTACCCTTTTATAAATGCTTTGAGCCTGTTCGGGCGGAAGCGGATTTTGGCCTAAACCCAACTCAACCGTAAATCCCGGGCGGTTAAATTCCGAGATAAACCAGTCCTTAAAGCCGCCGCCCGAGGCAAGTCTGGTAGGATAGTCGAGTGCATAGCCTGATGAGGTTGCCATTATTTCCGCCATTCTTCTGCTTCTTGGAGGACGTTTTTCTCCGTAAGTCCAGTAAATGACCTCGCCTTGGGAGTGAAGCGCCGTTACATGGCGTATGCGCCTTGTTCGGCAAAGCTCGGTTAAAGCAAGAGTTTCCGGCTCGCTTTCGGGCTTGTAGCCTCCGAAACGGGTAGGCGAGGGACCGAAAATCCCCTCTTTGCGCTCTAAATTCCTAAGCTCCTCCCAACCGGCATTAAAATTATGGTTTATATCAACTCCGCGGAGATTTGCATTCCAATGGGTAAAATCATTTCGGCATAGTCTGCCTATAGTTCCTGATAACGCTCCGCAGGCAGCCGCACCCATAAGAGAAATTTCACAGCCATCGGGATTAACGCAGGGCACAAATATTATTCCTCTGTTATGTAACGCCTTAACTGCGTCAAGTCCGGCAATATGTGCATTTTTGGCAATAGCGCTGCAAAGTCTTTCGATAAACATAAGTAAAACAACCGAAGTTATCCGCTCGCTGCCGTGAAATGCGGCTGTTATCAGGGTATACTCGTTTGCCGCTCCTATTCGCAAAGCGTGAATATCTCTGCCCGCGCAGCTTCTTCCGATAATCTTCATATTTAAAAAAGGATATTCATTACAAAGGGTATTTATAAGCCTTTTTCTTTCAAAATAATCATAATCCTTTGAATTTACTATGTACTCCATATACTTCACTCCGAAAAAACATCATAATATAATATATATTAAGAAAAGGTGAAATAAATGAATCTTACAGAAAAACAACTGAAAGCCGAGTATATTTATAAGGGCAAAATCATCAATATGCGCAGGGACGAGGCTCTGCTTCCGAACGGAAGAACCGCTCTCAGAGAGGTTGTTGAGCATCCGGGCGGTGTTTGCGTTGCCGCACTTACAGATAATAACGAGGTTCTTTTTGTAAAGCAATTCAGATACCCTTATTTTGAAGAAATACTCGAAATTCCGGCAGGAAAGCGCGACCGCGCTAATGAAGACCCATTAGAGTGCGGAAAGCGGGAGTTAAAGGAAGAAACAGGCGCCCAAGCAGAAAGGTATATTCCGTTAGGAGCCCTTTACCCTTCCCCAGGCTACTGCGGAGAAATTATATGGATGTTTGCCGCAACAGGTCTTTCCTACGGTGAGCAGAACCCCGATGAGGACGAGTTTTTAACAGTTGAAAAAATTCCTCTCGAAAAAGCTGTGGAAATGATTCTTTCAGGTGAAATAAAGGACGCTAAAACTCAAGCCGCGGTTTTAAAGCTAAAGCTGTTAAAGGATAACGGTAAGATATAAAAAGAAAGGGCAAAATTGCCCTTTCTTTTTTTGGTAAATTTTCAAATCACCCGATTTTGACAGATTTGCCCTAAAGATATCTTTTAATATCGTCAAGGTCTTTTTTGATAGAGTCTATTTTTTTAGAAACATCCTCCCTGTTAAATAGGGAGATTTCTGTTCTTCCGACAATGTAATCTATACTCACATTAAAGAAATTAGCCAGACTTATGAGTGCATAACTGTCGGGATTGGTTTTACCTGTTTCATAGTTGGAAAGCGTTTTTTGGTCTATGCCGGTTGCATTAGATACATCGATTTGCCTGAGTCCTAAGTTTTCTCTTAATTCCCGTAATCTGTTCATAACTAACAAACTCCTTTTATAGAGTTAATTATACTATATTCTTAGTATAAATCTCTTGATATACTAAGTATTTGTATGTAAAATAAATCTACTACTAAAATATTACTATAACAAGGAAATAAGGGGAATACATTGAATTTATTAGATATACACTCTCATATATTACCAGGCGTGGATGACGGAGCAAAAGACATTGTTTGTTCGGTTAAACTGCTTGAAATGATGAAGGAACAGGGCATTACAAATGTGATTGCAACTCCGCATTTCTATGCTTTTGAGGATAATCTTGAAAATTTTACCGCCAGAATCACATCTTCATACAATCACCTGAAAGCTGTTACAGACGGTCTTTCCTTGCCCCAAATTCATTTAGGAGCAGAGGTTTTCTATTTTGACGGTATTGGACAAAGCGAATCTATACGTTCTCTCTGCCTTGCGGGAACAGACTATCTTTTACTTGAACTCCCAAACTGCACCTTGGATAGTTGTATAATTAAAGATATAACACATATAAATACAAATCTCGGTATAATCCCTATTGTTGCCCATATAGAGCGGTATTGCAAGCAAAGAGGCTTTAAAAAACTGCTTAAGCTTGTAGAGAATAGAACGGTATACGCTCAAGTAAACGCTCTCTCTGTTTTACAGCCGCCATACAGCAAGATAGCTAATAGGCTGATAAAAAAAGGGTATATCTCTTTCATAGCTACAGATACTCATTCGGTTGTAAACCGACCTCCGCTTATGAATCAAGCCCTCCGCAAGGTAGAAAAGCTGTTAGGAGAAAAATATAAAGATATGTTTATTGCAAATTCAAAAAAACTCCTAAGTCACATAAGACATTAAAATAGAATAATACACTAAATGTACTCACCCCAAATTGCGGTAACTGCACAACTTGGGGTGAGTATTGAACTGATAAGCTCAGTTTTAATTTTTATTGAAATCCTCAAGAATAAGACCCTCATTCTTCTCAAGCGCCCAGTTTATATTCCATTCGCTTGTGAAAATAAGAATATTGTTATCCTTAAAGTCCTGTACCCATTTAGTATCCGAGGTAAGGTTGAGCTTTTTAACATCTATATCGGTATTTCTTATCCAGCGAATATACTGATAAGGCAGATTATTTCTTATAACCTCAACATTATATTCATTTTTAAGGCGGTATTCAAGCACCTC
>JAFUPX010000008.1 GCA_017472575.1 Clostridia bacterium | reverse complement strand
TAGATTAAAGATATACGCATAAGACTTTCTACAACTGAATATCTTTTCACAGGGGGCTAATTTATGGCTTTTAAAGCGGTCATACATTACCCGAACAGCGAAGAAGATAGGTCAAAGTTGATAGAAGACATGGCTATTTACAGGATAATGATTATGCGCGAATACCTCTCTAAACTCGAAACTAGTTCGGGTAACAAAATCAAGATTGTTGATGAATTACTTAAGGAAAAACAATGAAAATCGGTGGTGCTTTGTTGCACCACCGATTTTTCTTATGGGATAAAGTGAATCTCTTTGAGTTTATGATACCTATCTTTCGGCAACATACAGACTCCGTGCTCCCACTTTTCCACCTGTCGCCTTGTAACTCCGACCTGCTCACCGAGGTCGCATTGTCGCAAATGCAACTCCTTTCGTCGTTGCTTAATGAATACAGAGTAGGGATAGTCAATGAACTGCAGGTATTCGTCCATTAACAAATGCCTGTCCACATTGAGCGCCTCCGCTATGCGAATAATCACATCATAAGGGCAATCAAGTTGGTCGTTCTCATATCGTATCATTGTTACCCTGTCAATGCCAATAAGGTTTGCAAGGTCGTTGCCAAACAAGTTCCTTTTCTTGCGGTAAAAAGCAATCTTCTCACCGACAGTGGCATCGTCGCTGATAGTTCGCAATGGGTAAACAAAGTGGAGCATTGGTTTTCCGTTCTTATCAAAGACCACAAAAGATGTGTCATTGAGGTCTCCATAGCAAACGAAATTCTGATGTATTTCAGAAATCAGAAAAAGACAGCGCAGGATGTTTTTATCAGCGACCCTATAGACACCGATAAGGACGGCAACGCACTTACTCTTATAGATGTAATTGCAGACGAAAGCGACATTGCCGAGGAGATAGATAAGAAAATAAAGCTTGAAAAGCTTAGGGTTATAATGTCAGGCTGTCTTGATGAAAGAGAAAAAAGCATTATTGAAATGCGTTACGGCTTAGGCGGAAAAGAGGAGCTGACACAAAGAGATATAGCAAAACGCCTTAACATTTCAAGGAGCTATGTTTCCCGAATTGAGAAAGCCGCTCTCGAAAAGCTAAGGCGCAAGTTTTAGGGTAAGAGGAATAATCCGAACCTGTTTTAAAAAGGCCGATTTTCGCTCACCCATCGTTAAAATACTCGTAAATCCTTTAAATTGCTTCAAACACTCTTACATAATCAACTACCCATTTATCACCCTCGGCTTTTTCGAGGTCTTCCCACTGATTCCAGTTTGATGAACGGTAGCCTATCGCTTCTGTGGATATAAGTATAAACTGCTCGGTTTGAGAAATCGGAAGAGGTGCTTTTATTTCTCTTACAAGCTCGCCGTCAACATAGTAACGGTAATAGTCGGGAGTCCAATCAAGACCAAAGGTATGATAACCGTCCTCTGTTTCCTTTAATTCAACCTTGCAGGCTCCTGAACTTTTATGCTGTGAGCCATAGCCGTTCCAATGGTTGACATTCTGAACAATACCGTCTCTGCTGAATTGCTCCATAATATCAACCTCAACTCCGCTAAATTCAGGGTTAAGAGTTGAGCCGATAATGGGAGACTGGAGCCAAAACGCACTCCACCAGCCTTCCCTTTCCTGCATTTTACAGCGACATTCATAATAGCCGTATTTATGCATAAATTTAGGCTCTTTAATTTCACCTATCGGCCATTTAAAATAGTTTTCAGATTTATTTTCTTCCTTGCGGTTTTCAGCAGAAGCAGTATCGTATTCCTCCGACGGCATATCCATATAGTTATAGCCCGTCTGAAGCTGGGTTGTGCAATAAACTCCGTTGCGCTTTTCCAGCTTAAAAATTATATTGCTGTTGCCGTCTAACTCAAAGGCATCCTCAACCCAATGCTCAGCTCGCTTGCCCATCATATAGGCGCGATTTGCCCATTTTGTTTCATCAAGGGTTTTACCGTCAAACTCATCATTCCAGATAAGCTTCCATTCACCGTCAGGCAAAAGACTGGATTTATGATTTTCCACCTTAAACTCTTTCATTATAGGGTCACCTTTCTTTTAAGTTCGTTTAAAATCTGAGGATAAAGCTGAGAGGTCATACCGCCGTCAACCGTTATTTCGGCGCCCGTAACATTTTTAGATTCGTCCGACCCGAGATACCAAGCAGCGTTGGCAATATCTTCAAAATCCGAAATATCCCCAATAGGAGTGAGTGTACCGTTTACTATCTGCTTGCTTCCCATTTCTACCCAGCGTGCAGTTTTTATTGTTCCGGGTAAAACCACATTACTTCTGATCCCAAACGGACCTAAATCAATGGCAAATGCTTTTGACATTGCGTTAATTCCGCCTTTTGAAGCGCAGTATGCACTTCGGTTGGGAATTGCCCTGTAGGCAGTATTGGAGCTAATAAATACAATAGCGCCTTTAAGCTGCTGCTTCATTCGTACAGCCGCCTGACGGACAATTGTAAAATTCCACACAAGATTTGTTTCAAAAACTCTTTGGAATTCCTCAACAGGCACCGTAAAGAAATCCATTCCCTTTGCAGGGTCTGTACCAAAGCCTAAATCAGCCGAGTTTAATATAACCGTTTCAACAAAGCGGTCAAGCATATCTATATCATTAAATATATCTATTACCTGCTGTTCATTTCGGATATCGAGCGCATAGCCCTTAGCAAATACTTCGTATTTTGAAGCAACCCTTTCTGCCGCCTCCTGCGCCCTTTCCGCACTTCTTGAAGTGATAAATACATCATAGCCTTCTTTGGCAAAACGCTCAGCACAGGCAAGACCGCTGCCTACCGTTCCGCCCGTTACAAATACTGCTCTTTTCATAATGCATCTCCTTAAAAATAAAACTCTGTTTTTGCCGGTCTTATATCCGTTAAAGCTCCGGTATAGTGGCGGAGTGTATGAGGCTTGTAAGGATGTTTTAAACATTCTTCCTCATTAATTTCTATGCCGAGTCCAGGTTTTGAGGGTATAGTAATATAACCGTCCTTATATTCTAAGCTTTCGTTCGTTACATCCTTGCGCCACTCAACATCGCTGTACATAATTTCAAGAATTGAAAAGTTCGGCGTACAAGCCGCTAATTGCAGGGTTGCCGCATTTGCAACCGGACCTGAAGGGTTATGCGGTGCAAACGGTATGTAATAGCTTTCTGCCACAGCCGCAATCTTCTTTAATTCCATTATTCCGCCGGCATGCGAAATATCGGGCTGAATATAATCTGCCGCGCGCATTTCAAAAAGGTCTTTATATGATTTTAGCGTATAAAGTCTTTCTCCTGCTGAAATTGCAACAGGCGATTTATCTCTTACGGCTTTCAGCGCTTCAAGATTATCGGGAGGAGTAGGCTCCTCGAAAAACATAGGCTTAAACTGCTCAAGCTCTTTTGCAATCTTTATACCTGTAGGAACATTAAATCTGCCGTGACCCTCGATAAGCAGGTCAACATCATTGCCGACAGCACTGCGGACTGCCGCAACACATTCAAGAGCCGTGTTTAAGTCTTTATTAGAAATTTCAAGATATGATTTACCGAACGGGTCCCACTTCATAGCGGTTACCCCTCTTTTAACAGCAAGCTTCGCTTTTTCAGCAAATTCTTCAGGAGTTTTGGCACCTGCAAACCAACCGTTTACGTATATCCGAACCTTGTCGTTTACCCTGCCGCCCAAAAGCTGATAAACAGGCACACCTAAGTGCTTGCCGAGAATATCCCACAAAGCACATTCAACCGCTGAAAGAGCAGACATTAAAACCGCTCCGCCGCGCCAATATGCATCACGGTAAATATCGTGAAAATGTTTCTCAATATCAAGGGGATTTTTACCTACAAGATACTCTTTTATATGCTCTACAGCTCCTATAAGAGCTTTTTCCTTATATTCAAGCGTTGCTTCGCCTACGCCTGTTATTCCCTCATCGGTATAAACCTTAACAAACACCCAGTTTGTTCTGAAGCAATCTACCGTAAAGGTTTTTACATCTGTTACTTTCATAGTCTTATCTCCTTGTAAATTTTAGGTTCTATTTTATTTTTACACTGAAAATCATCAGCAGAAATGCTATCAAACATACCGATATGCAAAGGAACGATATATTCTGCGTTAATCTTTTCAGCAAAAAGTGCCGCATCTGCCATATTCATATTATTTCCTACTCCGTTTACAGGAAGGAACACAGCATATATATCGCTCGGTATATCTTCAAAAATCTCTGTATTAAAGAGGGTATCGCCTGTTATGTAATATTTTTTATTGCCGTCATCAATAATAACTCCTATGGAAAAAGAATCACTGTGTTCGGCTTTAACGGCTGTAAATTTTATGTTGCTTTCCGTCCATACAGTATGGCGGTTAAACAAAACATAATTATTATTTCCGCCGAATTTGCGAACCTCTTTCCAGACAGACGAGGGTGACAGAACCAATACATTACTTTCTTTATCTAAATAATGCTTGACAGTATCGGGGTCATAATGGTCAAGATGATTATGCGTAAATACAAGTATATCCGGCTTTATTTTTAAAAATCTATCCTCTACGGCAACCCTGCGGTAATTTAAGGGGTTTACCTTTTCAACGCTGTCAGATAAATATGGGTCTATAATTATTTTTTTATTTTCTGTTTCAAAAAGCAAGCCTGCCTGCCCTAAATATGTGATTTTCATATTAGTATTTCTCTCGTTTTTTTGATATTTTATAAAGAATAAGGGTTGAAAAATATTTTAAAATTTCTTATAATAATTATAATCTCTCCTGTTTTTGATTTATATAAAAATATTACTAGTTTTTTTATAAATCTTACTTTTTTAAAAGGTGATGTTATGCTTTTTCCGGAATTTGAAATAACGGAATACGGTCTGTTTGACAGCAAAATAAAATTCGGTGAACTAAGAGCAACCAAAAAAAGAACGGTTAAAGAATATGAAATCGAATTATATACAACCGACTTTAGCGGAGAAACCTGCATAGACGATAAGAGCTATAAATTAAAAAGCGGTACTCTTATATGCGCAAAACCGGGGCAGACCCGAAACAGCGTTCTTCCCTTTAGATGCTACTATTTACACCTGAAAACCGAAAATCCAAGGTTTCGCTCTCTGCTTGATAACCTGCCTAATCATATTAAAACGAACGATTATTCTAAGCTTTTTGAAAGCTTTATGTCGCTTATGAAAATCAATATCAATAACGATAGGAAAATCCTTTTATTTGAAAGCTGTATTTTACAGCTGCTATATACAATAAGCTCCGTTTCAAATTCGGCTTATGATTTAAAAGCAAATAAAAGCCATATTAAAGAGCTTTTAAAGGTTAAAAAGTATATAAAAGAAAATCTTTCTTCCGATTTATCGCTTAAAGCACTCTCTCAAACAGCAAATTTGAGTCCTATTTATTTTCATAATCTCTTTACCCAATATTTTAAAATCACACCAAACGAATATGTATCTACTCAAAGAATATCATACGCAAAAATGCTGCTTTCAAATACAGAAAAGCCTATAATAGATATTTCAAATATCTGCGGCTTTTCCTCCCAATCCTATTTTAACTACAACTTTAAAAAATCGGTAGGTCAATCCCCATTACAATACAGAAAAGCGATGCAAAGCAGAATGATTTTATAAATTATAAAAAGCCGGCAAATTCAAACCCGAATTTGCCGGCTTTAATTAGGCTGACGAGGGTCGAACCCATTACGGTTTCGCTCAGCCTAACCTATATACTCAAATCTCTTAAACCTCTTACCGTCTCGCTCTATGATTTCATTCCACATTGAAGCCGGTCGCACCCAAAGGCTTCTCTCCCCGTAGCAAGCTCTGTAAACCACCGTTTCTTCAAGTGTTTCAGAATTCTTGGCAATACCGATTACCTCATACTCATTGCCCTTAAAATGACGGTATCTTCCCAATCTGATATCCATATTACTTCATAAATGTATACATTGCTCTGTAGCACATATATACATCAAACTTTGCGGTTGTTTCAAAGGGAGCGTGCATAGAAAGTACGGGAACACCCAAATCAACTACATCAACACCCATATTTGCGATATACATTGCAACTGTTCCTCCGCCGCCGATATCAATCTTGCCAAGCTCTCCTGTTTGCCATTTAATTCCGGCATTATCAAGCATAGCTCTTACCTCTGCAACATATTCAGCGGAAGCATCAGAGGTGCATGCCTTGCCTCGGGAGCCGGTATACTTAGTAACAACAACGCCGTGATTTAAGAAAGAAGCGTTCTTTCTTTCCATAACATCGGCAAAGGTCGGGTCAAGTCCTGCATTAACATCTGCAGAAAGGCATTTAGAATTGCGAAGTGCTACCGTACCGTCCCCCGACTGCATTCTTGCAAGGTCGGTTACAACATAGCGCAGGAAATCTGAGTTAAGTCCGGTGTTGCCGTCAGAACCAATTTCTTCCTTATCGGTAAGTATCGCAATAGCCGTTTTATCGGGGTTTTCAACCTCTAACACAGCAGTTAAAGCAGGGTATGCGCAAACGCGGTCATCCTGACCGTAGGAGCCGATGAGGGAGCCATCGAAGCCTAGGTCGGAAGCCTTGAAGGCAGGGACAAGTTCAAGCTCAGCAGAAAGGAAGTCCTCTTCAATTATTCCGTATTTTTCGTTTAGCAGCTTTAAAATATTGAGCTTTACAAGCTCGCTGCCCTTATCATCCTTAAACGGACGGCTGCCTACAAGTACATTAAGCTCCTCGCCCTTTATACCTTCTGCCAGAGTTCTTTTATTCTGCTCGGAGGCAAGGTGAGGCAGTAAATCGTTTACAACAAATTTCGGCTCATTTTCCTCTTCGCCTATAGAAACCTTAATAACACTGCCATCCTTTTTGGCAAATACACCGTGAAGAGCCAAGGGTATCGCTACCCACTGATATTTTCTTATTCCGCCGTAATAATGGGTCTTGAAAAGAGCTAAATCACTGTCCTCATAAAGCGGATTGGGCTTTAAATCAAGGCGGGGTGAATCTATATGAGCGGCAGTTATATTAACACCGTTTTCTACCGGCTGCTTTCCGATAACAACGAAAGCCACTGTCTTTCCCCTATTGTTTATATAAACCTTATCGCCAGCCTTATAGGTTTTGCCGAAGCTAAACTCCTCAAAGCCTTTAGCCTTAGCCATTTGAATGGCTGTATCCGCAGCCTCGCGCTCGGTTTTTCCCTTGTTCAGAAATGCCTTATAGCCCTCACAATATTCATTTATTTTTTCAAATTCGATCTCATCCAAGCTGAGAAGTCCGCTTTTTTTGTTATAAAAAAGCTGCTCCTTTAGTTTTTCGGAAATACTTTTTTCACTCATTTCATTTTTCCTCCTGAATATTTTTTAGCAACACGGAAAGCTCCTGTTTAAAGACTTGTTCATCCGCATTGTTATAAATTATAAAATCAGCATTTTTTAAATAAAATTCATCGGATTTTCCTGCGTTCATACGCACCTTTGCATCATTTATTGTTAGTTTATCACGCTCGATTATTCTTTTCAAGCGAATTTCACTGTCCGCCAGAACACCTACAGTTCTATCACATATACTGTCAAGTCCGCTTTCAAAAAGGGTTGGCGCATCAAGAATATAGTCCCCGTCTTTTATTTCAGCCTTAATAAGCCTTATGATAAAAGGAAAAATCGTATCATTTAAAAGCTGTGTTTTCTCTTTTGAGGAAAACGCCTTATTTGCAAGCAAGCGGCGGTTTAAAGTACCGTCCTCAAAAAGGATATCCTCACCGAAAGCGGTAGTTAATGCCTTTAATCCGTCCGACCCCTTTTCAGTAGCCTTTCGGGCAACTGTATCGCAGTCTATCACTTTAAATCCAAGAGCCTCAGCTGTTTTTGAAACACTGCCTTTGCCTGAGCCTGTAGGCCCTGTAAGACCGATTATAATACTCATAAGCTTATCACCCTGAACGATGCGGCGCGGATAAGTCGGTTATAAACCGCCAACCCCACTCCGCTTTTTGACGGCGCATGAACATAAACCGCAGAAACGCCGTAATTATCGACCTCACGCAAAACTGAAAAAATTTGCTGTGCTAAGGTTATTTCCTTGTTGCCGCTGCCATATGTCAGCTTGTTTATTATTATTTTGTCACTATCCTCATAAAAGCATACTGCAAGACTGTTTTTCTTTGAGTTTACAAAATCTGCAAAGGCTTGGCTATTGCCCTCTACAAGGTAGGTTTCGGTTTTTGGAGCATAGTGCTTATATTTCATACCCGGTGATGCTACCTTACTTCCGCTTTCGGGCTGAGCTAAAACCGCCTTATCAATTATTATATCGGGCAATATTTCCTTTAGCTGTTCTACGGTTACCGCTCCCGGTCTTAAAAGCCTCGGAGTATCTCCGTCAAGAGACACAACCGTTGACTCCACACCGTAATCACAGCTGCCTGACATTACGACCGCATCTATTTTACCGTCAAGGTCGTCTATAACGTGCTTAGCCGAAGTAGGACTTGGCTTTCCCGAGAGGTTTGCGGAGGGAGCCGCTAACGGACCGCTCTTTCTTATTATATCGCAAGCCACCTTGTTTGCCGGCATTCTAACAGCAACCGTATCAAGACCTCTTGATACGCTATCGGCTATTTTATCGGTTTTTTTAAGCACCATTGTAAAAGGACCTGGCCAAAATTTTTCGGCGCATTTTACTGCCTGCTTCGGCACATTTGCGGCTATTTCGTAAAGCATATCCATATCGCTTATATGAACGATAAGTGGGTTATCCTGAGGTCTTCCCTTTGCGGCAAAAACCTTTTTTATGGCACTGTCTGAATTTGCACAGGCGGCAAGACCGTAAACCGTTTCTGTTGGTATTGCAACCGTTCCGCCGCTTTTAAGAATTTCCGCAGCTTTTTCTATGCTTTTTTCATAAAGCCCGCCCGATAACTCCAATTTTTCTGTTATCATACCGATTCTTCTTTCAATGCCTCGGTGCGGTAGTAGGTTATGAGCCCGTCTACAACCTCGTCAAGGTCTCCGTTTAATATCTGGTCAAGCTTATATAAGGTAAGTCCTATTCTATGGTCGGTAACTCTGCCCTGAGGATAGTTATAGGTTCTTATTCTCTCGCTTCTGTCCCCTGTTCCAACCTGATTTTTACGGTCAGAGGCGATAGCATCGTCATGCTCCTTCTGAGCGGCATCAAACAAACGGGAGCGCAATATTTTAAGCGCTTTATCCTTGTTTTTATACTGGCTTCGCTCGTCCTGACATTCAACCACCGTACCTGTGGGAATATGTGTAACTCTGATAGCAGAAGAGGTTTTATTGATGTGCTGACCGCCCGCTCCCGACGAACGGAAGGTATCTATCTTCAAGTCTGCCGGATTTATTTCAAGCTCAACCTCGTCCGCCTCAGGAAGAACAGCTACGGTTACGGTTGAGGTGTGAATTCTGCCTTGTGTTTCGGTATCGGGTACACGCTGTACACGGTGAACTCCGCTTTCATACTTAAAGCGCGAATATGCTCCCTTGCCCTCAATCATAAAGCTGATTTCCTTATATCCGCCAAGCTCGGTTTCGTTTGCATTCAAAACCTCGATATTAAATCTTTTTGACTCGCCGTACATAGTATACATTCTGTAAAGGCTTCCTGCAAAAAGAGCGGCTTCCTCTCCTCCTGCGCCGCCTCGGATTTCAACGATAACGTTCTTATCGTCGTTCGGGTCCTTCGGCAGAAGCAGAACCTTCAGCTCCTGAGAAAGTGTTTCAATATCTGCTTTGGCAGTTTTAAGCTCCTCTTCTACAAGCTCCTTGAAATCCTTATCAAGTCCGCCCTCGTCAAGAAGAGCAAGGGCCTCATCTTCGGAATTCTTGGCGGCTTTATACTCCCTGTATTTTTCGACAAGGGGGGTAAGCTCTGCGTGCTCCACCATAAGGCGGCGGAACTGCTCGTTGTCCGATACTACCTCGGGTCTTGTTAATTCAACACCTATCTGCTCATAGCGGCTTTCAACCGCCTCTATCTTTTCAAACATAATTACTCCTCGTTTTCCCTGATAACTTTTTTAACGTTTTTTTCTGCCTTAACTCTCGGCAGCATAACCTCATGCCCACAGCCTGTGCATTTAAGGCGGAAATCCATACCTATTCTTAAAACCAAAAATGTATCTGCGCCGCAGGGATGCTTTTTTTTCATAAGTAGCTTATCGCCTACATTTATATCCAAAAAAATCTTCCTTTTATTAGAAATATATTTAATATTATATCCCAATTTTAAAATAAAGGCAATATGTTCTTGATAAAAGACTGCAAAAATGATAAAATTTAATCATAACAACGGAAGGAAAATAATACGGATGATAAAAATACTTCACTGTGCGGATTTTCATATCGGTGCGGCTGACTCAACACTTGGCAGTATTGCCGAAAAGCGCAGAGTTGAGGCGGTACTCAGCTTTGAAAAGGTAATTGACATTGCAAAGGAAAAAGAAATAAAGCTTATAGCCATAGCAGGAGATTTGTTTGACTCAAACAGCTGTGACTCCTCGTTTGTTGACACAGTTTTGAGTAAAATAGCCTCTGTTCCCGAAATAAAGGTAGTATTTGCGGCAGGAAATCACGACCCGCTCGACAGTCTCTCCCCATTCACAAGCCGCTCTCTGCCTGAAAATCTGTTTGTTCTTCCCGAAACAGACTCATATTTTACCTTTGATGACCTGAAAATAAGGGTTTACGGCAGGTCATTCTCATCTGCTACTTTACAGGGTGAGCCTGTTTTCTCTCTTTTGCCGCCGAAAGACGATTATATAAATCTTTTAGTTCAGCACGGAGATTTAAAATCAGACCTTAAGTCCGATTACAACGCTATAACTCCCCGTTTTGTTAAAGAAAGCGGTATGGATTACATAGCTCTCGGTCACATTCACAAGCGGTCCGACGCACTCAAGCTCGGGAACACATATTTTGCCTACTGCGGCTGTCCTGAAGGTCAGGGCTTTGACGAGCTTGACCAAAAGGGTGTATACATAGCTGAAATCGGAAAGGGTAGCTGTACGCTTGAATTTGTGCCTGTTTCTTTCAGAATTCACGCTCACGAAAAAATTGATATAAGCAGTTGTTTTACTCCTTCCCAAATAACCGCCTGCGTTTTATCCGCTTTAAAAGAAAAATACGGCGAGGATTACAGAAAAAATATTTACAAAATAGAGCTTACGGGTGCCGTTGCGGAAAATGCAGTTATAAATTTATCAGAAATATCCGCAAGGCTTGTCGGCGAAGTTTTTTATGCAAAGGTTAAGGACAGCACAACGCTTGCTGTTGACTTTGAGGAGCTTTCAAAGGAAGCTTCGCTTAAAGGAATTTTCGTTAAAAATATGCTTTTCCGAATTGAAAAGGCACAGGGTGAAGAAAAGGAATTTTTGCTTGATGCTATGAATTTGGGACTGCGAGCCTTTTTATCGGAGGTAAAATTTGATGAAGCTGAATAAAATCTACATAAGTGCTTTCGGAAAACTAAAGGATTTCACATTAGAGCTTTCTGACGGCTTGAATGTTATCTACGGAGAAAACGAAAACGGCAAAAGCACGGTTATGGCTTTCATAAAAATGATGTTCTACGGCAGCGGAAAATCCACACAGAACCTCGCAAAAAGTCCGAGAAGAAAATACGCCCCGTGGGACGGCAGCCAACCGGCAGGCAGTATAGAATTTGAACATTCAGGCAGACATTACCGCTTAGAGCGTACCTTTGGCTCATCAAATTCAAGTGACAAGGTTTTTCTTTGCGATCTTGATTTAGGAACGAGAAGCAGTGTTTCTCCCGATATTGGAAATGAGTTTTTTTCTCTTTCAATGCCCGCCTTTGAAAGAAGTGTTTTCATTGAAGGTGCCGGTAGCTTTGATAACAGCTCCGAGGCGGACGGTGAAATAAACTCAAAGCTATCTAACCTTGCGGCATCGGGAGATGAAAATGTTTCGTATGCAAAGATATTAAAAAGACTTGATGACGCAAGATTCGCTCTTATCGGAAAATCGGGCAGAACGGGAGAATATATAAAGCTTAACTCAACGCTTGATGAGCTTAAAATTTCTCTAAATACCGCCCTGCAGAAAAAAGAGGATGCAAAAGCTATAAAGGAAAAAATTGACGCTCTCGCAAAGGAAATAGCCTCACTTGAAGCAAAAGCGCAGGACTTTAAGAAAATCGTAGATTCTGAAAGCGATATCAAAAACGCCGGAAAGCTTAAAGAAATGCTTTCCCTTAAGCAAAGGCTTGACGAAATAAATAAATCTTTACTGTTAAATGACGGTAATATTGCAGACGAAATGTTTGCAAATAAGCTTGTTTTTTGCATTTCAAAGATAGAGAATGCACAGCAAAAAATCTCAGATAAAACAAAGGAATGTGAAACCCTTAAAGAAACCATAGAATTAGCGCAAAATCCCGATACTGAAATTTCTCCCGAAAATGCTCAGAAAACAGAATTACAGTTAAATAAGGCAATAAGCGAAGCGGAAAACTACACTCTGCTTTGCGAGCAAAAGAAAAAAGAGATAGAAGATTTGTCTGCCTTAAAGGAAAAACAAAAAAGCAAAAAAAAGGCTTTTAATACCCCAACGCTTATTCTCGCTGTTTTAAGCCTTGTTTT
>JAFUPX010000007.1 GCA_017472575.1 Clostridia bacterium | reverse complement strand
GGTAAGGGCGACATCCTTGATATGAGCAATTGGGAAAAATGCGAAACTGCTGTTTTTGAAAAAACAGAGGATATATTCGGTCCGGGACATTGTTCGTTTACTACTGTTTTGGAAAACGGCAAGTGGGAGGATTATATAATCTACCACGCAAACCTTGAGTCGGGCACAGGTTGGTACGGAAGAAGTGTATGGGCTCAAAAGGTTGAGTGGGATGAAAATGACACACCGATTTTCGGCGTTCCTCACAGGTAGTATGCCGTTATTCGTAACGGTTCGGAAAAGGCTTTATTCAACACTGGTTGAATTAGGATTTATTGCTGTAGATTTTAGAGGTATTTCGAAACTTTTTCGTAGCCTAAGAGATTGTTTTTCTGTATAGGAAATAGTATAATGCTCTTGTTTTAAATAAAGGAGGTAGAAATATGTCATCATTCGGAATTAATGTTTTTGATTTTGGTGCTAAAGGCGACGGTATTACCGATGATACTGCTGCTATTCAAAGTGCCATTGATTTTGCGGCAAAGCGGGGCGGCGGAAAAATTCTGTTTCCCTATACGTCCGGAGGCTATCGAATTGCATCTCCCGGTATTGAAAAAGTGGACGGAAAGCCTGTCCGTGCGCAGCTTGTTATTCCTGCCGGAAGAGCAAATATTCAATTGGAGGGAGAAATGCCCTGCCGCCTTTTGAATTCATATATTGTGCGTCCGGTTGAATCTGTCAATAATAACTTCGTTCCCACCACCTTTGGAACGATGCGCACAGATAATACGAGAATATTTTCTGATTGGGAGGCCCCCGAAGAGTATGACCCCACAGCACGTCCTTGGTCTATTCTTGCCGCTGCGGAAGGTAATTCCTGCAAAGGTCATTTCAGTGTAGGGCAGTTCTCTATTTCAAATTTAGAGTTTAGAGTTCCAATGAATCAGAGTAAAATGTACCCTACACAGTCGGCAGTAAACCTGCAAAATGTTTCACGCGTAAATATAACCGATTGTCAATTCTGCCTGAACGAACAGGTGGGTGACACTTTGCTGGGGAAAGAACTGCAACCAAATCCTTGCCATACCGCCGGTCTTATCACATCAGCCGATCAGAACGACAACAACGTTCTGCGCAATGTCGCCGTGCAGGGCTTCCGCTACGGTTTTGTTTGCGGAGAGCATGTAGTTGCGGATTATCTGTATATTCATAACTGCGAAGAGGGAATCACATTCCACGATTGCTCTCATCTTTCGGTGATCGGTCATATCGTAGCACAGCATAATACAGTCATTCTTTCTACAACCGCCGCTGACCTGTTTGGTATGGAGAAAGGTCCTTGCAATGTTTTAGTAGATACCGTAAATTTTGAATGCGGAACCGATCTTAAGCCGGCGATTTCTGCGTTAAAATACGGTGTTTCGGACCCCGATAACCGTTTGCAAGGCTCTCTTACATGGCATAAGCCTTGGGGCAAACAGGAATTTCCGGTAAACGGTGCTGAAAATTTTAAAATAAAACAATATTCACAACAAATAAATTAATATTATTTGCCGTATTAAAATGTTGGTCGATGTCAAGTCAGGACACAACCGCTAGTGCTCGGTATTCTGTTGGATTTACTCCTTCATATTTTTTAAATGCTGTTGGAAAATAGTTAATATTGGAAAAGCCGCACATCTGCGCAACGGTACTGATAGGAATATCGCTTGTTTCAAGCAGCTTTTTTGCTTGTTCTATACGAAGAACGGTTATATATTTTTTTACCGGAAAGCCGGTATATTGCTTGAATAGGTGACACACCGTTGACTCAGAGCAGGCGCATGCCTGAGCAATGTCCCTAATGGTGATATCATGCATAAAATTGTGTTGTACAAATGCCAGCAAAGAATCAAACGCGGCACTTTGAGTTTCTGTTTCGGGAATGTCGGCAAGCAATAATTGCAATAAATTCAGCATATGGCAAAGAGGTTTTATAATAACGGATAATTCTTCGATATTCTCTTCCTTGTGTTTCAAACTGTTATCATAAATACGCAAAAGCTCTGATTTTTTAAAATAAAATTCTTGCGACAGGCGGCTAATTCGCTCTGTCGCTTTTTTTCGGTTGATACCGTATCCGCTCACACTGATAAAGGTTTTATCGTTTACAAAGAAGACATATTCCTCTACTCCGGCATAACACATTCCGAAAAGACAGCCTTTTTTATATTCTTTGAAAATTTTCTGCTGACAGTGTACACATTTTTTCCAAGCATCTTCATATGTTTTAACCAGAGAGCAAAACGGATTTCTATGTATATTATGCTCCAAAAGCCCACTGATGCCTTTGCCGTGTACGGTAACAAATAATCCGGTATTATTTAAATATGTGATATATTGATTAATATCGTAAATTAGTTTTTCTTTCATAGTATCACCCAATAAAATTATATAGTAAAATTGCAGTTTTGTAAATATATTTTGCAAGAAAATAAATACATTTCTATATAGAACATGGTAAAATGAAATCAGAGGTGATTGTATGATCGAAAAATTTGAATTACATACCGATGTTTTGGTTTTGGGCAGCGGACCGGCAGGTTTTGCAGCGGCATACACAGCTGCAAAAAACGGCGCAAAGGTAATATTAGTAGAACAGGGCGGCGATGTTGGTGGAATTTCCACATCCGGACTTATGAGCCATTGGACAGGTAGTTGTGGCAGTCCCTTATATTATGAAATACTTCGCCGTTCTAAAGAAAAAAATGATTTTGAGGTAGAGAATATTACCCTTATAGACCCTGAAAAACTTAAAACGCTGTATCTTGAAATGTTAGATGAGGTTGGTGTCAAAATATTACTTTATACCTTCGCTGTTGATGCCATTTGTGAAGGCGACAAGGTTTTAGGTGCCACTGTTGTTAATAAATCGGGTATGACAGATATTTATGCAAAAATCACAATTGATGCTACGGGTGATGGTGATATTGCCGCCCGTTCAGGCGCAGAGTTTATGTTGGGTAGAGAAAGCGACAATAAAATGCAACCCGCAACGCTTATGTTTAAGGTTGCAGGAGTAGACTATAGCAAGGCAGCATTTATTCCTTCGTTTGAAACAACATATCAAACCGAAAAGGGTGAGCTTCAGGCACTTGCTAAACAACATATTCCGTATCCCGCAGGACATATTCTTACATACGCTACGACACTACCCGGTGTAGTTACTTGTAATATGACAAATGTTACCGATATTGACGGCACCCACGCTGAAGACCTTACAGAGGCAACCGTAACCTGTCGCAAACAGATGGATGATATCGTGAAATACTTGAGAGAATTTGTACCGGGTTATGAAAACTGCTTTATAATAAGCTCTGCTTCGCTTATAGGTGTTAGAGAAACCCGTCATTTTAAAGGGAAATATACCCTTACCGAACAGGATATATTAGAGGCTAAAGTATTTGATGATTATGTTGTGAAAGATGCGCATTTTAACTTCGATGTACATAATATTACCGGTGCCGGTCTTGACAAAACAGGCGTACAAAAGAATTTTAAACAAGATAAAGGATATACAATTCCATACCGTTGCTTGTTGCCTGAAGTAAAAGAAAATCTTTTGCTTTGCGGAAGAAATATTTCAGGTACTCATATGGCACATTCAAATTTTCGTGCAATGCCCATTTGTGTAGGAACAGGTGAGGCGGCAGGTACTGCTTCAGCAATAGCGGTAAAGCACAACTGTAAACTAATTGATGTAGATGTTAAGAAAATTCAAGATATGTTAGGTGTGTAAAATATGATTAATATTACAATTGTAGGCGATATGCTTTGCAGCGCCAGAATGAATAAGATAGCAGACGGTGATTACCATTCTTTTTTTGAAAATGCCACCAAGCTTAAAAATTGCGATTATCTGGTGGGGAATTTGGAAACTACCGTTGCGGGTGAAGAACTCGAATATACACACGAAAGATATAGCTTTAATACCCCAATAGCTTTTTTAGATGCAGTTAAGGATTGCGGATTTGATATGCTTAGCCTTGCTAATAATCATTGTATGGACAGAGGCGAAGCAGGTATTTTGAACACCTTAAAAAACTGTAAGGATAAAGGCTTTGATACTGTCGGCGTATATACCACTTTAGAAAATAGAAATAAAATATTTATAAAAGAATTTGACGGTATTAAGGTTGCTTTTATTAACTATACCTATGGCACTAATGCTTTTGCACACAATAGATTTCTTGACCATAAGTATATGGTTAATCTTTTGCAACCCGAAGAAACCAAAAAGGGTTCAATACACCTCTTAAACGATTATGATCAAATCGCCGAAGATGTTGAACGTATTTATATTAAGCAAACAGACGAGTATTCAGAAGTAAAGCCTTATCTCGAACAGTTAGAACAGGATATAAAATATGCAAAAGAAAATTCGGATTACGTAATTATGCTTTTGCATTGCGGTGGACAGTATATCGAAAAGGTTGATCCGTATAGTGTATTTATAGCCGAAAAAATTAAAGAATTCGGTGCGGATATTATTGTAGGTAATCATCAGCATATAATTCAAAGCTGTGAGAATAAGGATGATTATTTAAAAATATTCTGTCTCGGAAATATGCTTTATGATAACCGTATAGAGAACGGAAACTGCTATTTTGATTCACCCTCTTATAATGCAGTTTTTCATTTACAGCTTTCAAAGGATGAAAACGGAAAAGTACAGGATAAAAAAAGCTTTAGCATATATACAACGGCATTTGATAGTAAGGGTTTGCCAACGGTTTTAGATAGCGCTGATGTATATAAAATTAATTATGCAACATATATTAAATCTCAAATATTACACTATGCTAATCTGTTTGCGGGCGAAGAACGGTATAAAGAAGTTCAGGAAAGGTACGAATTATAATGCTTATACATCAAAATTTTATCGGCGGTAATATTTCTGTAAAAGAAATAAACGGTAATACCGCCCAGCTTGAAAACGAGTTGCGTGACACAACAGAGCCGTGGTTTTATTGGGCATTTTGTATTGAGGGGGCAGAAAGCCGGACGATTACATTTAAGCTTCAAAAAAATAGACTTGGTTATTTTGGTCCTGCTGTAAGCTACGACCTTGAAAATTGGCATTGGTTGGACAGTGTGGACGGGGACACCTTTACTTATCAATTTGGTGAAAATGAAAGCAAGGTTTATTTCGCTCACAGTATGCTTTATCATCCTGAACATTTCTTTAAATTTGCAAATAAGCATCAATTGAAAGTTGAAGAACTTTGCAAAGGTTATAAGGGCAGAAGTGTGCCCTGTATTAAATTAGGAGACGGAAATACAAGTATCATTTTAACAGCCCGTCATCACGCTTGTGAATCAACAGGAAATTATGTTTTGCAGGGAGTTTTAGAAGAATTAATTGCAAATCCAATACCCGATACAAAGGTGTTCTGTGTTCCGTTTGTAGATTATGAGGGTGTTGTGGATGGTGATCAGGGAAAAAGCAGGACGCCCCACGACCATAACCGTGATTACGACACTGAAACAGAATCTATTTATCCCGAATGTGCCGCAATACGCGAATATGCCGATAAAAACGGCTGTCACTTTGCCTTCGATTTTCATTCTCCTTGGCACAAAGGCGGAGAAAATGATAATGTCTTTATTGTGCAAAAAGATTATCGTGAGGGGTTAAACCGATTTGGTGAACTGTTTGAGCAGAATATCAACAGCAAATCTATGAAATACGAGCATAAGAACGACTATCCTCCGAACACAGGTTGGAACACTAACAGCCCGACATTTGCAACATATATGCTGCAAAGGGACGAAAATAATATTGCCTTTACATTGGAAACTGCCTATTTCGGAACTTCGGATAATAAGGTAAGTCAAGAAGGTCTTATAGAACTCGGACGCTGTTTTTCCAAAGCATTAAAACAATATATATCAACAGAGGAGAATACAAAATGAGAACACTTGAATATACAACCGACTTATGTGTTATAGGCGGAGGAATGTCAGGGCTTTGCTGTGCTATTGCGGCGGCAAGGCATGGTATTAAGGTGGTCTTAATACATGACCGTCCTGTTTTAGGAGGTAATGCCTCAAGTGAAATCAGAATGTGGATAGGCGGTTGCCATGGCAAGGATAATCGGGAAAGCGGAATTATAGAAGAGATATTCCTTGAAAATTTTTATCAAAATCCTTCGCTTAAATATCCTATATGGGATAGTGTTCTTTATGAAAAAGCAAAAGCGGAAAAAAATTTAACGCTTTTGCTTAATACGAGTTGTCTTGATTGTAAAGTGGAAGGCAATAAAATAATCAGCGTAAAGGGTTGGCAATCGAATGCAGAAACCTTTCATATTGTTTCAGCAAAATACTTTGCAGATTGTTCAGGAGATTCGATTCTTGCTCCGCTGACAGGAGCGAAATTTATGTACGGCAGAGAGGCAAAAAGTGATTTTAACGAAACAATACCGCCCGATGTTGCTGACAAAAAAACAATGGGTATGAGCTGTCTTTTCCAAATCAGAGAGACTGATCATAAGGTTGAATTCACTCCGCCCGAATGGGCATATAAGTATGAAACGGATGAAGACCTTCCTTATAAGGACCACGATAAAGATAATAATTTTTGGTGGATAGAGGTCGGCGGTGAATGGGATTGCATCCACGATACCGACCGTTGCAGGGATGAGCTTTTGAAAATCTGCTACGGTGTTTGGGATCATATGAAGAATTACGGTGACCATGGAGTAGAAAACTGGGAGCTTGAATGGATCGGATTTTTGCCCGGTAAGAGAGAAAGCCGCCGTTATATTGGAAAATATATAGTTACCCAAAATGATGTGGAATCAGCCGGTCATTTTGACGATATCGTAGCCTATGCAGGCTGGACAATGGACGATCATTTTCCGGCGGGCTTTTATTACACGAAAGGGCATCCTACCATTTATCATCCGGCTCCCACACCGTGGGGATTGCCGCTTAGGTGTATGATATCCGAAAACATTAAAAACCTGTGCTTTGCAGGCAGAAACATCAGCGTTACCCATGCTGCACTCAGCTCATCCAGAGTGATGGCTACTTGCGGTATTTTGGGTCAGGCATTAGGCACTGCTGTGGCACAGGCAATTAATGATGGCAGTGAATTGGAAAATGTGGATATCAAAAAGCTGCAGTATTCTCTTATGGAGGATGACTGTTATATTCCATGGCATCAAAGAGAAGTGTCGCCCCTCTCCAAAAATGCAGATTGTACCTGCGAGCTTATCAGAAACGGAATTGACCGAGGAGAGGAAAACTGTTGGATTGGAAACGAGGGAGATACAATCGAATACCGTTTCAATAAAGATACGAAAATAAGTGAACTCAGACTGGTATTTGACAGTGATTTAAACAGAAACTATCATAATATGCCCTGTAACTATCCTTTGCAGCAGACAAGGTTTAAAATACCTGATACTCTCATTAAGGAATACCGTATTGAAGGAATAGATGAAAGCGGTAAAATATATACGCTCAAAGTTAATAACAATCATCAACGCTTTGTAAGACATCACATTGATTGGAATGTAAAGTCTATCAGGCTTGTGCCTATTTCCAGTTACGGTTGTAATAATTTTCATCTGTTCAGTTTTGAAATTTTTTAAACTTCACTATATTAAAAGCGGCTGTCTCACTAAAAAGACAGCCGCTTCTTTAAAACTGATTAATATGTTTTTTTATTGCCTCAAAGGATTTATCGCTTATATGATGCTCAATTCGGCAGGCATCCTCTGTTGCGGTTTCTTCGTCAACCCCCAATTTTATGAGGAGGTCTGTCAGCAGCTTGTGCCGCTCATACATCTTTTCGGCAACCTCTGTGCCTACATCCGTAAGACTGATATATCCTTCTTTATCAACAGTGATATATCCGCCGTTTTTAAGAAGACCTACCGCGCGGCTTACACTGGGCTTTGAATAGCCCATATATTCTCCCACGTCAATCGAACGTACAAAGCTGTTTTTCTTTGAAAGAATATATATGGTTTCGAGATACATTTCACCCGATTCCTGTATGCTCACAATAACCACCTCCGATTAAACAATGATACCATAAATTTTAAAAATTTTCAAGTAGTATAGGCAACCCCTTTTATTATTCTCACCCTAAATTTATGGAAAAATTTTTCAAAAAGTTATTGACAAAAGGATATAGATAGGTTATAATATCTTTCAGAGTTAGCCGAAGCTAACTTATTATTTCGGATTTGGGTTAGCCTTTGCTAACTAAAAGAAAAAGAAGGTAATACTTGTGATGCCCTTAACATTGGCAAATGTAGGCGAAGAGAACATTATTAAAAAGATAGGCGGCAAGCCGGAGGTTAAAAAGCACCTTGAGAACTTAGGCTTTGTTGTCGGCAGCGGTGTTACCGTCATAACGGTTTTGGGCGGTAATGTTATTGTAAGCGTTAAGGAAACAAGAGTTGCCGTCAGCAAAGAGATGGCTCAAAAAATTATGGTTTAGGAGGCTTTTGGATGAAGACACTGAAAGATGTTAAAGTGGGCGAAACGGTTAAGGTTGTAAAGCTTCACGGTGAGGGTGCGGTAAAGCGCCGAATTATGGATATGGGCATAACCCGCGGAGTTGAAATCTATGTTCGTAAGGTTGCTCCCTTGGGAGATCCGGTAGAAGTAACCGTTAGGGGCTATGAATTGTCTCTGCGCAGGGCAGATGCGCAAATGATTGAGGTTGAATAAAAAGGGTCTGCCCTTATTTTTAAGTCAAATAGTTAGCCACCGCTAACTGTGAAAGTGAGGAAAAATTTATGAGTATTAAAATTGCTCTTGCCGGTAACCCGAACTGCGGTAAAACAACCCTGTTCAATGCGCTTACAGGTGCCAATCAGTATGTTGGTAACTGGCCGGGTGTTACGGTTGAGAAAAAAGAGGGTAAGCTAAAGAAAAACAGTGATGTTGTTATAACTGACCTTCCGGGTATATATTCCCTTTCTCCTTATACCTTGGAGGAGGTAGTTGCCCGTAATTATCTTATCGGAGAACGTCCGGATGCTATTTTAAACATTGTTGACGGAACAAATCTTGAAAGAAACCTTTATCTTACAACCCAGCTTACAGAGCTTGGTATTCCGGTAGTTGTTGCTATCAATATGATGGATGTTGTAAGGAAAAACGGCGATAAAATCAATACCCAGCAATTAAGTCATGAGTTAGGCTGTACTGTAATCGAGATATCCGCTTTAAAGGGTGACGGTGTTACGGTTGCCGCCGAAGCCGCTATTTCTGCGGCAAAGAGCGGTAAATCGGTTCCCATGCACACCTTCTCGGGAACAGTTGAACACGCAATCGCTCATATCGAGGAAGCGGCAGTACATAATATGCCCGAAGAACAGCAGCGTTGGTATGCTGTTAAAATCTTCGAGCGCGATGATAAGGTTCTTGAACAGCTAAAGCTTGAAAAAGATATTCTTGCTCATATTGAGGAGGATATCGCTAAGGTTGAAGCGGAGATGGATGACGATGCCGAAAGCATCATCACCAACGAGCGTTATATATACATAGGTCAGCTTATGAAAAGCTGCTATAAGAAAAAGAATATCGGCGGACTTTCGGTTTCTGATAAGATAGATAAGATTGTTACCAACCGTATTCTCGCTCTTCCTATATTCGTAATAGTAATGTGGCTTGTATACTACATTTCTATTGGTTCTATAGGGGACTGGACAGTAGGCTTTATGAATGATACCCTTTTCGGCGAAACTATCGTTCCTGCCGTTGCTGCAGGTCTTGAGTCTATCGGCTGCGCCGCATGGCTTGTGAGCCTTATTGCTGACGGTATCGTAGGCGGTGTAGGAGCTGTTCTCGGATTTGTTCCCCAGATGCTTATACTTTTCCTCCTGCTTTCCATTCTTGAGGATTGCGGATATATGGCCCGTGTTGCCTTTATTATGGACAGAATTTTCCGTAAATTCGGTCTTTCGGGTAAAAGCTTTATCCCTATGCTGGTAGCAACCGGCTGCGGAGTGCCCGGAATAATGGCAAGCCGTACCATTGAGCAGGACCGCGACCGCAAAATGACCATTATGACCACCGGCTTTATCCCCTGCGGAGCTAAAATGCCGATTGTAGGAATGATTGCAGGCGCGTTATTCTCAGGAAGTGCATGGGTTGCAACTGTCGCTTACTTTATCGGTGTTGCCGCGGTTATAATTTCCGGTATTATGTTAAAGAAAACAAAGCCCTTTGCAGGTGACCCTGCTCCCTTCGTTATGGAGCTTCCCGCATACCACGCACCTGTTGCATCTAATATTTTGAGAGCTACTTGGGAGCGCGGTTGGTCATTTATTAAACGCGCAGGTACAGTTATAGTTGCCGCAAGCGTTATAATTTGGGTTCTTAATAGCCTTTCATTTGACGGTGGATTCCACTATATCTCTGAGGAAAACGCAGGTGCGTCCGTTCTTGAGGTTATCGGCGGTGCTATTGATTGGGTATTCGCACCTCTCGGCTTCGGCAACTGGCAGGCAACTGTTGCAACTATTCTCGGTCTTGTTGCAAAAGAAGAGGTTGTAGGCACCTTCGGTACACTTTCCTCTATGGCTAATGCTGACCTTGCTATGGAAGGCGATGCTGCTATGTATGCTACTATTGCTAAGGAATTCTTCGGAAACAGCGGACTTGCAGGAATGTCATTTATGATATTCAACCTCCTTTGCGCACCCTGCTTTGCGGCAATGGGCGCAATAAAGAGAGAAATGAACAATGCTAAGTGGTCTATAGGAGCTATAGCATATATGTGCGTATTTGCTTACGCTGTTTCGCTTATTGTTTATCAGTTCGGCGCATGGTTTATCGGAGCCGGAAATATTATTGGTACAATTGCCGCCGCCATAGTTCTTGCGGTTATTGTGTACTTGCTTGTAAGAAAGAACAAATACAGCGAAAGTACCTTAAGCTCCGCTGTTGTTGCAGGTAACTGATATGAACTGGCCAACAATTATAGTTACCGCAATCGTAGCGGCTGTATTCCTTGCAATAGTTATAAAAGGAATACGGGATAAGAAAAAAGGCAAGTCCTCCTGTAGCTGCGGCTGTTCGGGCTGTGCATTTAAGGATAGCTGCAACAATAAATAATATACTAAAAACATACTTCTTAATACATTCTTCTGAACAAAACCGCGTAGGCTAAGCTTACGCGGTTCTGTTGTTTTTACGGCGAGTTGGTATTATCAAACAGAGAAAATTGTATTTTATACTATGAAAACAACTTTGCAGAATTGAGAGAAGAAATTGTATATATTTAAGCACTGCATAAATAAAATCTATTTGTAAAAAATTCACCCATTTAGCCGATTTAGTGTAAATTTATTGAGCCATTATTTATAAATTTTAAAAAAATCGTTAAATATTAAACAAAATATCTTGAAAAAGAGGAATAAATGGGGTAAAATAGTATTTGTAAAAATTTTAGGAGGTTTTTTCCAATGGTTAAAGTTGCTATTAACGGTTTTGGCCGCATAGGCCGTCTCGCTTTCCGCCAGATGTTCGGCGCTGAAGGCTATGAGGTTGTTGCTATCAACGATCTTACAAGCCCCGCAATGCTTGCTCATCTTCTTAAGTATGACTCTGCTCAGGGCAGATACGCTCTTGCAGACAAGGTTGTTGCCGGAGAAGACAGCATTACAGTTGACGGTAAGACAATCAAAATCTATGCTGAAAAGAACGCTGCTGATCTTCCTTGGGGAGAAATCGGTGTTGATGTTGTTCTTGAGTGCACAGGCTTCTACTGCTCTAAAGAAAAGTCTCAGGCTCACATTGATGCAGGTGCTAAGAAGGTTGTTATTTCTGCTCCCGCAGGCAATGACCTTAAGACTATCGTTTACAGCGTAAACGAGAATACTCTTACAGCTGATGATAAGATCATCTCTGCTGCTTCCTGCACAACAAACTGCCTCGCTCCCATGGCTGATACTTTAAATAAGTATGCTCCCATTCAAAGCGGTATTATGACCACTGTTCACGCTTGGACAGGCGATCAGATGGTACTTGACGGTCCCCACAGAAAGGGTGACCTCCGTCGTGCTCGCGCTGCTGCCTGCAACATCGTTCCTAACTCCACAGGCGCTGCTAAGGCTATCGGTCTTGTTATCCCTGAGCTCAACGGTAAGCTTATCGGTTCTGCTCAGCGTGTTCCGGTTCCCACCGGCTCTACAACAATTCTTGTTGCTGTTGTTAAGGGTAAGGACATTACTAAGGAAGGCATCAATGCTGCTATGAAGGCTGCATCTTCCGCTTCCTTCGGTTACACAGAGGAGCAGCTCGTATCCTCCGATATCATCGGAATCACATACGGTTCTCTCTTTGATGCTACTCAGACAATGGTTACTAAGATTGACGACGATACCTATCAGGTACAGGTTGTTTCTTGGTATGATAACGAGAACAGCTACACCAGCCAGATGGTTCGTACAATTAAGTACTTCGCTGAAATCTAATAGATTTTATAAGTTAGCAGACTGCTCTATGAATTTAGGGCAGTCTTTTTTAATAACTTATAAATCAAATTAAAGTAAAACAGAATACATAAAGAGCAGGAGTAACCCCCTGCTCTTTAAATTATCACTCACGAATTATTTTTATCATCATACGGTACTTTTTTAACAATGAATACCGCCAAAATTTCACATTTTGAAGCAATACCTCGTTATGACACCTCATCATATGCGAGGCAATCCTTTTTTATTCCTTTTCGGTTTTAGAGGATGAGGTTTTAACATCCTTATTCGCCGAAGCATCAAAGCCTTCGGTGCTTTCCTTCATAAAGAGAATTTTAACAGTTAATATCATAAGCTTTATATCCTGCAGCAGGGAATAGGTTTCAATGTAAATTAAGTCCATATTAAGCTTGTCCGCAGGGGTGGTGTTGTACTTTCCATAAAGCTGCGCATATCCGGTAAGCCCTGCCTTAACCCTTTGGCGAAGCTGAAATTCGGGATATTTTTTTGAATATTCGTAAACATTTTCAATTCTTTCGGGTCTGGGTCCTACCATCGACATATCTCCGAGAAGTACATTGAAAAGCTGCGGCAGCTCGTCCGCCCTGCAGGCGCGTATTATTTTTCCTACCTTGGTTATACGCTTATCGTTGGCAACGGCTTTCATGGCGCCGTCCTTTTCCGCATCAACAATCATAGAGCGGAATTTTAAGACATTGAATATTTTTCCGTCCTTTGTAACTCGATTTTGCTTAAAGAGAATGGGTCCGCCGTCCTCAAGCTTTATCGCTATAGCACATATAAGCATTATCGGACTTGAAATTATTATACCGATTGCGGAAATAATAATATCCATTATCCGCTTTATAATGCTTTGCTCTATGGAAAGACCTCTGTTCCGGCTCATAAGCACCGGAGTATCGCTTATCTGAATTTTATAGCTGTTGTTGATAATAATATCAGTTATGGCGGGAAGAAGATAAGTCCGCTTGCCCTTTGTATAGCAATAGGAGAATATTTCTTTTTCAATATTTTTATCAATATCACATATTACAACCGCCTCATAGCGGTCAATAAGCTTTTTGATATCAGCTATGTCGGTAGTTTTCGCGTTTACTCCGCATTCTATTCTGAACCGTTTTGAAATGCGGCTCATTTTGTTTATAAGCTCAAAGCCGGTTTGCTCATCACTGAAAATTGCAACCATCCGCCTTGCAGAATAAAGCTTGAAATAGATTGTGTTAGCGCAGTAGCTTCCCGCGAAAACAACTATTATCTGATAAACTATTCCCACAAGCATCGGCGGTACAGCAACAAGCTCTCTTGCTATAAGACTAAGCTCGAGATACATTACGAAGTTTGTGAAAACAACAGCAAGCGAAAAGCTGTAAATAGTTTCATGAAGCCGAGAAACACCTATGTTAAATGCGCCGTACAGTGAGGAAAAGGTAACAAAAATAAGCACATAAGAGAAAATAACAACATAGTTACCGTTTTTGCTGAAAAGTGTGTCTACATAGCTGCTGTTCCAGGTTTCAATAAATCCGAGGGTTATTGCTGCAACAAGTAAAATCTTGATAGAAAGCATAACCGTTTTTCTAAATTTTATAAAATTTTTCATATTCACCCATCGCCTCAAGGGATATTTTACAAAAATATAATATAATATAGATGTTGAGTTGTCAAGTTTATCTGTAATATTTAATAGTTATTCTTGACATTGCTAAAGAAAAATAATATAATAAATTTTGTATCGCAATTATACTCTAATTAATTTATCAGAAGGTGGTTTTTGTCATGGCAAAAACAATTAAACTTACGGAAGACGGTCTTAAAAAGCTCGAGGAAGAGCTTGAAAATCTTAAAACTGTAGGCAGAGCAGATATCGCTGAGAAAATTAAGGTTGCCAGAGGCTACGGTGACCTTTCCGAAAACAGTGAGTACGATGAGGCGAAAAACGAGCAGGCTAAAATTGAAGCGCGTATAGTTGAAATCGAGGCAATGCTTAAGAATGTTGAAATTATCGAGGATGTTAAGGGTAAGGCTAAAACAGTTGTTGTAGGCGTTACCGTTAAGGTGCTTGACCAGGAATATGACGAGGAATGTGAATACCGCGTTGTAGGCTCAACCGAGGCTGACCCGCGTCAGGGTAAAATATCTGACGAATCACCTGTAGGCAAGGCTCTTATGGGTAAAAAGGTCGGGGATGAGGTTATAGTTGAGGCTCCCGGCGGAGAATTTAAGTTAAAAGTTGTAGCAATATCAAGATAACAGGAAGTGCTTAGTATGGCAGAAAACAATAAGAATGTGAATACCGCGGAAAGCGAGAAGGAGCTTAACGAAATTCTGCGTGTAAGAAGAGAAAAGCTCGCCGCCTTGCAACAGGCTGGGAACGACCCTTATGAGCAGACCCGTTACGATTTTGATTCCGATTCTGTTACTATAAAGGAAAACTATGAGTCTTTTGAAGGCAAAACCGTAAAAATTGCCGGTAGAATTATTTCCCGCAGAATTATGGGTAAGGCAAGCTTTGTGGGACTTTATGATTGCAGCGGCAAAATCCAGCTTTATGTCCGTAGGGACGATGTCGGCGAAGAAGATTATGCCGGATTTAAAAAGTGGGATATAGGCGATATTGTTGGTGTTGAAGGCTTTGTTTTCAAAACCCAGACTGGTGAAATCTCTGTTCACGCAAGGTCTATAAAGCTCCTTTCAAAGTCACTTTTGCCTTTGCCCGAAAAGTTCCACGGTCTTAAGGACACTGATACCCGTTACCGCCAGAGATATGTTGACCTTATCGTTAACCCTGAGGTAAGGGATACCTTTTATAAGCGTTCTAAAATTTTAAAGGAAATCCGTAATTATCTTGATTCAAAGGGATTTTTAGAGGTTGATACACCCATTCTCGTTCCGTTAGAGATAGGTGCCGCGGCGCGTCCGTTTAAAACCCATCATAACACCCTTGATATGGATATGTATCTCAGAATTGAGACCGAGCTTTACTTAAAGCGCCTTATTGTAGGTGGAATGCACAGGGTTTATGAGGTTGGAAGAATTTTCCGAAACGAGGGAATGGACACTAAGCATAACCCCGAATTCACAACCATCGAGCTTTATCAGGCATTTACCGATTATAAGGGTATGATGGACTTAGTAGAGGAAATGAATACAATGCTTGCCGAGAAAATCTGCGGCAGTAAGGTTATAAGCTATCAGGGTAAGGAAATTGATATGGGCCATTGGGAGAGACTTACAATGGTTGAAGCTGTTAAGAAGTATTCCGGCTGCGATTATTATGACTGGAAGACAGATGAGGACGCTCGCGCCTGCGCTAAGGAAAAGCATGTTGAGGTTCCCGAAAATGCAACAAAGGGCACCGTTCTCGCAGAGTTTTTCGATGCATTCGTTGAAGAAAACCTCATTCAGCCTACATTTATATATGATTATCCGGTTGAAAACAGCCCTCTTGCTAAGAGAAAACCTGAGGACCCCAACTTTACCGAGCGTTTTGAGTATTTTATAAACGCTACCGAATTCGGCAACGCTTTCAGCGAGCTTAACGACCCTATCGACCAGAAAAAGCGTTTTGAAACGCAGGTTGCCGCAAAGAAGGCGGACGAGCCTGACTGCAACGCAGAGGTTGACTATGATTATGTAACCGCTCTTGAATACGGTATGCCTCCCACAGGCGGCTTGGGCTTCGGAGTTGACAGACTCGTAATGCTCCTTACGGACAGCGCATCCATAAGAGATGTTTTGCTCTTCCCCACAATGAAACCGTTGGATTAAGAAACCCAGTGATTTTGCGTTTTTACGGTGGTTTAGAACCTTAAAAAACTATGCCACTACGCCAATTTTTCGGGGAAATTTGCAGAGAAAAGTCACTATAATAGGCTAAAAGATTAAGCGCCGTGCAGTTTGCACGGCGCTTTCATCATATATAAAAATTTTTAAATTATTTTTGGCTCTACTTGGTTACCCCAACATTTATTATAGAGCCAAAAAATGTCATAGCCCTTTTTGCATTTAAAGCACTAAAAAGATAATTTCAAACAATCTGCATATTTAAGGTTGTAAAGCGGGAAGTTTTTGGTATCAACAAGCACCTTTTTGCCCTTTTGAGTAAAGGGAATGCTTTCGCCCGTTCTGAGCAGAATGACATCCTTAACGGGTCTGTCAACCTCTAATTCAACACTTCTTACGGTGTGGTAAATGCGATTATACTTGATAAAGGCATAAATATTGTCCTGTTTTCTTGTATAGCAAATGTTTCCGTGTGAATAAGGAGATACGGGTCTCGTGCCGTAAATACCCTCGCCGTTGATTTTAAGCCAGTTGCCAAGCTCGTTAAGAGTTTCAAGGGTTTTAGCCGGAATTTCACCGTCCGGCTGGGGAGTTATGTTGAGGGCAAGATTTCCGCCCTTGGCAACAATACCGATAAATAAATGAATAATATCCTTTACGGATTTTAAATACTGGTCGCCGTCATAATGAAAAGCAAAATCATTGGTAATTGTAACACAGGATTCCCAAGGTACATTCATAGGCTCGTCGGGAACGGTCTGCTCAGGGGTTAGGATGTTTTCGTATTTTCCGCCGACAGTTCTGTCTGCTACGATAAGGTGCGGCTGAGTGGTCGCTCTTATTTTGTCAACCACCTCTCCAAGACGGATATCCTGATGGTTATATTCGGGGGATACCCATCCGCCGTCCAGCCATAAAACATCTATTTTGCCGTAATTACTCGTAAGCTCAAGCAGCTGATTATGAGTGAATTCGATGAACTTTTCCCATAAATCAGGGCGCTCAAGGGGGTCGTAGTTAGCGCAGATGTGACGGTCATTTGGAAGCTCCGGTACCCAAAAATAGGGACATGCCCAGTCTGGCTTTGAGAAATATGTAGAAATACCTAAGCCTTCGGCTCTGAAAGCTTTGTATAGAGCCGCTATTATATCAGCGTTTTTGTTTGTATGGAAAGGGCAGTCCTCAGCAGTTATTTTGTAATCAGTGTATTTTGAATCGTACATACAAAAACCGTCATGATGCTTGGTAGTAGCAAGTAGGTATTTGAAGCCGCACTCCTTTGCCATTTTAGCCCATTGCTCGGGATTGAATTTAACCGGATTAAAGGTTTTATTTGTGTTTACAAGACTTTCTCTGTATTCCTCTATATCGTCTGTCCAGTTGATTTCATTTATCGTCCAAGGAGAGTCACTGTTATCTGACCATGGTGATTTAGATGCCAGCGACCAGGATTCAACTACAGAAAACTGAGAACCGGGCGCCCAATGAAGCATAAGACCTAATTTCTGGTCTTTAAACCATTCTAAATGCTCTAAAACTTCTTTTTTATCGGGTTGAATATATTTTTGCTCTTCTGTAAAATCGTGAACTCCGTCAACTACCTTTGCCAAAGTAAATCGCACTCCTTTAAAGCTTATATGCCTGATTATACCATTATTTTTATTCTAATGCAACCGTTAGGGTAACGAAAGATTAACCCAAGCCTCCCTCTGACGAGGGAGGTGGCAAAACCGTAGGTTTTGACGAAGGGAGAGAAGAAAGAAAAGAAAAAAGAGGAAAGAATATAGAAATCTCTCCCTCAGTCTCACTTCGCTCGACAGCTCCCTCGTCAGAGGGAGCCGGGAACGCGGAGGGAACCGAGGGAATGTAGTAAGCCTTTTTATGATTTTTTTGGTAAATGTATGCTGTATTCTCAATAATAGGTAAAAAAGGGGAGCGGTTTTTTATAAAAAAGTAACAAAAACAAACTTTTGTCACATTTTTTAAATTTTTTGTTTGTTTTGTACATGATATAATTTAATCGGCGAAAAATTCCCTATAAAAAAAGGAGTGTATTTTATGAAAAACAGCAAAACCAATTTAATTAAGCGGATAATTCCGCTTATGCTTGCGGTAATGCTTGTCGCAAGCGCGATGTTCGTGCCGAATGTAGTTTCGGCTGCGACTGAGGAGGAGTATACCGCCCTTGGTATGCATGCACCCACCGTGTTAAATTTTGATGACGGTATTCCTACCTATACCACAGCAGGTGACGGCTTAACAGTTGCTGCTGAGGATGGTGGTATGTTAGTTACCAATATTGCTACAAGTAATAGGGACAGAGTTCTCTTTGAGACTTACAGCGATATTGAGACGCTTTCAATGGATATCAAAATGGCATCAGCTGTAAACAATAATTATTCACCCGCAATAGTGTTTTATGATGAAACCTATACGGCTGATGACGGTACTAGTGTTAATGCATTTTCCCGTTTGGATATTGGTTACACAAATAATGCTTGGAATGCTCGTTTTGGCGGCAGTAACATGACCTATACAGGCCAAAGCGCTTTAAACGATGTTTTACCCGAAGGATTTGATTTTACAAAAAATTATTTAACCCTTACCGTTACTTATGGAACATATTCTGTTGGAACAACTGTTTGCAAGCAAAAAATGTTAAAAAGTATAGCTTTCTCTTATGATGGAGAAGAACTTATTAACTATGATGCCGAAGGTGGTTGGTGGCGCCAATACACATATTACGGTGTTGATAAAACCAAAAAAACTGATGCAACAGATAATGAGAAAGTATATATCGGTTTTGCGGGTCAGGGCTCACTTAATATGTATGTAGACAATATTAAGGTTACATACCGCAATACCGAAAAAGTAATTTCTTATATTGACGCTATCGGCGATGTTGCTTTAAACGATACCTGCAAAGCTGCTATTGAAAAGGCAGAAGCAGCCTATGCTTTGCTTGAGGCTGAGCAGAAGAGTGCTGTTACAAACTATGCAACCCTTACCGCAGCAAGAGCAAGCTATAATGAGCTTGCCCAAAATGCAGATGTAGCAGAGGTTATTGATAAGATAGCCGCTATCGGCACAGTTAATGCATCTGCTGAATGTCTTGCAAAAATCGAAGCCGCTGAAAAAGCTTATGCAGCCCTTACCGCCGATAAGCAGGCAAAGGTTACTAACTATAAGACTCTTGTTAATGCCCGCGCAGATTATAATACTGCAAAATACGGTATTCATATGGCTGAAACGATAGACCTTACCGACAGTGTAAGCACCACCGTTGAGGGAACTACAGCAAACAGCCTTACTGTTAACGCTGAATCGGATAACGCTTATTATAATGTATACGGTGATATCAATACCGTTACCTTTGATATGTATGTTCATTCAACCGTAACAGAAGGAGCGGTTAACTTACTGAACTTCCAGTACTATGAATTTGACGGCAAAACTGATATAGCTTCAAATATATTAGACAGATCTTTACTTAATTTGAGCGGCTCGAAAGGTGAAGGAAAGCTTGCTATAAATCAGGGAATCGGACACCCGTATTACAGTAAAGCAATTACTGATTACAGTACTTTACTTGGAAAATGGGTAACCGTTGAGCATACATATTCTTCGGAATATGAAACAACAAGATCTGACAGACACAGAAAATATATCGAGAGAATAACCATCAAAGACGGTGACACAACCGTGGTTGACTGGGATATAACAGAAGGCGGTTCCTACTATGAATGGTTGATGGGTTACGGTGTTGATATTTTAAATAATCCGGATGCTAAAGACCCTGAAACAGTCAAAATTGGTTTTG
>JAFUPX010000002.1 GCA_017472575.1 Clostridia bacterium | reverse complement strand
TTCAACAGTTGCCTTTGCCGTTTTAGAGGTTAACGGAGATTTAAGCGTTTTATTAAAAACCGAGGAACAGAATATAACGGTTAAGGATATTGATATACAGCGAGATGAAATGGGTCTTCCCCTCCCCGTTATTTCAGACGGTAGAATTGTAAAGGAATCATTAGCACCGCTTGGAATAACCGAGGAAAAAATCATAACTATTCTAAACAAAAATGCATTACAACCCAAAAATGTTTTTTTAATGACATTAGACAGATACGAAAATATTAACATTATAAAAAAGAGGAGTTAGCTTGAAAAGAATTATTGCCGCCGCGGTTTTACTTTCAGTGATTATCGCCGCCTGTATATCGGGAAACATACTTATAAAAAAATACTGTGAAGATACAACCGCCGCTCTTGAAGAACTAAAAAACGGATATACCGAACAGAAAGCCGAAAACTTAAATAAAATATGGAACGGCTATAGGACTTATTTATTTATATTTGTAAATCACGAAACATTGGAAGACATTGAAAAAGATATAAAACTGCTTAACACATATATGAATGCAGACGAGGAAGAATTTTTAACAGTATGTGATGAGATAAAATATGATATAAATATAATTAAAGAAAAGGAAAAATTCAGCATAATCAGTGCATTTTAATGCATAATTATTGCATATTTCTTGACATCTGATAAAACAGATGTTATAATCTCCTTGTTAATAATTACTGAATTTCAGTAAAAAAGGAGAAAAAATTATGAAAAAGTTTTTAAAACTCGTTAGCATTTCGCTTGCTGTAACACTTATTGCTGCACTCGCAACAGGCTGCGGAAGCGAAAGCGAAGCCAAAACCGTTGCATCGGTTGCCGACCTCCCCGGAGCTACAATCGGCGTACAGTTAGGAACAACCGGTGACATTTTTGCAAGTGATTATGAAGCAGACGGTTCAAAAATCGAGCGCTACAACAAGGGCGCCGATGCTGTAGTTGCCCTTTCTCAGGGCAAGGTTGACTGCGTTATCATTGATAACGAGCCTGCCAAAGCTTTTGTTGAAGCAAATGAGGGTCTTAAGATTCTTGAAGAAGCATTTGCTGTTGAAGAGTATGCAATCTGCGTTTCTAAGGATAACAAAGAGCTTACAGCGAATATCAACACAGCGCTTTCCGAGCTTAAGGCTGACGGAACTATCGACCAGATAATCAAAAATTACATCGGCGACGATACCAAAGGTACATGCCCCTATGTTTCCCCTGCCGATGTAGATACCTCAAAAGGTGAACTTCATATGGCTACAAACGCATTTTTTGAGCCCTATGAGTTTTATGACGGTGAAACAGTTGTTGGAATTGATGCCATGATAGCTCAGGCAATCTGCGATAAATTGGGATATAAGCTCGTTATCGATGATATGGATTTCGATTCCATTATCACAGCTGTTCAGGAGGGCAAGGCTGATTTCGGTATGGCGGGTATGACCGTTACCGACGAACGTCTTGAAGAAATTGACTTTACCGACACTTATACCACTGCTACACAGGTTATCATCGTTAAAGAATAATTCTCATACCTAAATTAATAAGGAGCAGCAAAAATGCCGCTCCTTATTTAATGTTATTAAAAGAATTAAAAGGAAAAAAATATGAGTTTTTTTGAAAATTATTTCAATGAAATAAAGGATAGCTTTATAAAAAACTTTATAACACAAGACCGTTGGAAACAGCTTTTAAACGGCTTGGGTGTTACTCTCGAAATAACTGTATTTGCCGCTATTCTCGGAATTGTTATCGGATTTATTATAGCAGCCGTACGCTCTACATATGACAGGAATTTATCCGGCAAAAAATGCAGAAATTTCGGAGATTATATTTTGAAAATACTTAATGCGATTTGCAACGTATATCTTACGGTTATCAGAGGAACACCTGTTGTCATCCAGCTTATGATAATTAATTTTATTGTACTTTCTTCTGTAAGAAACGGTATCTACGCGGCAATTCTCGCGTTTGGAATAAACTCGGGCGCTTATGTCGCTGAAATTGTACGTTCGGGAATTATGTCAATAGATAAGGGACAGTTTGAAGCCGGAAGAAGCTTGGGACTTAACTATCTTCAAACAATGTGGCATATTGTATTTCCTCAGGCATTTAAAAACATTCTCCCCGCCTTGGGAAATGAATTTATCGTTTTGATAAAAGAAACCTCGGTTGCGGGATATGTAGCCCTTAAGGACATAACCTATGTAGGTAACCTTATACGTTCAAGAACCTATGAGGCTTTCTTCCCGCTTATAACCGTGGCTATTATATATCTTGCCATCGTTATGCTTTTATCCCATTTCCTGAAAAAGCTCGAAAGGAGGCTGCGCAACAGTGACCACTAGCAACGAAGCACTTATTAAGGTTGAAAATCTTGTAAAACACTTTGGTGAAGTAAGAGTATTAGAGGGTATTTCAACTGAAATAAAAAAAGGTGAGGTTATATGTATAATAGGTCCCTCAGGCTCAGGAAAATCTACTTTTTTGCGTACACTTAACCTGCTTGAAGAGCCAACTGACGGACACATCTATTTTGAAGGAACTGATATAACCCAAAAAAACACGGATATAAATGTTCACCGTCAGAAAATGGGAATGGTTTTTCAGCAGTTCAACCTCTTTCCTCATATGACAGTTCTTAAAAACATGACCCTTGCTCCCGTAAAGCTTTTAAAAATGAGTAAAGCAGATGCTGAAAAAAGAGCAATGGAACTGCTAAATAGGGTTGGTCTTTCAGAAAAGGCAAACACCTACCCCTCCCAGCTTTCAGGCGGACAGAAACAGCGTGTTGCGATAGTTCGCGCTCTTTGTATGCAGCCTGATGTTATGCTTTTTGACGAACCAACAAGCGCGCTTGACCCTGAAATGGTCGGAGAAGTTTTAGATGTTATGAAAAAGCTTGCTGAGGACGGTATGACAATGGTTGTTGTAACCCACGAAATGGGCTTTGCAAAAGAGGTTGCTGACAGAGTTTTATTTATTGACGAGGGCATAATTATGGAGGAAGGCTCTCCCGATGAATTATTTTCCAACCCCAAAAGTCCGAGACTTAAAGATTTCTTAAGTAAGGTAATATAATGAAAAATCCGCTGAAATTCAGCGGATTTCTTATTATATATAAATAGTCAAAATCTTTGATTTCGCAACTATTTGTGAAATTATTTATCATTCAGAAATTCACCTATACGGTTGATTGCTTCCTTGATATGCTCTGTTGAATAACAGTAAGAGGCTCTTATAAAGCCCTCGCCGCTGTCTCCAAAAGCAGTTCCGGGAACAACCGCTACCTTTTTACTGTAAAGCAGCTTTTCGCAGAATTCCTCGCTGGTCATCCCTGTGGACTTTATCGACGGGAAAGCATAAAATGCTCCCTTAGGCTCCCTGCACTCAAGCCCTATTTTATTAAAGCCTGAAACCATAAGGCGGCGGCGCATATCATATTCCTTAACCATTCTCTCTACTTCTTCATCACAGTTTTTAAGAGCTTCAATAGCCGCATACTGCGAGGTTGTGGGAGCGCACATTATTGCAAATTGATGAATTTTTGTTATCTGCTCAATTATTGCTTTAGGTCCGCAGGCAAAGCCTAAGCGCCATCCTGTCATAGAAAAGGACTTAGAAAAGCCGTTGACCGTTACGGTTCTCTCCCACATACCGTTAATAGAAGCAAAAGAGGTATGCTTTAAGCCGAAGGTTAATTCAGAATAGATTTCGTCAGACAAAACTATTATATTTGTATCTCTCAAAACCTCAGCTATCGCTTCTAAATCCTGTTTTTCCATTATAGCTCCCGTAGGATTACAGGGATACGGCAAAACAAGCACCTTTGTTTTATCGGTGATAGCGGCTTTAAGTTGTTGGGGCGTAAGCTTAAAATCATTTTCAGCCTTTGTTTCGATAATAACAGGAGTACCGCCTGCAAGCCTTGTTATCGGCTCATAGCAAACAAAGCTCGGCTGAGGAATTATAACCTCGTCTCCAACGGAAACCACCGCTCTTATGCAAGCGTCAATAGCTTCACTTCCACCAACAGATACTAAAATCTCATTATCGGGATTATATTCTATATTATATTTTCTTAATAAATAGTGAGAAATTTCCTCTCTTAACTCCCCTATTCCCCAGTTTGATGTATACTTTGTCTTACCCTTTTCAAGGGAATTAATGCCTGCCTTGCGGATTTGCCAAGGGGTCTGAAAATCAGGCTCGCCAACGCCTAAGGAAATAACATCGTCCATAGTTGCGGCAATATCAAAGAATTTCCTTATGCCTGACGGCGCAATTGCGGTGACCTTAGGGGATAAAACCTTACTGTAATCTATCACAGCCAGAACTGCCCCCTATCGTCCTGATTTTCACTTATTAGCTCAACATCCATTTCCTTATATCTTCTTAAAACAAAATGGGTTGTGGTTGAGGTAACTGTATCAATGGTTGAAAGCTCCTTAGCAACAAAACGGGCAATATCCTGCAGGGTTTTGCCCTTTACAACAACATTAAGGTCATAAACTCCTGACATTAAGTATACAGATTCAACCTCTGAATATTTCATTATTTTTTCTGCAACCTCTTCAAAGCCGAGTCCTGCTTTCGGAACAACCTTAATTTCAATTATTGCAGAAACATAGGCGCTGTCGAGCTTTTCCCAGTCCACAACTGTTTTATAGCCTCTTATCAATCCGTCCTTTTCAAGTACCTTGATATTCTCTTTAACCTCGTTTTCTTCTATTCCGAGCATTGTTGCCATTTCCTCCGCACTGTAGCGCGCGTTTTTCGCCAAAAGCTTTAAGATTTCGTATTTCATATTTACCACTCCTTTTAAAATAAAAAAGCCCTGAGCATTTGCTCAGGACGAATTAAACCGTGTTACCACCCGAATTCGGAAAAACTTCCGCACTCTGCCGATACATACTAAGTACCGAAGCCCTTTAACGGAGGCAAGCCGTTTACCCTTTCGGGAACCGCTCAGGGATAGCTTCGCATTATTTTCGAACGAAGATTTTCACCAAACATCTTCTCTCTAAAGAACAAAAAATAAACTACTTATTCCCATCATAGCTTTTATTATATATATTTATAATACCTTTTTAAAAGAAATTTGTCAACTTAAATTTAAAAAAGACTTGAAAAATATTACAATAAATGATAGAATACTAAAAGTAAATGCTATGATAAAGAAAAGTAAAACTGTTATGCCCTTAAAGAGAGCATTTGCCATGGCTGAAAGCAAATGCAGAAAACAAACAGTTTGAAGTTCCCTTTTGAGCAGCAACGCAGAACTTAAAGTAGGTGTTGCCGGCAGGCTCCGTTAAAGGCCGCAAGAGTGTTTGCTCTTTGAGCGAAAATTTGGGTGGTCCCGCGGAGAAACTTCACTTCGTCCCATTTTGAGGGACGGAGTTTTATTTTTTATTTGAAGGAGTTTGAAAAATGAAAGAAAAGCTTGAAGCATTGAAAGCCGAAGCCGTATCTGCCGTTAATAGCGTTACGGACGAAAAAGGCATTGAAGAATTAAGGGTTAAATATTTAGGTAAAAAGGGTGAAATAACCTCCCTTTTAAAACAAATGGGCTCGCTCTCCCCCGAAGAGCGTCCGGTTATGGGTCAGCTTGTAAATAAAGCAAAGCAAGAGGTTGAAGAGCTTATAACCGTAAAAAAAGCCGAAATAAGTAAGAAAGAAACCGAGCAAAAGCTTTTGAACGAGACGATAGATATAACTATGCCTGGCAAGTCCGGCAAGCCAGGAAAGCTTCATCCGCTTAATACGGTTTTAAACGATATGATTGATATTTTCCAATCAATGGGATTTGATGTTGTGGACGGACCTGAGGTTGAAACAGATCATTACAACTTTGAATGTCTTAATGTTCCGGCAGACCACCCTGCCCGTGATATGCAGGATACATTTTATCTAGGCGAAAATCTACTGCTGCGCACCCAGACCTCTGCCGCGCAGATAAGAACAATGGAAACAAGAAAACCGCCTATAAGGGTTATATGCCCCGGCAGAGTTTTCAGAGCTGACGAGGTTGATGCTACACATTCTCCTGTATTCCATCAAATTGAGGGACTTGTTGTAGATAAAGGCATTACAATGTGCGACCTTAAGGGAGTTCTTGAGCAGTTTGCTCACGAAATTTACGGAAAAGATACAAATGTTAAATTCCGTCCCTCATTCTTCCCCTTTACCGAGCCTTCAGTTGAGGTTGATGTAACCTGTAGCGAATGCGGCGGTAAGGGTTGCAGAGTTTGCAAGGGCAGCGGTTGGATAGAGATTCTGGGAGCAGGTATGGTTCACCCAAAGGTGCTTAAAAGCTGCGGAATAGATCCCGATGAATATTCAGGTTTTGCCTTCGGTATTGGACTTGACAGACTTACCACTACAAGATACAAAATAAGCGATATCCGCCTGTTGTTTGAGAATGACAAGCGTTTTCTTGAACAGTTTTAAGGAAGGAGCATTTTAAATGAAGATTTCAGTAAATCAGTTAAGAAATTATGTTGAAATAAATGTGCCTGTTGAAGAAATGTGTGAGCGTATGGTTATGGCAGGCTTTGAGGTTGAAAGTATAGAAAAGCAGGGCGATAATCTTAAGAATGTTGTTGCCGCTAAGATCTTAAAGTTAACCCCTCACGAAAACAGCGACCATCTCCAAATCTGCTCTATGGATATAGGTAAAGAGGAGCCGGTTCAGATAGTTACAGGAGCGCAGAACATAAGCGAGGGCGATATTGTTCCCGCCGCTCTTAATGACAGCTATCTTCCCAACGGAATGCATATTGTTGCAGGAAAGCTTCGCGGTGTTGAATCAAACGGTATGCTCTGCTCGGGTGAGGAGCTTTGTCTTACAGAGGCAGATTACCCCGGTGCCGAGGTTTACGGAATTCTTATTTTAAAGAATGATGTTAAAGTAGGTACGGATATGCGTGAGGTTTTAGGTCTTAATGATTATATTGTTGACTTTAAAATCACCGCAAACAGACCTGACTGCAACTGCTTCTTAGGAGTTGCAAAGGAAATCAGCGTTGTTTTAGGCACAAAATACAATCCCCCTGTTCCCTATTTTGAAACAAAGGGCGGAGATATTAATGACTGTATAGATATAAAGGTTGAAAACTACGAGCTTTGCCCGAGATATATGGGTAGAGTTGTTAAAAACCTACGCATAAAGCAGTCTCCCGATTGGATGCAGAAAGCAATTATTGCTTCGGGAATGAGACCGATCAACAATATTGTTGATATAACAAACTTTGTTATGCTTGAAACCGGTCAGCCTATGCACGCATTTAACTACAACGATATTAAAGATAAGAAAATAATCGTAAGAAATGCAAGGGCTTACGAGAGCATCACAACTCTTGACGGCAATGAGCATCCCTTAAATGAGAATATGCTTGTGATAGCGGACGGCGAAAAGCCCTCCTGTCTTGCGGGAATTATGGGCGGTAAGGAGAGCGAGATTGAGGAAGATACTAAAGATTTATTCCTCGAATCAGCCAAATTCAAGCGTGATAATATCCGCCATACCTGCCGTACGCTCGGTATGCGTACCGAAGCCAGCGGACGATATGAAAAAGGCACAGACATTCTCAATGTTGAGTTCGCTATGAACCGTGCTTTACAGCTTATTTACGAAACTGATTCAGGAGATATTATTGACGGCGTAATTGACCGCAATAACGGACTTCCCGAGGACAGAATTATAAATACAACAGCTGAGGATATTCTTTCTCTTATCGGCGTAGATGTTCCAACAGAAAAAATGGTCGAGATTTTAAATAACCTCGGTCTTAATGCAGAAGCGGACGGAAATAAAATCTCCTGCCGTATCCCCTCTATTCGCGACGATATTGAGGGCAGAGCCGACTTAGCCGAGGAGGTTATGCGAATTTACGGCTATGACCACATAATCGGTACACCTATGAGAGGTAATGTTGCCAGAGGTACTATTCTTCCCCAGCGCAAAAAGGACAACAAAATAAAAGCCCTGCTTTGCGGTTTAGGCGCCTTTGAAGCTACCACCTATTCATTTATCCCCTCTAAAGCAATAGATACTTTAAGGCTTGATGAGGCAGACGAACGCCGCAACCAGATTAAGATAATCAATCCTTTGGGTGATGAATATTCGGTTATGAGAACACAGCTTGCTACAAGTATGCTCACAGTTCTCTCAACAAACATCAACCGTAAAATTACAGAGGGCAGATTCTTTGAAATCAGCAAGCGCTTTGTTGCAAAACAGCTTCCCTTAACCGAACAGCCGGACGAATTGGCTACTTTGTCCATAGGAATTTACGGCAAGGATGAAGATTTCTTCACATTAAAGGGCATAATAGAAGAAATAATGAAATTATTCGGTGCTCATACTCAGTATGAAAGAAGCAACGAGCCTTACCTCCACCCCGGCAGACAGGCTCTTGTAAAGGCAAATAATAAGCCTGTTGCCGTTCTCGGAGAGGTACACCCCGAAGTTGCGGATAAATACGATATTGAAACAAGAGTTTACTATGCCGAAATAAAGCTTGATATTCTTTACAGCATTGAAAAACGCAAAACCACATACAAGCCGCTACCCAAATTCCCTGCTGTCGAGCGCGACTTTGCAATGCTTTGCGATACTACTCTGCCTGTAGGCGACCTTGAAAAAGCAATTCAGAGCGGCGGAAGCAGACTTGTTGAAAAAATCGAGCTTTTCGATGTTTATACAGGCTCTCAGATACCTGAGGGTAAAAAGAGCGTTGCTTTCAGCGTATGGTTCCGCTCGGCAGATGCAACCCTCACTGACAGCCAAATTGAGGAAGTTACAGCCAAAATAATTAAAAAACTTGAAGCTTTAGGTGCAGAACTTAGAAAATAACTCTTGCACTTTAGCGCTTTTAGGTATAAAATAGGTTGTATAATAGATTTAAAGAGGTGTTATTTATGATTGACAAAACGATGACGTTTTCAATCGCTGACCAGACCGAGCGCGAAATACGCGATATTTTAACAAAGGTCTATGATGCATTGAAAGAAAAGGGCTATAATCCCATTAACCAGATAGTCGGTTACATTCTTTCTGAGGACCCCACCTACATCACAACTCATAATAACGCCCGCAATCTTATAAGACGGGTTGACAGAGACACACTTTTACAGTCTCTCGTAAAATATTACTTATCCGCATAAATCAATCTTCCCGATGCAAAAAAGCATCGGGAATTTCTTTTGTGAAAGACAGTGTTTTATCTTGATAAAATATAAATCTTTTGGTATAATACACACGAAGCCTTTCTAACGAAAGGCAAGCATTTTTACTTCATGGTATAATGTAGTAAATTTATAAGCGAAAGGATTATTTGATGCGCTACGGACATTTCGACCCGCAAAACAAAGAATATGTAATCACAAAACCTGATACACCCGCACCTTGGGCAAACTATCTTGGCTCGCCTGAATACGGCGCTATTATTTCAAATAATGCCACCGGATACAGCTTTGCAAAATCGGGCGCAAAAGGAAGAATTATACGTCACCGTTTTAATTCAATTTCAAACGATGCTCCGGGAAGATATGTTTATATAAAAGATAACGAAACGGGAGAATATTGGTCCGGCTCGTGGGCGCCTGTATGCAAACCGTTAGACGCTTATAAAAGTGAGTGCCGCCACGGAACAGGCTATACGGTTATTTCTTCAGAATATAAAGGAATTGAAACCGAAACTACATATTTTGTGCCGCTTGGTGCTGAACACGAGGTATGGCACTGTAAAGTAACAAACAATTCTGAAAAGCCGAGAAATATTTCTGTAATAGGTTATTGCGAATTTGTAAATCATAACTCTGCTTTGGATGACCAAATAGATTTACAATGCACTCTTTTTCTTACAAGAACCAAATTTATGGGCAATTTTATGCACCAAATGCATAACTATATCACCGGAGATGAGCCGAAAGAACGCTTTTTTGGCTTGGCACAAGCAAAGATTGATAGCTACTGCGGCAGCAGAGACGACTTTTTAGGTTCGTACCGAGGATACGGCAATCCCTTAGGTGTTGAAAAGGGACTCGGCAATCAGCTTAATTATTGCCTTAACTCCTGCGGTGCGCTTCAATCGGATATTGTTTTACAGCCCGGCGAAAGCAAGGTTTTCACCTATCTTCTCGGTCAGCATCCAGAAAAAGAAGCCGCCCAAATCATCGCAAGATACGAAGACTCCTCGTTGGTTGAAAAACAGCTTAACGAGCTTAAAACCCTTTGGCACAGCCGTTTAAGCGCTCTTGAGGTTAAAACTCCGGACGAGGATTTCAACAATATGGTAAATGTCTGGAATGCATACAACTGCTTTATGACCTTTATTTGGTCAAGAGCGGCATCCCTTATTTACTGCGGACTGAGAAACGGTTACGGCTACCGCGATACCGTTCAGGATATTCAGGGTATTATACATTTAGCTCCTGAAATGGCAAAAGAACAAATCAAGTTTATGCTTTCGGCTCAAACTGTTAAGGGTGCAGGTCTTCCGCTTGTAAAATACACGCATACTGCAGGTCACGAAAACACACCGGATGATGCAGAATATGTAAAGGAAACAGGTCACCCAAGCTACCGCGCGGATGATGCGTTATGGCTCTTCCCCACTGTTTACAAATATATATCCGAAAGCGGAGATATCGCTTTTCTTGATGAGGAAATTTTATTCGCTGATAAAAACGAAACCGCTACTGTTTACGAGCATCTAAAGCGTGCTATTAAGTTTACTGTAAGCGAGACCGGCGCTCACGGCTTACCCGCAAATCTTCTTACTGACTGGAACGATGCCCTGCCTCTCGGAAGAAAAGGCGAATCAACATTTGTTGCCTTCCAGCTTATATATGCTGCAAAGCTGCTTAGAAAATACGCAGAAGAAAAAAATGATACCGATTATATAAAATATCTTGATGAAATTTGCGAAAATACATCTAAGTGCTTAGAAGTATGCTGGGACGAAGACCGTTGGATAAGAGGCTATTACGAAAACGGCGAAAGCATCGGAAAACGCGCCGACAAAGAAGCTTCAATGTGGCTTAATCCCCAAAGCTGGTCGGTTATTTCGGGCTGTACAGACAAAAAAAGAGCTGAAACCGTTATGGAAAGCGTTGAAAGAGAGTTAGCAACTCCCTATGGTGCTCTCCTTATGGCTCCGGCATACGAGGGTAAATATAAAAACGGCGGCTCTTGGGCAAACAAAAGCAGTAAGGAAAACGGTGGTATTTTCTCTCAGCCTCAGGGCTGGCTGATTCTTGCAGAAACAATGCTTGGTCACGGAAACCGCGCTTATAAATATTGGCGTGCCGCCTGCCCTGCCGCATATAATGACCGCGCTGAGCTTCGCACATTAGAGCCTTATGTTCACGGTCAGTTTATAGAGGGTAAGGACAGTCCTTTTGCAGGCAGAGCCCATGTTCATTGGCTTACCGGAACCGCATCAACCGTTATGGTGGCATCAGTTGAAGGAATTTTAGGTATAAAGCCTGAAAGCCACGGTATAGTTATTGACCCTTGCGTACCGTCTGATTGGAAAGAATTTTCATTTAAAAAGCTTTTCCGCGGAAAACAGCTTAATATTACTGTTAAAAACCCGAACGGAAGCGAATACGGAGTAAAAACAGTTGCTGTAAACGGAGAAAAAATTGACGGCATATTAATTACTGAGGATATTTTAAAAGATACAAACAATATTATTATTGAGATGAATTAAGGAGCTGGTATAAATGTCAAACATCTGGCACGATATTTCCCCGAAACGCATAAATCCTGAGGATTTTATGTGCGTAATTGAGATTTCAAAGGGAAGCAAAAAGAAATACGAGCTTGATAAAGAAACAGGCTTTCTTATGCTCGACCGTATTCTTTACACTTCTACCCACTATCCTGCAAACTACGGATTTATTCCCCGCACCTACGGTGACGACGGCGACCCGCTCGATGTGCTTCTTCTCTGTTCCGAGCCTATTGAGCCTTTAACATTAGTAAGAGCTTATCCTATAGGCGTTATTTCGATGATTGATAACGGAAGAAACGATGAAAAGATAATTGCAATTCCCTTTAATGACCCAACCTACAACCAATATACAGATATAGACCAACTGCCTAAGCACATTTTTGATGAAATGAAGCATTTCTTCACGGTTTACAAAAACCTTGAGCATAAGGCAACGGCGGTTGACGAGGTAAGTGCCAAAGAGGACGCTATTAAAATCATTTCAGAAGCAATTGAAAGATATATTGAAAACTTTTGCAAATAATATTTACGGGACATTATGATTTATATCATAATGTCCCTCTTTTTGTTAATAATAAAATTCGGGTGAAAATGCGGTGGTTATATTATTTTCAGGCAGAAAAAGTGCGGTTGAAAAGGAAATTATAGACATACTTACAAAGCATAGCGCAACATATATTTCGGATAAAAAGGTTGTAGCGGGAAAGGGCAAAATAACAATAATAAGTGAATACAAAAAGACAGATATAGAACTAAAAAGCGGAATTGCAATAATAATTGACGATACAGACCGTTTTACCGGACAACACTTTCCTAACGGAATTATAGGAGTGTGTGAGGGGTCTAATACAAAGGCATTAGAAATTTTTAAAGCGAGTAATATTCCGGTTATAAGCTGCGGTATGGGAGCAAAAAACACCGTAACACTCTCAAGCCTTAACAGTGATACTTTACTCACTTCCCTGCAAAGAACACTTACAGATAAATCAGGTAATTCGGTTTTCCCCGGCGAATACAAGATTAAATTGACAAAAAAATACTCGCCATTTTCAGTAATGGCGAGTACTGCTGTATTATTATTAAACGGAATTTTACCTGAAGAATATTAGTCTTTACTTTTTGCAGGAAGTCTTCCGTAAAGAGCAACATTATCATAAATAATGCCTGCAAGCCAATCGTTAATACAACTTCCGTCAATCCTCCAAAGCCAGTTTCCGCCAACAGTTGAAGGCGTATTAATTCTGGCTTCGCGGTCCAGTCCCATAAAATCTTGCATCATCAAAACACAGGTATCCGCAACCGACATTAGCGCGGCTCTCATCATTGCCCAGTTAAACCCTTCGGCAGGGTCAACATGAAGATATTTACGCGCCATTTCAACATCCCCACCGTTGGCAGTATGAGTCCAACCGATAATTGTATCGTTATCGTGAGTACCGGTGTATACAACACTGTTTTTATTAAAATTATGCGGTAAATAATCGCTTTCCTCTCGGGTATCAAAGGCAAACTGGAGCACCTTCATTCCCGGAAAACCTGATTCTTTCAGCAGAGAGAGTACCTCGGGTGTAAGGTATCCTAAATCCTCTGCAATAATAGGCATATCGTTTCCAAATTCCTTTTTTAATGATTTAAACAGTTCTATTCCCGGTCCTTTTACCCATTTGCCGTTCTTAGCGGTTTTATCACCGTAAGGAATAGAAAAGAAGGACTCAAAGCCTCTGAAATGGTCAATTCTCACGATATCGTATGTATTAAGTGCAAAGCCGAGGCGGTGTTTCCACCACTCATAATCCTCCTGCTTCATTTTTTCCCAGTTATAAAGAGGATTGCCCCAAAGCTGACCATCCTCTGTGAAGCTATCAGGCGGAACTCCCGAAACATCCTTCGGCTTCATATTCTCATCAAGCAAAAATTGCGAAGGCTCAGACCAGACATCCGCACTGTCCAAAGCTACATAAATCGGTATATCACCTATTATGCTTATTCCTTGACTGTTTGCATATTTTTTCAGAGCCTTCCATTGTCTCCAAAAAAGGAACTGAACAAACTTATAAAAGCTGATTACGTCCGCATACTTTTCCTTTGCTTGTGCTATTGCCTCAGGCTCTCGCAGACGCAATTCTTCCTCCCACTGCGCCCAACTGACATCATTATGTGCATTTTTAATTGCCATAAACAAAGCGTATTCTTCAAGCCAGAAATCATTATCAAGGCAGAAAATTTTATATTCACTGTCCCGATTAAATCTTGCAAAAGCCTTTTTAAGCAACGGAATACGGTTTTGATAAAGCTTTCCGTAGTCAATCTTAAATGGGTCATCACCAAAATCACAGGCAGATACCTCATCAGCGGTAAGCAAGCCCTGCTCAATCAGAATATCCAAATCAATAAAATACGGATTTCCGGCATAAGCGGAGAAGGACTGATAAGGCGAATCGCCGTAATTGGTGGGGTTAAGGGGCAGTATCTGCCAATGGCTCTGCCCCGCTTTTTTCAAAAAATCTACAAACCGATATGCTTCTTTACCAAACGTGCCGATACCGTAATTAGACGGTAAAGAAAATACCGGCATTAAAATTCCGCAAGTTCTCATATTTCTATCCTTTAACTGCGCCTGAAAGCACGCCTTTTATTATGTGCTTCTGGCAAATTACATATATAGTTACAATCGGTATCAGGCAAAGCATTATAAGCGCCATTGTGGCTCCGTAATCTACTCTGCCGTAGCTTCCCTGCAGGAATTGTATATGAATAGGAATAGTCATATACTTTGTTCTGTCAAGCACAAGATACGGAAGAAGATAATCGTTCCAAACCCACATTATTTCAAGAATACCAACCGAAATATAGGTTGATTTCATAACCGGTGCGTCAACAAGGAAGAAGGTTTGGAGCGTGTTACAGCCGTCAATCGTGGCGGCTTCTTCTATATCCATAGGAATACTCTTAACAAAACCGCTGAACATAAATACCGCAAGTCCGGCACCAAAACCAAGATAAATTATTGAAATTGTAACCGGATTATTAAGGTAAAGCATATTAGCGGTTTTGGAAAGTGTGAACATAACCATCTGGAAAGGTACTACCATTGAAAATATGCACAGATAATATACCATTTTACAGAACCAGCTGTCAACCCTATTTATATACCAAGCAGCCATTGAGGTACACAAAAGAATCAAAGCCACAGAAAGCACAGTGATAATCAGGCTATAAAACATTGACATATAAAACGGATAATTGCCGTGTGTTATTCCGTTTATATAGTTATTAAACTGATTAAAGGTTTCGGCATTGGGAAACTCAAAGGGAAAAAGCGAAATTCCTCCGCTTTTCTTAAAGGAATTCATAAGCACGATTAATATGGGGGAAACCCATATTAAAGACAGTAAAGAAAATACTGCAGTTAATATTCCCGAACCCATTTTCTTTTTATTTAGCTTTTTTGCCATTATTCCTGCACCTCCTTACTTCTTGTGAAATAAAGCTGAGTTAGCGAAATTATTACAACCAATACAAAGAAAATAACAGCCTTTGCTTGACCTACTCCCATATTTGTAGTGGATTCATAGAAGGATTTATAAATATTCAGCGCCAGCATCTCTGTTTCGTGTGCAGGATTACCCTTTGTTAGAGCAAGGTTCTGGTCAAAGAGCTTAAATGAATTTGTAAGAGTAAGGAATGTACAAATCGTAATTGAGGGCATTACACAGGGCAATGTGATATGACGGAGAAGCTGGAAGCCGTTTGCACCGTCAATCCTTGCGGCTTCCATATATGTAGAGGGAATACTCTGCAACCCGGCAATATAAATTATCATCATATACCCTACCTGTTGCCAGCACATCAGGATAATAAGTCCCCAGAAGCCATACGTAGAATTAAGTTCAAGGGTTGTTTCGGCAAATCTATAAATAACACCATCAAGTATAATTTTCCAAATATAGCCGAGAACAATTCCTCCGATAAGATTCGGCATAAAGAAAACTGTACGGAAAACGGTTGAGCCTTTTATATCCTTTGTAAGCGCAAATGCGATTACAAAAGCTATAACATTTATTAAAATTACTGAAACAGCCGTAAATACAACGGTAAACAAAAAGGATTTAAAGAACTGTTGGTCCTTAAAAGCGGCAATATAATTGTCTATTCCCGTAAATTTTATGTTACGCAAGGTTTTAAAACGGAAAAAGGACAGATAAATCCCCTGCAAAAACGGCCACACAAAGCCTATACAAAAGGCAGCAAATGTAGGAAAAAGAAAAATCGGAGCATACTTTTGTACAGCTCTGCGCTGATTTTTGTTTGCGATAGCAGATGTGTTATGCTTTTTTCTGTTTTCTTTTTTCATTTTTATTTTCCTCCCTTTAGTTATTTGCTTATATATTTGGCAGAACCACCCTATACTGCCAAATATACAAGTTTTTAAAAAAGAGTGCGGACAGATATGTCCGCACCCCGTTTTAAATTAAAGTGCGATTGTTATCGCTCCAATCTTTTTTTATTATGACTTTGATGCTTCATACTGAGTTGCCCAACCGTCAACAAATGCGGTCTTAACAGCTTCCCACTCGCCTGTTCCTGCGGAATAAGCAGAAAGAGCAGTTACAACATCGGCACGCCATGTTTCAACATTTGGAGTATAATTAAATGCCCAGGATACATTGTAGCAGCCGTCAGCAACGTATTCGTTCATAATATTGCAGAGAACATTATCAACAGACTTAGCAGACTTAAATGGAGATACAAAACCCATTTCGTTTGCAAGGGCGTTTGTTCCGTATTCAGAGGTTACAACCCATTTAAGGAAATCAAGTGTAGCCTTCTGATCAGCCTCTGAAACCTCACTGTTAACAGCCCAATAATTTTCTGTTCCGCAGCAAAGACCCTGCTTCTCATCCTTAACACCAATATAGATAGGCAGATATCCGATATTCTCATCGCCTATATCCTTAATATCATTATAAGCCCAAGTACCGTTCTGATAGAAAACGCCCTTTTCAGCAACGAATTCTTCAGCAGCGTTTACAGCAGTTTTAATAGCCTTCTTATCAACAGTTTAGTTATTGATGTACAAATCCCAAATATTCTTGAAGTTTTCAAGATATGTTCCCTTAATGGTTTCAGGCTGTGCGGTTACGCCATCTTCATCAAATTCATAGTAAAGAGGCATATTTGCAAGGTGACCTGAGAATCTCCATGAAGAATCACTGTCAAGAGTTGAAGATGTAAATGCTGCGAAGCCAAGCTCTGCAGATCTTGCTGTAATATCCTCAGCAACTTTCTTAAGGTCATCGAAAGACTTTATGTCCTCTACCTTATAACCTGCTTTTTCAAGAAGCTTTTTGTTAACGATTATGCCGTAGCCCTCGTAAACATAAGCAATACCCTTTACTGCATCACCCTCTTTAAGAGCGAAATCATCAGAAGTAAGTTCTTTGTAAACCTCTGTATCCGAAAGGTCGAGACAATAGTCTCCCCAGGATTCAAGCCCTATTGTGCCGCTAACCTGGAATAATGTGGGTGCGTTGTTTTTGTCCATTTCAGCTGTGAGAGTTTGCTCATAGGTTCCCTGAGCGGCAGTGACTACCTCTACCACAACGCCGGTTTCCTCGGTATACTGCTTAGCAACCTCCTGCCATTGCGCGTCTTGCTCGGGCTTGAAATTTAGATAATATACCTTACCTTCTTTTGAGCCGCCACAGCCGGCAAACAGGCAAACTACCATGCCTAACGCAAGAATGATGGAAAAAATCTTTTTCATACGAACATCCTCCTTATTTTTATTTGAAGTACAAAGACCTCCATCGTTAAAATAATAACATAGAATTTGTGTAATTGCAACACTTTTTTAAAACATTTTTTATTTTTTTTAGCAAATTAATAAACAATATAAACAAAAATCACAACAAAGCGTTTATTGATGCGAGTTTCAGCAGTTTATAAATTATATGAATAACAAAAAATACCTGCTGTTTATCAAAACAACAGGTACAAAATAAATTTATATTCTTGAAACTCCTGATTTACGCGCCGCGTCTGCAACCGCCTTTGCAACAGTTGGCGCTATGCGCTTATCAAAGGCTTTGGGGAGAATATATTCGCTGTTTAACTCGTCATCAGATACAAGACCGGCAATAGCGTAAACCGCGGCAAGCAGCATTTCATCATTAATATCACTTGCTCTTACATCCAAAGCCCCCCTGAAAATACCCGGAAAAGCTAAAACATTATTTATCTGATTCGGGAAGTCAGAGCGCCCTGTTCCTACGATAGCCGCCCCTGCCGCAAGAGCCTTATCGGGCATAATTTCGGGAACAGGATTTGCCATAGCGAAAACAATGGGTTTTTCAGCCATACTGCCAACCATTTCCCCGCTTACAACATCAGGAGCAGAAACTCCTATAAACACATCCGCATCTTTAATAACATCTTCAAGAGTACCTTTTTGTTTTAATGGATTTGTTTTAAGGCTAAGTGCGGTATGAGCCTCGCTTAGACCCTCCATACCCTCGTATATTGCGCCGAAGCGGTCACACATAACAAGATTTTTAAGTCCAAGACTTAAAAGCAACTCACCGATAGCGGTTCCGGCGGCTCCGGCACCGTTAATTACACATTTAATTTGATTTAAGTCTTTTTTTACAATTCTCAAAGCGTTTATTAATGCGGCGGCAACGCAAACTGCCGTACCGTGCTGGTCATCATGGAAAACCGGAATATCACAGCATTCTTTTAATTTCTTTTCAATTTCAAAGCAGCGCGGTGCCGAAATATCTTCAAGGTTTATTCCTCCGAAGCTACCCGAGATATTATATACCGTTTTAACAATTTCATCAATATCGTTAGAGCGGATGCAAATAGGAAAAGCATCAACTCCGGCAAATTCTTTAAAAAGGACACATTTACCCTCCATAACCGGCATACCCGCCTCAGGACCGATATTACCAAGACCTAAAACGGCAGAGCCGTCAGTTACAACGGCAATCAGATTTGAACGCCTTGTTAATTCAAATGATTTATTATAATCCTTTTCAATTTCAAGACAGGGCTGCGCAACTCCGGGAGTATACGCTACGGACAAATCCTCCGCAGTTTCAACCTTTACTCGGGATTTTACCTCAATTTTCCCTGCCCATTCATAATGCTTTTTCAATGCTTTTTCTTTTATATCCATTTTTTTAACACCTTCTTAAGAAAAGTATATCATATATTAAGAAAAATTTCCATAATACCTGTATAAAAATTTTTCTTATGCTAAAAATATTTTTGAAAGGGTGGTTAAATGCAAAGCATTAAAAAAAGAAATATCGCAATAGTTGCGATTGTTATAACACTGGCAGTTATAGTAATTGCCACCGCAGTTGTTTTTGCATCAGGTCAGGAAAAAGATTCTCCGCACGGATGTGTGTTATCAACATATAAAAATTCTGTTGCATTATATGTAGACGGCGAACTCAAAGAGGTTTATTCTGAAATCATTCTTGATACTTTACCCCCTCAGGATATTAAACAGCTTGAATACGGAATTGCTTTCGACACGGTTGAGGAAGCCCAGAGGGCAATTGAAGATTATGACGGATAGAAAAAAAGGTTCGGATCACTCCGAACCTTTTTCTTTTTTCTCTTTATACTCTTTTTTCTTTGTTTTTATTTTTTCGCGAAGCGCCCGTAACTGACCAAGCGTTTTTTCATCATTAGGGAAAAGAAATTTAAGGAAAACAATCGCAAGCATAACGGTTATAATCTTTTCGGGCGTAAACGGCACCCAAAGCAAGGCTAAATAAGCGGATGCTACCGCTATCATCCATCCGATTTTAAATATAGTTCCAAGTCCAATTAAAGCATATGCCCAACCATTTGTTATAAGCCACGCAATACCGAAGCAGAGTAAAAATCTCGGATTTAAAATCAAAAAAACTACTTTTTTAAGTATCTTTTTACTCTGTTCTTTTATTGCTTTAAAATTAATTTTTCCTTTATTTTTCCTGTCCCTCATTGATTTTATCCAATCATATTTTTAAATTCTTCCTCGGATATTATTTTAACACCGAGCTTCTGCGCTTTTTCAAGCTTACTTCCGGCTTCTTCGCCTGCTAAAACATAGGAGGTTTTCTTTGAGACTGAGGAGGAAACCTTTCCTGCAAAGCCCTCAATTATTTCACTTGCTTCACTTCTTGTATATGTGGGAAGTGTATCCGTTAAAACAAAGGTAAGACCTGCAAATCGAGTATCCGTAACCTTTTTCAAGGATTTTAAGTTAACACCTAATTCTCTAAGTCTTTCAATCATTTCAGCAGTTTCGGTAAGAGAGAAGAACTCGGAGGCTGACTCAGCCATAACACTGCCGAAGCCTTCAATAGCCTCATAATCCTCTTTTGAGGCGGAAAGAATAGCATCAATATCACCAAAATGCTCTACCATCAGCTTTGCGGCTTTAGCGCCTATATGGCGTATACCAAAGGCAAAAATAAGCCTTGATAAATCGTTTTGCTTAGATTTTTCTATAGCTTCTATGAAGTTTGCGGCGGATTTTTCACCCAATCTTTCAAGATTTGCAATCTCTTCCGCTTTAATTGTAAAAATATCATCTATCTTACTTATAATTCCGGCATTAAGCAGCTGTTCAAGAACGGCAGGTCCCAAGCCCTCGATATCCATAGCGTCACGCGAAGTAAAATGTATAAGATGCCGCAAAAGCTGAGCAGGGCAGTCCGCATTTGTACAGCGGATAACCGCTTCACCGTTTTCTCTGAACACCTCTGAGCCGCAAGAGGGACATACTTCAGGCATCTTATAAACAGGATTTTCACTGTTATGCTTAGAAACGCTTAAAACCTCAGGAATGATGTCCCCTGCTTTTCTTACAACTATTGTATCCCCAATTGCAATGCCCTTTGAAGTAATAAAATCCTCATTATGGAGAGTTGCTCTGCTAACTGTAGTTCCCGCAAGCTGAATGGGGTCAAAAACAGCGGTTGGAGTAAGTGCTCCGGTTCTGCCTACATTTATTTCAATTTCCTTTAAAACCGTTTCCTTTTCCTCTGGGGGATATTTATAAGCCACCGCCCATTTAGGATATTTAGTTGCACTGCCTATCTCCTCGCGGTATTTAAGAGTATTGACCTTTACAACCGCACCGTCAATATCAAACTGCAGTTGACCTCTTGAATTTCCTATTCTTTCAATTTCACTTATAGCCTCTGCAACGGTTTTACATTCCTTATACGAAGGTAATGTATGAAAGCCCAGTGATTTAATAAAATCAAGGGATTCAATATGAGTTTCAAAGGCCTTACCTTCAATCCTTTGTATATTGAAAACAAAAATATCAAGTCCGCGCTGTGCCGTAATTTCGGGATTTTTTTGCCTGAGAGAGCCTGCGGCGGCATTCCTTGGGTTCTTTGCCGGTTGCTCGCCTAAAAGCTCTTGACGCTCCACAAGACGCATAAAGCTGTCCTTAGGCATATAAACCTCGCCCCGAACCTCAAGAAACCCATCAAAATCAATAACCTTAGGTATACTCTCTATTTTAAGCAGATTGGCAGTTACATCTTCTCCTGTTACACCGTCTCCCCTTGTAGAGCCTCTAAAAAAAAGACCGCCGTTATATTCAAGGGAAACCGAGAGTCCGTCAATCTTAGGCTCAACCGAAAAGCTTGTTTTAGTTGTGTCTATCTTATTGGCAAAGGCTTTTAATTCTTCAAAATCAAATACATCCTGTAAACTTTCCATTTTAACCTTATGCTCTACAGGAGCGAATAGCTTTAATGCCGCTCCCCCTACAAGCTGAGTGGGAGAATCGTCCCTTTTAAACTGGGGAAATTCATTTTCAAGGTCTTCAAGCTCACGAAGCATAGCGTCATACTCAAAATCTTCGATTTCGGGAGAATCCTCAACATAATATTTTTTATTATGGTACCTGAGAGTTTCACTCAAAGCTTTAATTTTCTGTTCCGCTTCCTTTATGTTCATAAATGCCTCCTAATAAGCACCGTAATCGTTTATTATGCCGGCTGAATCCTCCGTAGGACTTTCTATAACCTCGGTAAATGCCTCGGGAGTACTGCCGACAATTACCGTTTGCGCGGCAATTGCGCTTGTTTCAACCGAAAAGGTTTTTTTACTTCCTGTTAAAATAAGGTTGCCCGATGTTTTAATTTTTATCAGAACTTTGTGAAGCACCTGATTAATTCCGGCATCGGTAAAGCTGTTTTCAAAATCAACAAGAGCTGTTGAAGTTATTTGCATTTTAAAGCATACATCAGGGCCCAGACCCGATGTATATTCACTGCCAAAAAAAGTACCTATAGGAATATTAATTTCATATCTTTCTTCCTCTGCGAGAATTTTAGATATCTCGTTGGATATACTGCTTTTTAAACGGTTTATCTCTACTACATCAATTTCAAGACTTGTAACATATCCGCTTGAATCGCGCGCAAGACAAACAATATCATCATAAGCAATATTATTATCTCCCAATATATTAATTACTGCTTTATTTGCCGCATCCTGAACCAGCGTTTCGGCTGTACTTATAGCATAGATGATAACAACCGGATGCATTTTTATGTATACAAAGCACGAGAAAGCGGTAATTACCGAAAGCACAACAGCAAGAAAAATCAAAGCTCGACGTCGGTTAAACCTAATTCTTATAACTATCACCTGCCTTTCATACTCTATTTTACGAAAAGCAGTTAATTTTTGTTAATTGTACCATAAAGCGAATTCAAAGTCAAACAAAGCAAACGGCAATCGGAGTACCGATTGCCGAATTAACTAATTCTTAATATTTTCTAATAAAAATAAACGCCGTTAAAGACAACGGCGTTATATCTTATGCGTTTGCTTTATTAAGACGAGCAGCTAAAGCAGACTTCTTTCTTGCGGCATTATTCTTATGAATAAGACCCTTTACAGCAGCCTTATCAATAGTTTTAACAGCAACCTTTACAGCCTCAGCAGCATCGGCAGACTTAGCATCAATAGCAGCATCAGCCTTCTTTATAGCAGTTTTTAAAGCTGAACGGGCAGCCTTATTACGCTGATAGTTAGCCTCACTTATGAGGACACGCTTCTTAGCAGATTTGATATTCGGCATCGTGACACCTCCCAACACTTACTCATAACACGCTATATATTACCACAAAAAATAAAAAATTGCAACACTTTTTTTAATACTATTTAAATTCGTTCATTTCACCGTCTAAAATGGAGAGTCTTGTAATATCCGCACATACATAATCATTATCTGTTTGCTCATAAAAAGCATCCAGCAGTAAGGTAGGATTAATATTATCCTCTCCCCCTGCAGGAAGGGTTATAAACATTTTATTATGTTCAAAGGAAATTTCCTTGATTTTAGGAGCAATATCCATTTCCTTTAATTTTCCCTTTTTGGTCTTTTTACTGATAATAATGCTCTCTTTTTTCGCAAAAGCTTCGATTTTATTTATAAATAAAGAATTTTCAGTATCAAATTCTATTTTATATTTTGCAAATGCAATTTTTCCGGTTTTTTTCTCAGGCTCCGCAACCTTAAAAATTTCGATATACTCAGGGCAAACGGATGAAAGCCTTTCCTTTATTTCATCAAGGGAAAAGCTGTCATCTGTAACGCGGAAATCCATTATTTCATATTCGCTCTCAAAGCCTAAGGATAAAGGCAAAGCAAAGGTTATATACGGATGGGGATTAAAGCCTTCAGTATACCAAACCGGAATTGACGATTTACGGATTATTCTCAGCATAAATCTGTTCATATCAAGATGCGATACAAACTTCATTCTGCCCTTTTTCTTATAAAAAACTCTAACGCTTTTCAAAGCAAACACCTTTCTTATAGCAAGTAGCACCGCAGCCGGCGCATTTTTCACGGCAATTTGGCGTTGTAACAGCCGATTTTGCCTTTTTGTTCTCAGAAACAAAGAAATCCTTTGTTACGCCGCAATCCATATGCTCCCAAGGATTAATTTCCTCATAGGAGCGCTCTCTGTTTGCATAAAATGCGGGGTCTATATTACATTTCTTAAAGGCTTCAAGCCACTTATCAAGCTGAAAGCATTCATCCCAACCGTCAAAACGGCAACCAAGCTTAAAGGCCTCCTCCAAAACTGCTCCGAGCCTTCTGTCACCCTTAGCAAAAACCGCTTCAAGAAAGCTTGTTGAGCTGTCGTGATAAGAAAAGTTTATTTTTCTCGTTTTTATACAGCTTTTAAGATATTCCTGTTTTCTTCGAATTTCCTCAATGCAAACCTGAGGCTCAAACTCAAAAGGTGTAAAAGGCTTTGGAACAAAGGTTGATACACTTATTGAAACAGATACCGCTTTGCCCTTTGGTTTATTAGGCATTGAGTAATATTCGTCAACAATTTTTTGCCCTAAATCGGCTATTCCCTTTAAATCCTCGTCGGTTTCGGTGGGAAGACCCAGCATAAAATATAGCTTAACAGCAGTATACCCACCCTCAAACGCAGTACGGCAGGTGCGTAAAATTTCTTCTTCTGTTACATTTTTATTAATAACGTCGCGCAGTCTCTGCGTTCCTGCCTCAGGAGCAAAGGTTAATCCGCTTTTGCGCACATGGTTGATTTTTTCAAGAAGCTCCTCTGAAAAATTATCAATCCTTAAAGACGGCAAAGCGAGACTTATCTGCTTGTCCTCAGTCCAGCAAAGCATATCGCAAAGCATAGGCTCTAATTTTGTGTAATCACTGGTACTCAGAGACGAAATTGAAATTTCATCATAGCCAGTATTTTCACAAATCGCCTTAGCCTGAGAGTTTATAACCTCGGGACTTTTTTCTCTTACGGGTCTGTATATATATCCTGCCTGACAAAATCTACAGCCGCGGATACAGCCGCGGAAAATCTCCTGAACTGCCCTATCGTGAACTATTTCAATATAAGGAACAACAAACCTATCAGGGTAATGAACCGAATCTAAATCGGAAATAATCCGTTTCTTTACAGTTTTAGGTGCGTTTTCAACAGGATAGAATGATTTTATAGTACCGTCGTCATTATAATCAGTATGATAAAGAGAGGGTACATACACACCCTCTATCCTTGCGGCGGCAATTAAAAATTCTTTCTTTGATGCGCCTTTTTTCTTATATTCCTTATAAAGGTCGATAAGCTCTAAATCGACCTCCTCACCCTCACCGAAGAAAAATATATCAACAAAATCTGCCAAAGGCTCGGGATTGCATACACATGGACCTCCCGCAACAACTAACGGAGACAAATCCTTCCTATCCTTAGATTTTAGCGGAAGACCTGCCAAATCAAGCATATTAAGCACATTACTGTAGCTCATTTCATATTGCAGGGTAAAGCCAATAAAATCAAATTCGGATATAGGGTCCCTGCTTTCAAGTGCAAAAAGCGGAATATTATTTTCGCGCATTACCTTTTCAAAGTCTATCCAAGGAGCAAAAACTCTTTCACACCATATATCTTCTCTCGCATTAAACTGAGAATAAAGAATTTTCATTCCTAAATGAGACATACCGATTTCATAAGTATCAGGAAAGCAAAAAGCAAATCTCACATCAACCTTTGATTTATCCTTTACTACACTGTTAATTTCACCGCCTGAATATCTTCCGGGCTTCTGTACAGATAAAAACAGCTGTTCCAATCTTTTATTATCCATTATTTTATCACCTTATTAATATTACAATATCTATCCCAAACTTTCAACCTAAATTTTAATAAGCGCCATAATAATAAAATAAATTCCCATAATATAAAGCGAAAGATTTATTTTACCCCTTACCGTAAGCATTACTGCCAGTGTTATTGCAGTTAAAGCTACAATAAATGTTATAATCCTGACAACTATCTGAGCAGTTCTCATTTCCTTTTTTCTGCTTATGATATTAAACAGAATTGTTCCGCCATCCAGACCTGATACAGGAAGAAGATTAAATAGTCCTATAATAAGATTTAAAACCGCATAATAAAGACACATTTCGTTTTTAAAGCAAAGAAAATTTATATAAAGAGAAGCAAAAAGTATTATGTTAACCAACGGTCCGCAAATAGCTATAATTATTTCATTTCGCTGTCTAACCTCCATTTTCCGAACAATTTGAACCGATGCCGGAATAAGCCTTATCTGTTTCGGAGAACATTCTAACACCCACATAGCAAATAAATGACCCATTTCGTGCATAAAAACTGCGAAAAGTGCAGGCAATAAAAGACCTGTTCTGTCGGTTGCGAGCATAACCGTTAAAACTGCGGCAAAAAGAAAGGATATGTAAACTTCTGTACCGAACACCTTAAACTTCATCTTTTTCACCGCCGCTCGAATCAAGTATCTCGCTTACAGTAGTCTGAGAACGGATATTTTCATTGTACCAGCTCTCAACCGAATCATAATAGCTACCGAAAAAAAGCTTTAAAACAATAATCACCGCAATTAAAACCGTAACACACACCACCTGCGTTATTATGATCCGCATCAAAATATTTTTCATTGGTTTTACTTCATATATTTCCTGTTGTTCATCCATTATTTTGCCTCCTTGTGAAAGCCGTAAAAATATGCTATACTAATATATATTTTATTTTAGGATGAGATTATGTCATTTTTACCGATACTTAAAAAAGAAATGCTTTCCCGAGGATGGGAGCAAGCGGATTTTATCATTGTTACGGGTGATGCCTATGTTGACCACCCGAGCTTTGGAACCGCGATTATATCCCGTGTGCTTGAAGCGAAGGGATATAAGGTCTGTATAATTTCACAGCCGAGGTGTGAAAGTGATTACACGCGTTTTGGTCTTCCCCGACTTGCCTTTCTTGTAAACAGCGGAAATATAGACTCTATGGTTGCTCACTACACCGCCGCAAAAAAACGCAGAAGTGACGATGCCTACACCGCCGGCGGCAAAAGCGGAGCAAGACCTGACAGAGCGGTTATTGTATACTGCAGAAAGCTGCGTGAAATTTACGGTAACGTCCCTATTGCAATAGGCGGACTTGAGGCTTCCCTTCGCCGTTTTGCCCACTATGATTATTGGGACGATAAGGTAAGACCCTCTATACTTATTGACTCTACTGCCGACCTTTTAATGTACGGAATGGGAGAAAAGCATATTGTAGAGATAGCGGACAGGTTGAACTCAGGAGAAAGCATAAAAGATTTAAAAGATATAAAAGGTACTTGCTATGCGATAGATACAAAGGAATACTTGCCTTTACCTGCAAAGGAATGTCCCTCTTTTGAACTGGTTAAAGTTCCTGATGAAAACGGCAAGAAACAGTATGCCGTTTCCTGTCTTATTCAGCAACAGGAGCATGATTCCGTAAGAGGAAAAACCGTTATTCAGCGGCACGGAGATAAAATAGTTATACAAAATCCACCGCAGCCTGCTCTTACAACCGAAGAAATGGACGAGGTCTATTCCCTGCCGTTTGAGCGGAATTACCATCCAAGCTATGAGGCTCTCGGCGGTGTTCCCGGAATTAAAGAGGTTAAATTCTCTGTCATACACAACAGAGGGTGTTTCGGCGCCTGCAATTTCTGCTCTATTGCTTACCATCAGGGCAGACAGATTTCTGTAAGGAGCCACGAATCGGTGATAGACGAAGCCAGACAGCTTACAGCAATGCCCGATTTCAAGGGATATATTCACGATGTAGGCGGACCGACCGCTAATTTCAGACAGCCCTCCTGCAAGGCACAGTCAAAAAAAGGAATGTGCGCAAATAAGACATGTCTTGCGCCGAAAATCTGTCCGGCAGTTAAGGTTGACCATTCGGATTATCTGAAGCTATTAAGAAAACTACGCTCCATACCAAAGGTAAAAAAGGTATTTATACGCTCTGGCATACGCTTTGACTATCTTATTGCAGATAAGGACGAAAGCTTTTTTAAGGAGCTTGTAGAGCATCATATAAGCGGTCAGCTAAAGGTTGCTCCGGAGCATTGCTCAAACAATGTGCTTAATTGTATGGGCAAGCCTGATATCTCGGTTTACAACAGCTTTAAAAAGCGTTTTTACGAGCTTACAAAAGGGATTAATAAGGAACAGTATCTTGTACCGTATTTAATGTCTTCACATCCCGGCAGCACAATGAAGGACGCAATCGAGCTTTCGGTTTTTCTAAAAAAAGAGGGCTTACACCCTGAGCAGGTTCAGGATTTTTATCCCACACCAGGAACGGTTTCCACCTGTATGTTTTATACAGGACTTAACCCATATACAATGGAAAAGGTATATGTTCCGAGAACAGCGTCTGAAAAAGCACATCAAAGAGCTTTACTGCAATACTTTAAGCCTGAAAACAAAGTGCTTGTTTTATCTGCCCTTAAAAAATACGGGAGATATGATTTGATAGGTACAGGGAAAAATTGTCTTGTTACGGATGACAGAAGTTCAATCACAGGAAAACAAAAAAACGGACGGCCTAAAAAGACCATCCGTAACATACACAAATCAAAAAAGTCTACCGCACAAAAGCGAAATAAACGATAACTATAATACCTAGGATTATTCTGTAGTATCCGAAAGCGGTAAAATCCTTTTTCTTTATATAGCTTAAAAGGAATTTTATTGCTAAAACCGATACAACAAATGCGGTTATCATTCCTGTAAGCAACACAGCTAATTCTAACCCTGTAAAGCTAAATCCAAATTTTAAAAGCTTAACAAGGCTTGCGCCGAACATAACCGGAATAGCCAAGTAGAAGCTGAACTCCGCGGCGGTTACTCTTGATACTCCTAAAAGTATCGCACCTAAAATGGTAGAACCGCTGCGTGAAGTGCCGGGTATTACAGCCAACATCTGGAATACACCTATAAGCACAGCGGTTTTATAGGAAAGCTCTTCCATATTGTTTACAATTGGCTTGCGTTTTTTATTATATTTTTCGATAATAATGAAAAATATACCGTAAATTATAAGCGCGGCGGAAACAACCTTATAATTATAGAACATTTCGTCTATTTTATCGTTAAAAGGCACAAGCAACGCTGCAGGTATACAGGCAATAATAACCTTAAACCACATATCCATTATGTCTTTTTTGATTAAGCCCTGCCCTTTTGTTATGTAATTATAGCCTTTGTTTTTGTCGCTTGTAAAGGGCCAAAGCTTTTTCCAAAATATCACAACAACTGCAAGTATTGCACCGAGCTGAATAACAACATCGAACATTTCCTTAAACTGCTCGCTCATACCTAAGTTTATAAACTCATCGGCAAGAATGATATGTCCCGTACTGCTTACAGGCAGCCACTCTGTTATACCCTCTACAATACCGAGAATAATCGATTTTAAAATATCATACAAAAAGTATCACTCCAATATGGGGCTGTCTTATAAATAAGACAGCCCTTTTATCATTTACCTAAAATTTCCTTATAAAGTCTTATATAAGCATTAGCAGAGCCTGACCAGCTATTATCACATTCCATACATCTTTTACGTAGAGTATCCCAGCCTTTTTTATCACCGTAGCCTGCAAGGGAGCGCCATACCGCATTCTGCATTTCGTGAGCATTATAGCTACCGAATGTAAAGCCGTTGCCATTGTTATCACCGCTATCGGTAATTGTGTCATTAAGACCGCCGGTTTGTCTTACGATAGGAACAGTTCCGTATCTCAACGCTACCATTTGTGCAAGACCGCAGGGCTCACTTTGACTTGGCATAAGGAAAATATCCGCTCCGGCATAAATTTTATGCGCAAGCTCAGGATTAAAGCCAAGTCTTAAGGCGACCTTATCGGGATATTTTGAAGCCATCTCATGGAAAAAGGTTTCAAACTCCCATTCACCTGAGCCTAAAATAACAAACTGCAGGTCTGCTTTTAAAAGCTCTTCAAATACACATTTAACGAGGTCAAAGCCTTTATGCTTTACAAGGCGGCTTACAATTCCTATAATCGGAACATTTTTCTTTTCCGGCAATGACATATCCTTTTGAAGCTTTGCCTTATTTACAGCCTTACCCGAGATATCATTCACTGAATAGTTTTTATAAATCAGGTTATCTGTTTCAGGATTATAAACATCTGTATCAATTCCGTTTACGATACCTGTAAGCTTATAGGTGAACTCTTTTAAAATGCCGTCAAGACCGTGAGAAAAATACGGGTCGAGAATTTCGTGAGCATAGGTTGGAGAAACGGTTGTGACCTTATCGGAGCACTGTATAGCACCCTTGATAAAGTTTATGCAACCGTCATAATCGATAAGACTTTCCTTATCCTTAGGCAAACCTATAACATCCTCTGTAAGCTCATAGCCGTATTTCCCCTGATACTGAATGTTATGGATAGTAAACACGGTTTTAATATTGCTGTACAGCTCAGACTGTTTATAAAACGCACTCATATAAACCGGTATCAGAGCTGTCTGCCAATCGTTGCAGTGAATTATATCAGGTGTAAAGCTTATATGCGGTATAACCTCAAGAACTGCACGGGAAAAGAAAGCAAAGCGTTCAGCATCGTCATAATGACCGTAAAGCCCCTCTCTTTTAAAATAATACTGATTATCAATAAAATAGTATATAACACCGTCAAGATGAGCCTCAAAGATACCGCAGTACTGTCTTCTCCACGAAACCGGTACGGTTATACTGCAGATAAAGTTCATTTTCTGTTTTAATTCCTCGGGTATTGAGCTGTAGAGCGGCATAATAATGCGACAGCCAATAAGCCTACGGCGAAGAGCTTTCGGCAATGCGCCTGAAACATCGGCAAGTCCGCCTGACATCGCAAACGGATATGCTTCACTGGTTGCAAATAATACTTTCATTTTTAACTCCAATCGACTAATTTTCTTTTACAAAATCTGATTCTTTTCTATGAAGAAGCAGTTGTTTTCTGTTCCGTTGAGAACCATGTCCGCCCCTATAACGGCATTTTTATCTGATATAACATTTTTAAGATTTGCTTTTTTTTCGACAGCAGTTTCCTGCATAAGTATACAGTTTTCAACAACCGCTCCTTTTTCAACCCTTACACCTCTGAAAAGGATACTGTTTTTAACTGTTCCGTCTATTATACAGCCATCTGCAATAAAGCTGTTTTTAACATTTGATTTTGTGCCGTATCTTGTAGGCATATCGTCCCTAGTTTTAGTGAATACAGGGCGCTTTTTATCAAATAAATCCTTACGAATGTCTGATTTAAGCAAATCCATATTTGCCCTATAATAAGAACTCATACTATCCATCACAGCGACAAAGCCCTTATGTTCAAAGCCATAAATTTTAAGCTGACCGGTTGCTTTAGCAAAAATATCGCGGTTAAGACTTCTTGCATCATTCTCATATCCCTCAGCAACAAGCTTTTTAAGCAGTTCGCGGCTTAAAACCGTAATGCCAATATCATAATTCACATCAGCTTGACTCTCTGTATTAAAAGTGATTTTGGAAATACGGTTATTATCTGATAATTCCAAAAGCATTGTTTCCTTATGGTTTTTAGGACTGCCGCCCTTATGATAAACAACAGTTACATCCGCCTGATTTGCAACATGCGATTCAATTGCGGCAGGTATATCAACATTTGCAACAGTATCACTGTTATAGAGAATTATATAATCAGAACCGCAACGGTTTATATAATTTTGGGCTCCTATAAGAGCATCAACCGTTCCAATATATCTTTTCGCTTCACTTGTAGCATAAGGAGGAAGCAGATAAAGACCGCCGTTTTTACGGTCAAGATCCCAGTAAACGCCGCTGCCGACATGGTCCATAAGAGAATGATAATTCTCTTTTGTTATTATACCGATGTTGGCAATTCCCGCGTTTACAAGATTAGAAAGGGCGAAATCCACAAGCCTGTATCTGCCACCGAAGGGTACAGATGCCATTGAGCGCAAGGATGTCAGTCTGTTTAGTAAATTATCATTTGAATTTGCAAAAACTATTCCGGCTACCGCAGAAGTTCTCATATTACCTCACCCTCCTTAACATCCTCAGTAAGCATTTTTTTAGGACCAATTTTAGCACCTTTTCCTACCTTAAGACCTGCTCCTATAACGGTTATGCCCCAACCGTCAGCTCCGACTACTGCCGGATCCGCTCCTACCACCGCATTTTCTTCTATTACAGTGTTCTCGGAAACTATAGAATATCTTACCTGAGCGCCTTTTTTAATAACCGCTCCCGGCATAACCAATGAGTACTCAACCGCGGCGCCGTCCTCAACTGTTACATTTTCAAATAAAACTGAATAATCAAGCTTTCCGCATACCTCGCAGCCATCGGTAACAAGCGAATTTTCTACCGACGCATTTTCAGATATATACTGCGGCGGCATTGCTGTTGTTCTTGAATAAATTCTCCAGTTATGGTCTGAAAGATTAAGGTCTATTTTAGGATTAAGCAAATCAAGATTCGCTTCCCACAAAGAATCTACCGTTCCTACATCCTTCCAGTAATCATTAAAGCGATAAACTCTTAAAAGCTCGTCAGCCGCGAGCATTGCCGGAATTACATCCTTACCAAAATCGTTTGACGAATCCTTCTTTGCTTCATCCTCAGTAAGATATTTTTTCAAAACATCCCAGTTAAAAACATAAATACCCATTGAAGCCAGATTACTCTTTGGATTTTTAGGTTTTTCTTCAAATTCGTAAATTGTTCCGTCTTCTCTCGTATTCATAATACCGAAGCGCGAAGCTTCGTCTATTGGTACTTCCAGAACAGCAATTGTACACGCAGCACCGCTTTTTGCATGCTCATTTATCATTTTTGAGTAATCCATTTTATAAATATGGTCACCCGAAAGTATTAAAACATACTTGGGAGAATATCTTTCAATAAATTCTAAATTCTGATATATAGCATTTGCCGTTCCTTTATACCAATCTCCTCCTTGTTGCCCCTGATACGGCGGCAAAACATGAACTCCTCCGCTGAGACGGTCTAAATCCCACGGTTTTCCTGAGCCGATATAATCGTTAAGCTCAAGGGGTTTATACTGTGTAAGAATACCTACAGTATCAATACCGGAATTCACACAGTTTGAAAGCGGGAAATCAATAATCCTGTATTTCCCTCCGTACGGTACGGCAGGCTTGGCTATTTTACTTGTGAGCACTCCGAGTCTGCTTCCCTGACCTCCCGCTAACAGCATAGCTACACATTTTTTACTGTTCAAAAAACACATCTCCCGTTCAGGTTTTAATTTTTTCTGTGCCTCTAAAAGCCGCAGGTTGATATCTTTATATTATATTGTACAAGTCTATTTTTTATTCCCTTTAGCAGTTGAACCGCCTCGCTTTGCAGGAACCTTATAATAGGTTACAGACATTGCGGGAATATCTATAGATATAGAATAATCGTATCCGTGCATAGGAATTTCCTCAGCTTTAACTCCGGATTTTACAGGCTCTGTTTTTCCGCCGTATTTAATATAATCCGATGAGAAAACTGCTCTGTAGCTTCCCTTTTTAGGAACTCCTATACGGTAATCCGTTCTGCTTACAGGCACAAAGTTGCAAACTGCGATAAGCTCATTGCCGTCCTTATCCATTCTTCTGAAAGAAATTATGCTTTGGGTATTATCATCGTTAGATATCCAGCTAAAACCCTCCCAAGAATAATCAATTTGCCACAAAGTAGGATTGGCAAGATAAAATTTATTCAAATCCTTAACAAAAAGCTTCATTTGCTTATGAGCATCGTAATCAAGAAGCAGCCAATCCAGCTCCTGTTTATAATTCCACTCTATAAACTGCGCAAATTCCTGTCCCATAAACAAGAGCTTTTTTCCGGGATGAGCCATCATATAAGTATAAAAGGCTCTCAGATTATTAAACTTTTCATCATAATCTCCGGGCATTTTTTTAATCATAGAGCATTTTCCGTGAACTACCTCGTCGTGCGATATCGGAAGAATAAAATTCTCAGAAAAGGCATAAAAGAAAGAAAATGTTAGGCAATCGTGATTATCTTTTCTGAAATACGGGTCGAGCGACATATATCTCAGCATATCGTTCATCCAACCCATATTCCATTTATAATTGAAGCCGAGTCCTCCGTCGTGCGGCGGTTTTGTAACCATTGGCCAAGCGGTAGACTCCTCAGCAATCATCATAACATTAGGATTTGCCTCAAAAGCCGCAATATTTACCTGTTTTAAAAATTCAACAGCCTCAAGATTTTCTCTTCCGCCGTAGGAATTAGGTATCCACTCGCCGCCCTGCCTTCCGTAATCAAGGTAAAGCATAGAGGCAACGGCATCAACGCGAAGCCCATCTATATGGAATTCCTTTATCCAATAAACTGCGCTGGAAATAAGGAAACTCATAACCTGAGGTTTGCCATAGTCAAAAACAACTGTACCCCATTCCTTATGCTCACCCTTGCGAGGATCGGCATATTCATAGGCTGCCGTACCGTCAAACCTGAAAAGACCGTGCTCATCTCTGGGAAAATGCGCAGGAACCCAATCAAGTATTACTCCTATACCGTTGTTATGCATTATATCGACAAATTTTTTAAAATCCTCAGGAGTTCCGTATCGGGACGTGGGAGCAAAATATCCGGTAACCTGATAACCCCATGAGCCGTCATACGGATGCTCGGTTATAGGCATTAGCTCTATATGAGTATATCCCATTTCCTTAACATATTTTGAAAGCTCTTCAGCAAGCTTAATATAGTTGTAAGCATTACCGTTGTCATATCTGCGCCACGAACCGGCATGTACTTCGTAAATATTAACAGGAGACTCGCAGGAATTTACCTGATGCTGCTTTTTTTGCCATTCAGCGTCATTCCATACATATCCGTCTTCCTCATAAAGCTTTGAGGCGGTTCCCGGAACAGTTTCAAAATGTCTGGCATACGGGTCTGACTTTAATACGGTGTTACCCTCGCGAGAGGTTACAGCGTATTTATAATTATCGTATTTTTTAAGACCTGAAATTTCTGTTTCCCATACTCCGCCTTCTATCCTATTCATAGGATTTGCCGCGGTATCCCAACCGTTGAAATCACCTACGACCGAAACCGCAGCCGCATTTTCGGCCCAAACCCTGAAAAGAGCTGTTCCGTTTTTTAAAAACGAGCCGAGAAACTTATAAGTATCGGTTTTTATCTTGGAAGTATAATCGTTGAAATAGTTTTCCATCAATGTACCTCATAATATATTTTCTATAGTTATTATAACAGTTGAAACCGCCTTTTTCAATACTTATTTGTTAAAATTCAGATACAAAAGTAAAACTTTGAAGCTATAATTTGTAAAATATATACAATTATCGACCAAAATTTACATACAAGGAAAAAATTATGTAAATTTTGTGTATAAAAAAATCCTGCGCCGAAAAACGCAGGATTTTAAATACTGTTATTAGTCGTTTACATAAGGAAGTAAAGCAACCTGCCGTGCACGCTTAATAGCGGTTGTTAAAGCACGCTGATGCTTTGCGCAAGTGCCTGTTGCACGGCGAGGCAAAATCTTTGCACGCTCGGAAACAAACTTGCGGAGACGGGCTACATCCTTATAATCAATTTCTTCAACGCGGTCAACACAGAAATGGCAAACCTTTTTATGAGCTTTTCTGCGAGCCGGTCTTTCCATTTTTTCTTTTTCCATTAGAATGACTCTCCTAAATTAATTTCGAAATTAAAACGGCAGGTCATCATCCGAAACATCACCTATTTCGGCGAAGTCGTTTGCACCTGCGTTGCTGAACGAAGCAGGTTCAGCAGAACTGTTAGCAGCAGAGCTGTCCCTCTTAGACTCAACGAACTGAACATTGTTAACAACTACTTCAAACGCAGTGCGGTTATTTCCGTTCTTATCCGTATATTTACGGGTTTGTATAGAGCCCTCGATACCGATCAAACTGCCTTTTTTAAAATACTTTGTGATAAATTCCGCACGCTGACGCCACGCAACTATATTGATGAAATCAGCCTGAGACTCTTCACCGGCACGATAAGGACGGCTTACAGCGATAGAGAAAGATGTTACGGAAATACCGTTGGGAGTAGTTTTAAGTTCGGGATCGGCAGTTAATCTGCCTGTAAGAACTACTAAATTAAACATTTTTTAATCCCCCATTACTTTTTGATAACCATTACACGAAGAACGCCGTCAGTAATCTTTGCAATTCTTTCAAGCTCAGCCGGGAATTCGGGAGCGCTCTCGAAAGTAAAGAATACATAGTAACCGTCAGCCTCGTCGTTGATTAAATAAGCAAGACGGCGCTTGCCCCAATCGTCAACATTCTCTACGGTTCCGTTCTTAGCAATAAGGTCATTGAACTTTTCCTTTAATGCAGCAGTAGCTTCTTCGCCGTTTGCTACGGAAAAAATCATTGCAGCCTCATACTTAGCCATTGTGTTGCACCTCCTTTTGGACTATTGGCTTCATCCTCTCCGATGAAGCAAGGAGCTATGGGAATACATACTCTCCCGATTAGCACGGACAATTATACCAATCTTTTCTTAAAAAGTCAATATTTTTATTGATTTTTATTTGTTGCGTTATTATAATAATAGAAAAAGTAACGGGAGTTGAACTTATGCTTTTAACCATAGATATCGGAAATACCAATATTACCTTGGGAGCGTATAACGATAATATTCTTTCTTTTACCGCAAGGCTTGCAACCGACCTTAACAAAACAGGCGATGAGTATGCTGTTGCCATAAAGGATGTTTTATCTCTTAACGGTCTGGATTTCACGAATATTGAGGATTGCATAATATCATCGGTAGTCCCGTCTGTGGCAAACACGGTAAACAACGCGGTTTCAAAGCTTTGCCATATAGTTCCGCTCAATTTGGGTCCCGGAGTAAAAACAGGACTTAACATTAAAATTGATGACCCCGCACAGTTAGGCGCAGACCTTGTTGCTGCGGCGGTAAGCGCAGTTTCAGAGTATACTCTTCCCTGTATCATTATAGATATGGGAACTGCTTCAACTATCAGCGTAATTAATCAGAAAGGCGAGTTTTTAGGCGGAGTTATAGCAGCAGGAGTAAGGCTTACATTAAAAGCTCTTTCTGAAAATACTTCTCAGCTTCCTGCCGTTCATATTGAAGCTCCTGATTCTGTTATCGGAAGCAACACTGCCGACTGTATGCGCTCAGGATTAATTTACGGAACCGCCTCTATGCTGGACGGGCTGATAGAACGAATCGAAACAGAGCTTGGTACAAATGCAACCGTTATTGCAACAGGCGGACTTTCCAAGCTAATTATTCCTCATTGCAAGAAGAGTATTATATATAATGAAAATCTCTTGCTTGACGGATTAAGAGAAATCTACGAAAAAAATAATTAATTACAGCAATATCCGTTTGAAACGGTTTGCAAATATTATGAACTGCATCCTTTATGGAGCAGTATCGGAGGTAATTTTATGTCAAACTCAGTCAACAGAAAACAACAAACGCAAAAATTAGTGCTTGGCGCAATACTGACCGCTATTGTGGTTATTTTGCAGCTTATGGGCTCGTTTATAAGATTCGGTCCGTTTGCAATATCATTAGTATTGATACCAATAGTAATCGGTGCCGCAACCTGCGGATATAAAATCGGAGCATGGCTCGGATTTGTGTTTGCTATGGTTGTATTGCTCAGCGGTGATGCGTCCGCCTTTTTGACAATCGATATATTAGGAACAATAATTACCGTTTTATTAAAAGGCACCTTATGCGGACTTGCAGCAGGTCTTACCTACAAATTATTTGAAAAACATAACCGTTATTTAGCTGTAATTTCCGCAGCCGTTGTTTGCCCGATAGTTAATACAGGTATATTTTTGCTTGGATGTCAAATATTTTTTATGAGTACAATAACCGAATGGGGTCTCGCCGCCGGCTTTAACAGCGCCGCCCAATATATGTTTTTAGGTCTCGCAGGCGGAAACTTCCTGTTTGAATTGGCGATAAACATTATTCTGAGTCCTGTGATTTTAAGAGTAATTAATTATAAGAAAAACAAATAATACTTTTATGCTTAAAGCATCGTCCATATCTTTATGTGCGATGCTTTTTTAATGTGAATTTTTCGTGTAATTCCACCATATTTTTGAAAAATACGATTTTTTCTATAAACAAATAGGAAAATTATTGATTTTTTTAAAAAAACTCTTTATTTTTAGATAATTATCTGGTATAATGACTTGGATACTCTTTTGAGTATAAATATGTTAAATGTGGAATAATCCATAAATTTTTTTAGGAGGTTGATTCTTAATGAGTCACAAGTATGTATACCTTTTCTCAGAAGGTAACGCAAACATGCGTGAGCTTTTGGGCGGTAAAGGTGCAAACCTTGCGGAAATGACAAATATTGGTCTTCCTGTTCCTCAGGGCTTCACAATTACTACCGAGGCCTGCACACAGTATTATGAGGATGGCAGACAGTTTAATCCCGAAATCATGGCTGAAATCGAAGCTAACATTGTTAAAATGGAAGAAATCACAGGCAAGAAGTTCGGCGATAAGGAAAATCCGCTTCTCGTATCTGTTCGTTCAGGTGCGCGCGCTTCTATGCCCGGAATGATGGATACAATTCTCAACCTCGGTCTTAACGAGGATGTTGTTGAAGCTGTTGCTAAGAAGTCCGGAAATCCCCGTTGGGCTTGGGACTGCTACAGAAGATTTATCCAGATGTACTCCGATGTTGTTATGGAGGTTGGTAAGAAATACTTCGAACAGCTTATCGACGAAATGAAGGAAGCTAAGGGCGTTAAGTTTGACGTTGAGCTTACCGCTGACGACCTTCGCGAGCTCGCAGGTCAGTTCAACGCTGAATACAAGAATAAAATCGGTACTGACTTCCCCTCTGATCCTAAGGAGCAGTTAATGGGTGCAGTTAAGGCTGTTTTCCGCTCATGGGACAACCCCCGTGCAAACG